>NZ_JBEXXQ010000002.1:0-357945 GCF_040630525.1 Streptomyces sp. NPDC005799
GGCCTGGGCCGGAGCCGGGGCGGGCGCGGCCGGGGCTGCGGGCGCAGGGGCCGGAGCGGGCGTCGGAGCCGCGGGGGCGGCCGGGGCCGGGGCAGCGGCGGCGGGCGCCGGAGCCGGGGCGGCCGGAGCCGGAGCGGCGGCCGGGGCGGCACCGGGGGCGCCGATGACGGCGAGCTTGGCGCCGACCTCGGCGGTCTCGTCCTCGCCGACCGTGATCTCGAGCAGCACACCGGAGGTGGGCGCCGGGATCTCGGTGTCGACCTTGTCCGTGGAGACCTCCAGCAGCGGCTCGTCGGCCTCGACGGAGTCGCCGACCGACTTCAGCCAGCGGGTGACGGTGCCCTCGGTGACGGACTCGCCGAGCGCGGGCAGGACGACGTCCGTGCCCTCGGCGGAGCCGCCGCCGGACGCGGCCTCGGCGGTGGGAGCGGGCGCCGGGGCTGCCTGCTCGGTGGACGGGGCGGCGGCCTGCGGGGCCGGCTCCGGCTCGGCGGCCGGGGCGGGCTCGGCGGCGGGGGCCGGGGCGGCCGCGGGCGCGCCGCTGCCGTCGTCGATGACGGCCAGCTCGGCGCCGACCTCAACGGTCTCGTCCTCGGCGACCTTGATGGAGGCGAGGACACCGGCGGCGGGCGAGGGGATCTCGGTGTCGACCTTGTCGGTCGAGACCTCGAGCAGCGGCTCGTCGGCCTCGACGCGCTCGCCCTCGGCCTTCAGCCAGCGGGTGACAGTGCCCTCGGTGACGCTCTCGCCGAGCGCCGGAAGGGTTACGGAAACCGCCATGGTTTCGGTTGCTCCTTACGAATTGCGGAAGTCTGAGTCGTCGCGTTCGTCGACCGAGGGTCAGTCGTGCGCGTGCAGCGGCTTGCCGGCCAGGGCCAGGTGGGCCTCGCCGAGCGCCTCGTTCTGCGTCGGGTGGGCGTGGATGAGCTGGGCGACCTCCGCGGGCAGCGCCTCCCAGTTGTAGATCAGCTGGGCCTCACCGACCTGCTCGCCCATGCGGTCGCCGACCATGTGGACGCCGACCACGGCACCGTCCTTGACCTGGACGAGCTTGATCTCGCCCGAGGTGTTCAGGATCTTGCTCCTGCCGTTGCCCGCGAGGTTGTACTTCAGAGCGACGACCTTGTCCGCGCCGTAGATCTCCTTGGCCTTGGCCTCGGTGATGCCCACGGAGGCGACCTCCGGGTGGCAGTACGTGACCCGGGGGACACCGTCGTAGTCGATCGGGACGGTCTTCAGACCGGCCAGACGCTCCGCCACCAGGATGCCCTCGGCGAAGCCGACGTGCGCGAGCTGGAGCGTCGGGACGAGGTCACCGACGGCGGAGATGGTCGGGACGTTGGTGCGCATGTACTCGTCGACCAGGACGTAGCCGCGGTCCATGGCGACACCCTGCTCCTCGTAGCCCAGGCCCTGCGAGACCGGGCCGCGGCCGACGGCGACCAGCAGGATCTCGGCCTCGAACTCCTTGCCGTCGGCGAGGGTGACCTTGACACCGTCCTGGGTGTACTCGGCCTTCTGGAAGAAGGTGCCGAGGTTGAACTTGATGCCGCGCTTGCGGAAGGCGCGCTCGAGAAGCTTCGAGGAGTTCTCGTCCTCGACCGGAACGAGGTGCTTGAGGCCCTCGATGACGGTGACGTCCGCACCGAAGGACTTCCAGGCGGAGGCGAACTCGACGCCGATGACACCGCCGCCGAGGATGATCGCGGACTTCGGCACGCGGTCCAGGACGAGGGCGTGGTCGGAGGAGATGATCCGGTTGCCGTCGATCTCCAGGCCCGGCAGCGACTTCGGCACGGAGCCGGTCGCCAGCAGGACGTGACGGCCCTGGACGCGCTGTCCGTTGACGTCGACGGAGGTGGGGGAGGACAGACGCCCCTCGCCCTCGATGTACGTCACCTTCCGGGAGGCGACGAGACCCTGCAGGCCCTTATACAGGCCGGAGATCACGCCGTCCTTGTACTTGTGGACTCCCGCGATGTCGATGCCCTCGAAGGAGGCCTTGACGCCGAACTGCTCGCTCTCGCGGGCCTGGTCGGCGATCTCGCCCGCGTGCAGCAGGGCCTTGGTGGGGATGCATCCCCGGTGCAGGCAGGTACCGCCGACCTTGTCCTTCTCGATCAGGGCGACGTCCAGGCCCAGCTGCGCCCCGCGCAGGGCCGCGGCGTAACCGCCACTACCACCGCCGAGGATCACTAGGTCGAAAACGGTGCTGGCGTCGTTCGCCACGTCACGTCCTCCATGCATGTGCGCCACGCCGGTCAGCGGTGACCGGTCGGCGGCTGGTGTCCGGCCGCTCTTGTCTTCGGCCCTGTGGTGGGGGCCCTGTCCTGCCGTGGCCCATCTTCGCACTTGTCAGGGGGGAACGAGACGCCGGGCCGGTGTGTGAGACGTCCCACGTTCAGTTGAGCGCTCACGGAAAAGGGGGCTCCGCGCTACCCGCGTGCGGAGCCCCCTCGACCGGGCCGATATCAGCCCAGGTCACCAGCGGCGGTCAGCTCCGCCAGCCGCACCAGCGTGCGTACCGCCGTACCCGTTCCGCCCTTGGGGGTGTACCCGAAGGGGCCGCCCTCGTTGAAGGCCGGGCCCGCGATGTCCAGGTGAGCCCAGGTGATCCCCTCGCCCACGAACTCGCGCAGGAAGAGACCGGCGACCAGGCCGCCGCCCATGCGCTCGCCCATGTTGGCGATGTCGGCGGTGGGGGAGTCCATGCCCTTGCGCAGGTGCTCCGGCAGCGGCATCGGCCAGGCCGGCTCGCCGACCTCCTCGGCGGCCTCGTGCACGGCGGAGCGGAACGCGTCGTCGTTCGCCATGATCCCGAACGTCCGGCTGCCCAGCGCCAGCACCATCGCGCCGGTCAGCGTCGCGACGTCGACGACGGCGTCCGGCTTCTCCTGCGAGGCGGCCCACAGCGCGTCGGCCAGCACCAGCCGGCCCTCGGCGTCGGTGTTGAGCACCTCGACGGTCTTGCCGCTGTACATGCGCAGCACGTCACCGGGGCGCGTGGCGGACCCGGACGGCATGTTCTCGGCCAGCGCCAGCCACCCGGTGACGTTCACCTCGAGGCCGAGACGCGCGGCGGCGACCACGGCCGCGAAGACCGCCGCGGCACCGCTCATGTCGCACTTCATCGTCTCGTTGTGCCCGGCCGGCTTCAGCGAGATGCCGCCCGAGTCGTAGGTGATGCCCTTGCCGACGAACGCGAGGTGCTTCTTCGCCTTGGAGGAGGTGTACGACAGCTTCACCAGCCGCGGCCCCGACGCCGATCCCGCGCCGACGCCGAGGATGCCGCCGTAGCCGCCCTTCTCCAGGGCCTTCACGTCGAGCACCTGCACCTTGATGCCGTGCTCCTTGGCCGCGGCCGAGGCGATCGCCGCGAACGCCTCCGGGTTCAGGTCGTTCGGCGGGGTGTTGATGAGGTCGCGCGCGCGGTTGAGCTCCTCGGCGACGGCGACGGCCCGCTCGACGGCGGCCTTGTGCTCCTTGTCCCGGGGCCGGGCGCCGAGCAGCGCGGCCTCGGCGAGAGGCGCCTTGCCGTTCCGCGCCTTGGGGTCCTTGCCGTTCTCCTTGTAGGCGTCGAAGGAGTACGCGCCCAGCAGCACGCCCTCGCCGATCGCGCCGACATCGGTGGCGTCGGTGACGGGCAGGGCGAAGGCGGCCTTCTTGGTGCCGGTGAGGGCGCGGGCGGCGGCGCCGGCGGCCTTGCGCAGCGCCTCGGCGGAGTAGCCGGCGTCCTTCTCGGGCTCGGCGCCCAGGCCGACCGCCAGCACCAGCGGGGCCTTGAAGCCGGAGGGCGCGGGCAGCTTCGTCACCTCGCCCTCGGCACCGGAGGCGCCGAGGGTTTCCAGGACGCCGGCGAGGCTGCCGCCGTAGGCCTTGTCGACGGCCTCGGCGCCCGGCGCGACGACCGGGTTCTTCGCGCCCTTGGCGACACCGATCACGATCGCGTCGGCCCGCAGGCCGGGCGCCGCGGCGGTGCTGAGAGTGAGAGCAGTCACGGTGGTGAAATCTCGCTTCCGAATGTGAAGTTCCTGTGGTCGATCGGTGTGGGTCGACCGGGCCCGACAGCCGACCCTAGATGCGACCTGAGGGTGCGGTTTCCGCGGGGCCTTCCCCGGTGCGGCGAACACTGCCGCTGAGCCTACGCGCGTGCGTGCGTTCACTCATTCCTGAGGACGTGTTCACCTGGGATCGGAGATCATCCTCGGGCGACCCTCCCCACCTCTGGAGCCCCACCGTGAAACGCCCGATACTCCTGCTCGCCACCCTTCTCCTGCTGACGGGCTGCGGCGCCGCGACCGACTCCGCCCCGGACTCCGACTCCGGTTCCTCCGGCGGACGTTGGCAGCCGCGCCCCGGGGTGGCCTGGCAGTGGCAGCTCAACGGCCGGCTCGACACCTCCGTCGACGTGCCCGTCTACGACGTCGACGGCTTCGACCAGTCCAGGGCCACGGTGACCGCGCTGCACGACGAGGACCGCAAGGTCATCTGCTACGTCTCGACCGGCGCCTGGGAGGACTGGCGGCCCGACGCGAAGAAGTTCCCCAAGTCGGTGATCGGCAAGGGCAACGGCTGGAAGGGCGAGCGCTGGCTCGACATCCGCAGGACGGACGTCCTGAAACCGCTGATGGCGGCCCGCCTCGACATGTGCCGTGAGAAGGGCTTCGACGCGGTGGAGCCGGACAACATGGACGGCTACAAGAACAGCACCGGCTTCCCCCTCAAGGCCGCCGACCAGCTCCGCTACAACCGGCTCCTCGCCCGGCTCGCCCACGACCGGGGCATGGCCGTCGGCCTGAAGAACGACCTCGACCAGATCCCGGCCCTCGTCAGGGACTTCGACTTCGCGGTCAACGAACAGTGCGCGCAGTACGGCGAGTGCGCCGCCATGAAACCCTTCATCGCCGCGGACAAGGCCGTCTTCCACGTGGAGTACGAAGTCCCGACGAGCCGCTTCTGCCCCGAGACCCGCCGCCTGAAATTCAGCTCGATGCTCAAGAAGTACGACCTGGACGCCTGGCGCCGCCCCTGCTGACCGGCAAGAAAAGGCCCTAACGCCCCAGCGACAGCACCACCAGCGACACCGTCGCCGCCGTCTCCGCGAGCCCTCCGAACACATCGCCGGTCACCCCGCCGAAGCGGCGGGTGCAGTGGCGCAGGAGGACTTCGGCGACGGCGACGGCGGCGAGCACCGCCACCGGCGTCCGGACCATGTCGTACGTCCCCAGCAGCGCGCCGGCGGCCACCGCGAGCCCGGTCACCACGACCGCCGCGGCCACCGCGCCCCGCACCGGAACCACTCCCGCGACCGCCGCGCCGAGCCCCTCCGGCCGCGCGGCGGGCACGCCCTCCCGCGCGGCGAGGGTGAGGGCGAGCCGGGCCGCGGTCGCCGAGACGACGGCGGCCAGCGCGCCCCGCCCCCATGAGCCGCCGTACGCCTGCGCCAGCGCGGCCACCTGGGCCAGCAGGACGAAGACCAGGGTGATGACCCCGAACGGGCCGATGTCCGACTGCTTCATGATCCGCAGCGCGTCCTCGGCGGGTTTCCCGCTGCCCAGCCCGTCCGCGGTGTCCGCGAGGCCGTCCAGGTGCAGACCCCGGGTGAGAACGGCGGGTACGGCGGCGGAGGCGACGGCGGCGAGCAGCGCGCCCGCGCCCAGCGCCAGCAGCAGTACGCCGGCCAGGGCCGCGCAGCCGCCGACGACCAGCCCGGCGGCAGGGGCGCACAGCATGCCGCCGCGTGCCGCGTTCCGGTCCCAGCGGGTCACCTTCACGGGCAGCACGGTCAGCGTGCCGAAGGCGAAGCGGAGGCCGTACGGCCAGGGCGTCTTGGAGGGTTCGGGCACCGGCGCAGGTTACCCGGCGGTCGGGAGGAGGCCTGCGGCGACCATCGCTAAAGTGCGCATATGGGACATTGGCTGCAGCGCAACATCGTCGAGCCGGGCAAGCTGCCGCTGCTGCTCGCCCTGACCGCGTTCGTACTGACGTTCTTCGTCACCCGGCTCGTCACGCGGCTCATCCGGGCGGGCAAGGGGCCCTTCGGGAACGTGAAGGCGGGCGGACTGCACATCCACCACGTGGTGCCCGGCGTCGTGCTCACCGTCGTGGGCGGGTTCGGGGCGGTGGCCAGTGACCGGCACGGTTTCGGGGCCGCCGTGTGCGCGGTGCTGTTCGGGATGGGAGCGGGACTGGTCCTGGACGAGTTCGCGCTGATCGTCCATCTCGACGACGTCTACTGGTCCGAGCAGGGGCGTCGCAGCGTCGAGGTCGTCGTCCTGACGGCGGCCCTGGTCGGGCTGCTCCTCGCCGGGTTCGCGCCGTTCGGCGTCAACGACATGAGCCAGGCCGAACTCCAGGACCGGGGCAGCGTGCTCTCTACGGTCGTGGTCAACTTCGCCTTCTCCCTGCTCGTCCTGACCAAGGGCAAGCCACGGATGGCGATCTTCAGCGTGATCGTCCCGCTGGTCGGCCTGATCGGCCTGGTTCGGCTCGCCCGCCCCGGCTCGCCCTGGGCCCGCCGCTTCTACCGGCGCCGCCCCCGCGCCCGCGCCAAGGCCACCCTGCGCGCCTACCACCGTGACCGCCGCTGGTTCGGCCCCCGCCGCAGACTGCAGGACTGGATCGGCGGCAAACCCGACCCGGTCCCCACCCGCGCCCTCGACCACCACTGACACCGCCGCGGCCCGAGTTCTCGATCGCCGGGTTCCTGCCCGGCCCCGCGGTTACCCCGGCTCCGCGGTCACCCCGGCTCCGCGGTCACCCCGGCTCCGCGGTCACCCCGGTGCCGTGACCGCCCGTGCCCCCGACCGCCGGGTTGGTGTCCCGGAGGCTGCCCTGGGGGCTTCCTGCGTGTGGCTTGAGCGAACTCCCCGGGTTCGCGAAGCGGCAAGCAGCCCATCACTGGGTTGAGCGAACGCGCCGGGCGGTGCACCTGGCGCCGCGACCGCCGCGGACGGGACTCCGCCGTAGGGTTCAGGAGTGGGTCGGCGGTGCGTGTGACCTGGTGCGGTCCGCGACCTCGGCCGCCGCCGACCGCCGGCGCGCATCCTCGGGTGAACGCCCGGGCGGTGCACCTAGCGCCGCGACCGCCGTTGGTGTGGTTCGTGGCGTGGGCCTGTGGACGGGATCAGGGATGGGCCTGGGGCCGAATCCGTGCGCGGTCCGCGTCGGCGTCGGCGGAGGGCCGAGAGGGTGATCAGCGCGGCCACCGCCGCGATCGCCGCGAGGTGCTCCTTGCCGGCCAGGTTCCCCTTCAACGCCACCTCGACCGCCATCGCCGCGGTCACCGCGCCCGCCGTCACATACGCGCCGTAACGCCAGCCGAGGAAGACGGCCAGACCCACCACGGCCGCCGACGGACCGGTGTCGACCACCCGGGCGTCCGACGAAGGCAGGCCGAAGAGGCTGTCGAAGCCCAGCCAGACGCCCAGACGTGCGTACAGGGTGCCGGCCAGCGTCGCGGTGTAGGCGATGACCAGCGTCCGCAGCCGGCCGAGGCAGATCTCCGCGATCCCGAAGACGAACAGGACCTGCAGGAGCGCGCCCCACACCGGCAGGTCCAGCGCGGGCACGAACAGGGAGAGCGGCGTGCGCAGCAGGGCCGGCCACAGCGGATCCTCGGCCCGCACCCCGCCGACGTCCTGTACGAACCCGTACCCCCAGGACTGGTTCTGCACGATCTGCACGGCCGCCGTCAGCGCCACCGCTCCAAACGTCATCGGGACCGCCCGCAGCCGCCGCTCGACCAGCGGCTCGCGCACCGTGACGTACACGAGCCCCCATTCGGCACGGGCCCAACGGGCGAGCCTGTTCATCCGGCCGGTCCTCATCCGGTCCTCACCCGGTCCTCATCCGTCGTGCTGTCGCTGCCGGCTCTATCGATGGGTTTCCAAATGCCGCCGATGCAGCCACTTCGGCAGCCCCGGAGCTTCCAGGAACCCCTCCGCGTGCGCCGACGCCAGGCCGATGCGCGGGAGGTCCGCGCTCTTCTCGAAGAGCAGGAAGCGCGGCTCCCAGATGGGCCGGTACTTGGCGTTGGCGCGGTACAGCGACTCGATCTGCCACCAGCGGGAGAAGAAGCTGAGCAGCGAGCGCCACAGCCTCAGCACCGGCCCGGCACCAAGACGCGCCCCACGTTCGAAGACCGAACGGAACATGGCGAAGTTGAGTGAAACCTGGGTGATTCCGATATCCCGGGCGCTGCTCAGGAGTTCCAGCACCATGAACTCCATCAGCCCGTTGTCGGAGTCGCGGTCCCGCCGCATCAGGTCCAGCGAGAGCCCGTGCGGCCCCCACGGCACGAAGGACAACAGCGCCTTGAGCTCACCCCGCGCGTCCGTGCACTCCAGCATCACGCACTGCCCGTCCTCCGGGTCCCCGAGCCGCCCCAGCGCCATGCTGAACCCGCGCTCGGTCGCCCCGTCCCGCCAGTCGTCCGCCCGCTTCAGCAGGTACGTCATCTCGTCGGCCGGGATGTCCTCGTGCCGCCGCACCCGCACGCCGTATCCGGCCCGCTTCACCCGGTTGTAGGCCTGCCGCACGGTCCGCATGGCCCGCCCCTCCAGGGTGAACTCGGCGACGTCCACGATCGCCTCGTCCCCCAGCTCCAGGGCGTCCATCCCGTGGCGCGCGTACACCGTGCCCGCCTCCTCGCTCGCCCCCATCACGGCCGGGATCCACCCGTGCGCCCGGGCCTCGGCGAGCCACGGCTCGATGGCGCCCGGCCAGGCCTCCGGATCCCCGAGCGGATCACCGGAGGCCAGCGAGACGCCCCCCACCACCCGGTAGGCGACCGCCGCCTTCCCGGTCGGCGACCACACCACGCTCTTCTCGCGGCGCAGCGCGAAGTAGCCGAGCGAGTCACGCTCCCCGTGCCGCTCCAGCAGCGCCCGCAGCCGCTTCTCGTCGTCCTCGGTGATCGGGTCCACGGCCCGCCGGGAGCGGAAGGCGGCGTACAGGACGGCGAGGACGAGCAGGGTGCTGAGCACGTTGATGGCGACGTTGACCCAGTTCGGCGCGTCGATGCCGGGGAAGCGGGACTCGTCGACGGCGACCGAGACCAGCCGGAAGGTGCCGTAGCGCCAGCGCTCCAGGAACGTCGAACTCGCCGCGTCCGGCGCCTGGTTGGTGACGGTGACCAGCAGGCCGGCGAGCAGCGAGGCGGCCAGCGTGCCGCCGACCGCGACGGCGGCGGCGAGCTTCGGGTTCGACCGGTCGCCCTTGGCGTAGAACTCCCTGCGGCCCACCAGCAGCGCGGCGACGAAGGCCGCGGTGAGGACGAGGGAGATCCAGTTCTGGGCGTACTGGCGGATCTCCGGGAACGCCATCGCGAAGGCGAACAGCCCCAGGAAGGGGCCGGCCAGCGCGAGGTTCAGGATCCAGGCGGCACGCTTGCGGCGGCGCATGGTGATGGCGAGGAAGGCGGTGAACACCCCCGACGCGAAGCCGGCGGTCAGCAGGTACGGCGTGAAGAAGTTCTCCTGGTTGTGCCGCCGCACGTCCTGCCCCAGGGAGACCCAGACGGCACTGAGGAAATTGACGAACGCGACGGCCCGCAGGTACCAGACAGCGAAAGCGGCGGCTCGGCGCGAGGCATTTCGGGCATCTCCCATGGATGAGGATCATATGGGGGATGCCCGGCTGAACCCGTCCATCTTTGGTCTGCCGTGCGGCCGACTTTCGGCTGTCGTGCCGCCTATTCCGTCGCTTCCTTCTCGACTTCCGCGGTTTTCTCGTCCTCCTCGGGAACCTCGGGCTTCTCCGGCAACTCCGCGGACAGCGCCGCCGCGGCCTGCACCAGCGGCAGCGCGAGCAGCGCGCCCGCGCCCTCGCCGACGGTCACCCCCTGGGTCAGCAGCGGCTCCAACGCCATCCGGTCCAGCGCCTTCGCCTGCCCCGGCTCCCCGCTGTCGTGCGCCGCCAGCCACCAGTCCGGCGCCCGGAACGCGATCCGCTGGGCCACCAGCGCGGAGGCGGACACCACGACCCCGTCGAGGATCACCGGCGTCTTGCGCACCGCGCTCTGCAGCAGAAAGCCCGTCATCGCGGCGATGTCGGCCCCGCCCACACTCGCCAGCAGCTGCAGCTGATCCCCGAGCACCGGCCGGGCCCGCCGCAGCGCGTCCCGGATCGCCGCGCACTTGCGCATCCACGCCAGGTCGTCGATCGCGAGCCCGCCCCGACCGGTCACCACGGAGGCGTCGATCCCGCACAGCGCGGCGATCAGCACGCCCGCCACCGTCGTCCCGCCCACGCTCACATCGCCGAGCACCACCAGATCCGTACCCGAGTCGGCCTCCTCGTCGGCGACGGCGACCCCCGCCCGGAACGCCGCCCCGGCCTCCTCCAGGCTGAGCGCGTCCTCGATGTCGATCCGTCCGCTGCCGCGCCGCACCCGGTGCCGCACGACCTCGTCCGGAAGCGAGTCCGGGTCGCAGTCCAGGGACATGTCGACGACCCGCACCGGCACCCCGAGCCGCCGCGCCAGCACCGAGACCGGACGGCCGCCCTCCAGCACCTCGCGCACCAACTCGCCGGCGCCGCCCGGGCGTCGCGCCGAGACGCCCAGCTCGGCGACCCCGTGGTCACCGGCGAAGAGCACCACCCGGGGCCGTTCGATCGGTCGCACCGGTACCGCGGACTGCGCCGCGGACAGCCACTCACCCAGGTCGTCGAGGCGGCCCAGCGACCCGGGCGGCACGATCTGACGCTCCCGGCGCGCCTCGGCGTCGCGGCGCACCCCGCCGTCGGGGCGCTCGATCAGATCGGTGAAGTCGTCGAGATTAAGCGAGCTCATTCGCCGAACAGTACCGGCACGGATCGAACAGGACGGCGCCACATGGCCATCACGGGCATCCCACGTCGTTGCCCACCACAGCCGTACACCTTATGTTCCTTTTTGTGGCAATTTCGGTGCGTCTCCTCAGCGACCTGGACCAGCAACGTCGCCACCTCGGTACGGCCAGAGCGGTCCGCAGACTCCTCCCCGAACCGGAGAGCTGGCTGGACGTGGCCACGGGCGACGCGGACTTCCCCGAAACCGCCAGACGTCTGTTCCCCTACACCTCCTTCGACGGCACGGACCCGACACCCCGAGTCACACACGCCCAGGCGGCGGAACTAGTGGAGCAGGCCTACGTGGGCCCCCTGACCCACCCCCACATCGCGAGGGCCGTCAGATCCCGCTACGACGTGGTGACCATGCTGCGCACTCCGGCCTCCCGCGAGGAACTGAGAGCGGCGGTGACAGCCCTCCGCCCGTCCGGCCTCCTGCTCCTGGAGGCACCGGGCCCCCACTGGGCAGGCGTGTGCTCGGAGTTGGAGTCCCAGGGGTGCGTACTCGTCCCACCGAAGCACCCACTCCTGGACCGCCTGACCAAGACACGGCGCCTGATCGCACGCAGGGCTCCTGCAGCGCCCCTTTAGGGGCGCGGGGCCGTATCGATGTGTGCCTCCGCCGCGCGGGCGCGACCAGCCCTCACCGGCCCGCCCCCGACGAACAACCGACTCACCCCCGCAAAACCACCGCCTGCCCCGCAACGACCAGCACCACCGCCTCACACTCCGCCCCGAACCCCGCGTTCAACCGCCCCAGCTCATCCCGGTACCGCCGCCCGGACGCCGTAGCGGGCACAATCCCCGACCCCACTTCGTTGGACACGGCGACAACGGTCCGCCGAGCCGCCCGCACCGCCGACGTCAACTCCCGCACCCGCTCCCGCAGGGCACGCTCGCCCCCGTCCGCCCACACCGCGTCGTCCCACGCCCCGACGGAGTCCATCGCGTCCGTCAGCCACAGCGACAGACAGTCGATCAGCAACGGCGCACCCTCCTCCTTCAGCAGCGGCACCAGGTCGCACGTCTCGGCCGTACGCCACGACCCCGGCCGCCGCTCCCGGTGCGCGGCGACCCGCGAGGCCCACTCGCTGTCCCCGCCCCGCGTCCCGCCCGTCGCCACGTACAGCACGTCGGGGAAGGCCTCCAGCCGCCGCTCGGCCTCCACCGACTTCCCCGAGCGGGCCCCGCCCAGCACCAGCGTCCGGCGCGGTACGTCGGGCACGTCCTCGTACACGCCGACCGTCAGCGTCGAGCCGTCCGGCACGGCCCGCGCCCCCGCCGCGGCGAGCCGTCGCCGCAACTCCGCGCCCGGCGGCACGTCGTGGTCCAGATGGACGGCGACGACATCCGTGGTCGGCCCGAGCGCGCCGACCGCTCGCAGCTTCGCCAGCGCGTCAGGCCGCCCCACGACGTCGGCGAGCACCATGTCGTACGACTCCACGGAGCCGTTCGCCTCCAGCCCGGCCGGCGCGCCCCCGGGCGGGAGGTAGAGCAGCCGCTGTCCGTTCGGCCCGGTCACGGCGTATCCGGTGCCGGGCGCGTCCATCGCCACCGCACGCACCCGATGCCCCGTCAGCAGCGCCAACTCCCGTCCGTCCGGCACCCGCCCGGGCTGCGGCAGCCCCGCGGGGACCTCGACGGGCGGTCCGTCGTGCGGGTGGGACAGCAGCACCTGGCGTACGCCGCCCAGGGAGTGCCCGGCCCGCGCGGCCGCGAAGGCGGCGCCCGGCGTCAGGTCGAGCAGCAGCGTTCCGTCGACGAGGACGGCGGTCGCCGCGCGCGCGTCCTCGCCGAGCGCTACCGCGCAGGCGGCGCACGGGCAGTAGGGGCGGGGCAGTCCGAGGGGGGCACCGGTACCGAGCAGAGTCACTTCCACGGATGTGATTTTCGCGTGTCTGCGCAGGTGTTGCCCGTCCGACTAGTCTTCAGGGCAGGAGCCGGACCAAGATCCGGCTTCTCCTTTGCAGGTGCTCATACACGGGAGGCGTACATGGCGTCATGGACGTGGCGGTTCGAGAAGGCCGACGGGGCGGAGGTCCCGCCCGCGGTGCAGCCCGAGGAGTTCACCACGCAGGGGGACGCCGAGTCCTGGATCGGGGAGCACTGGAAGGCCCTGCTGGAGGGCGGCGCGGACCAGGTGCGGCTGTTCGAGGACTCCACGGAGATCTACGGGCCGATGAGCCTGCGCTCCGCGGAGGCGTGAGCCGTACGGACCAGGGGGCGGCCCGCCGGCCGCCCCCGCCGTCACTGCTCGCCGAGCGTCACGTCGGCCTTCTTCTCGCTGCCGCCCCGGGTGTACGTCACCGTCGTCCTCTCGCCCGGCTTGTCCTGGGCCAGTGCCTCCGTCAGGGAGGTGATCGTGGTGATGTCCGTGTCACCCAGCCGGGTGATGATGTCCCCGGCCTCGATGCCGGCCTTGTCGGCCGCCCCGCCGCTCTTCACCGACACCACGGCGACCCCGGCCGGCTGGTAGTTCGCGTCGACCACCGTGCGGCCCGTGATGCCGAGCGCGGCCCGGCCGGAGTCGGTGACCTTGCCGCTCCTGACGATCTGGTCGGCGATCGTTCGCACCATCGAGGCGGGGATCGCGAACCCGATGCCCGGCGCCGCGCTGTCCCCGAAGGTGGGGTCGACGGCCGCGAGCGTCGGGATGCCGATGACCTGGCTGTCCAGATCGACCAGGGCGCCGCCGCTGTTGCCGGGGTTGATGGCGGCTGACGTCTGCACCATGTTGGCGATCGTCGCGCCCGTACCGCCCCCGCCGCTACCCTCGGTGACGGTCCGTCCGGTCGCCGAGACGATGCCCTGGGTCACGCTGGAGGACAGGCCGAGCGGCGAGCCCATCGCCAGCACGATCTGGCCGACCCGGACCTTGGAGGAGTCCGCGAACACCGCCGCCTTCAGTCCGCTGGGCACCTTGTCCAGCTTGACGACGGCCAGATCCTGCTGCGGATACGAGGAGACGAGCCGGGCGGTGAGCGTCTCCTCGCTGTTGGCGGTCGTCACCTTGAAGGTCTTCTCCTCGCCGACGACATGCGCGTTGGTGACGATGTGCCCCTTGTCGTCGTACACCACCCCCGAGCCCAGGTCGTTGCCGGCCTGGATCTGCACGACGGACGGCAGCACGTCCTTGATCACCCGCTGGAAGTCGCCCTGCAGATCGCTGCCGGACTTCTGCGCGAGGGCCTGCGCGGCCTGCGGGGTGGACGTCTGCGAGCGGCCGGAGGAACCGGAGCCGGAGCACCCGCTCACCAGTGCGAGGACGGCGAGGGGGATGAGCAGCCGCAGGGCACGGATACGGGTGACGTCCATGCCCCGAGTGTCTCTTCGGAGTGAAGATCCGGCCTGTGCTGCGCGCCCGAACGGGCTCAGCCGCGCACCCCGCACAGGTGCAGCAGCGCCGCCACCCGCCGATACGGATCCGTCCGCCCCGCCCGCTCCTCGGCGGCCAGCAGCGTCTCCACGTCGGCCGGTGCCTCCGTGTCGTCGGCCGCCGTGTCCGTGAAGACCCGGACGCCGTACCAGGCGTGCAGGGGCGCGCCGATGCCGGCGAGGGTGTCCGTCAGGGTCTCCAGGCGGTCGGCGCGGACGTCGAGGCCGAGGCGGTTTCGGTAGGACACGGTGTCGAAGGCGGCGAGGGCGCCGGCCCAGTCGCCGTACAGCCCGGGCCGCATGGCCAGCGCGTCGGCGTTGCGCACCAGCAGCGACAGCAGACCGCCATGGGCGAGCATCCGGGCGAGCCCCGCGAGCAGCGCGTCCGGGTCCTCGACGTACATGAGCACGCCATGACAGAGCACCACGTCGAAGCTGCCGGGGAGGAAGTGCACCCCGGTGTCCCGGCCGTCGCCCTCGATGATCCGCACCCGCTCCCGGATGCCCTCCGGCTCAGCGGCGAGGGTCTCCCGGGCCGCCGCGACCATGGTGGCGTCCTGCTCCACGCCGGTCACCTGGTGCCCGGCCCGGGCCAGCCGCAGCGCCTGCGTGCCCTGGCCCATCCCGACGTCCAGCACCCGCAGCCGCTGCCCGACCGGGAAGCGCCCCACTATCTGCTCGTCGAGCTGCCGGGCCACCAGCTCCTGCCGTACGGCGTTGCGCAGCCTGCCCAGCTTCTCCAGCCAGGATCTGGCCGCGCCCCCGGAGAACGACGTCGTGCTCAGGGCCGCTCTCCGCGCTTGACCTGCGGCTTCGGCAGCCGGAGCCGGCGCATCTGGAGGGAGCGCATCAGGGCGTACCGGGTGGCACCCTTGCGGTTCTGGTCCGGGAAGCGCTCGGCGAGCGCCTTGCGCAGCCGGAAGGCGCTGACGACCGCGTCGAGCACGATCAGCACGATCACGATCAGCCACAGCAGCAGCGCGATGTTCTGCAGCGCGGGCACCCGTACGACGCTCAGCACCAGGATGACCACGGCCATCGGCAGGAAGAACTCCGCCACGTTGAAGCGCGAGTCGATCCAGTCGCGCGCGAACTTGCGCACCGGGCCCTTGTCCCGGGCGGGCAGATACCGCTCGTCACCACCCGCCAGCGCCTGGCGCTGCCGCTCCAGCGCGGAGCGGCGCTCCTCGCGCTGACGCTTGGAGGCGTCCTTGCGCGTCAGCGTCGTGTTGGCGACGCTGCGGCGCTGGGACTGGGCCTCATTGCGCTTGGGCGTGGGGCGGCCCTTGGGGGCCTGCGGGTCACGGGGCTGCTTGGAGTCGGTCAGCGACGCCTTGTCGGCGCCGGCCTTCTCTTCCTTGGCACGGCTACGGAACACAAAACCCAAGGGTACGGGGTGCCCGGGGTTGGACCCCAGCCCCGCGGGGAACGATCCGGCAACACCAGTCGTCATGTAAGGGACAGAGGGGGCGGTTTCCCCAGGGGGACACCTACTCCCTACGCCGGAGCGGGTGGGGACGCAGTCGTCCTTGGGGATGAGCGCATCCGTCCCCGAACAGTGCGTCAATGGATGCAGGGCCCGTACTGTGGGACCTGTCGCAGAGCTGGAGCTGGAAGTCCGTCAGAAGGGGGCGCGCGAAGCCCATGAGCGGTGTCATGAAGCGTATGGGGATGATCTTCCGCGCGAAGGCGAACAAGGCCCTTGACCGGGCCGAGGACCCGCGCGAGACCCTCGATTACTCGTACCAGAAGCAGCTGGAGCTGCTGCAGAAGGTGCGCCGCGGCGTCGCCGACGTGGCGACCAGCCGCAAGCGCCTGGAGCTGCAGCTCAACCAGCTCCAGTCGCAGTCCTCCAAGCTGGAGGACCAGGGCCGCAAGGCGCTCGCGCTGGGCCGCGAGGACTTGGCCCGCGAGGCGCTGTCCCGGCGCGCGGCGCTCCAGCAGCAGGTGACCGACCTCGAGACGCAGCACGCGACGCTCCAGGGCGAGGAGGAGAAGCTCACCCTGGCGGCCCAGCGGCTGCAGGCCAAGGTGGACGCCTTCCGCACCAAGAAGGAGACGATCAAGGCCACCTACACCGCCGCCCAGGCCCAGACCCGGATCGGCGAGGCCTTCTCCGGCATCTCGGAGGAGATGGGTGACGTCGGGCTGGCGATCCAGCGCGCGGAGGACAAGACCGCGCAGCTCCAGGCCCGGGCCGGCGCCATCGACGAGCTGCTCGCCTCGGGTGCGCTGGACGACCAGTCCGGCATGCACAAGGACGAGATCCAGGCCGAGCTGGACCGGATCTCCGGTGGCTCGGACGTGGAGCTGGAGCTGCAGCGCATGAAGGCGGAGCTGGCCGGAGGGTCGCCCCAGCAGGCGATCGAGGGCGGCACCGGGCAGGCTCAGTCCCAGCAGCAGCCGCAGGACACCCCGCGCTTCGACAAGCAGTAGGGGGTCACCCCTAGGAGGCCGAGATGGGCGACATGGTCGTCAGGATCATGGGAGAGGGTCAGGTGAGGCTGGCCGACAGCCACCTCGCCGACCTCAACAAGCTGGACGACGAGCTCCTGAGGGAAATGCAGAACGGCGACGGCCCCGGCTTCCGCCGCACCCTGGCGGCCCTCCTCGCCAAGGTCCGGGAACTGGGCACCCCGCTCCCGGACGACTCCCTCGAACCCTCCGAACTGATCCTCCCCTCCTCGGACGCGACCCTGGAGGAGGTCCGCGAGCTGCTGAGCGACGACGGGCTGATTCCGGGCTGAGAGCGGGCCCGCAACGGCGAAGGCCGGCCCGCCCGTCGGCCCGGAGTACCGCCTGCCGCAGTTCCGGCGGGGTGCGCCGCCCCGTACTGTGCAATCGTGAGCGCCACCCTCGAACGCACCCGCTGCCGCCTGCGGGCCCACCCCCTCGCGCTGGACGCGGCCCTGGCGGCCGGGGTCCTCGTCTGCATGGTGGCCGCCTCCTTCGCGGACGGGCACGGCAGGCACGGTGTCGCCTGGGGCATTCGCACCCCCGACCCGCTCGCCCTGGTGCTGATGACCCTCGGCGCGCTCGCCCTGGTCTTCCGCCGCCGGGCCCCGCGCACCGTCCTCGCGCTCACCGGCGCCGTCTCCCTGATCGAGTGCGTCGTCGGCGACCCCCGCGCCCCGGTCGCCATGTCCGCCGTCGTCGCCCTGTTCACCGTGGCCGCGACCACCGACCGCGCCACCACCTGGCGCCTCGGCCTGCTCACGATGACCGTCCTCACCGGCGCCTCGATGCTCTTCGGCCCGCTGCCCTGGTACGCCCAGGAGAACCTCGCGATCTTCGCCTGGACCGGCATCGGCGCGACCGCGGGCGACGCCGTACGCAGCCGCAAGGCCGCCGTCCAGGCCATCCGCGAACGCGCCGAGCGGGCCGAACGCACCCGCGAGGAGGAGGCCCGGCGCCGGGTCGCGGAGGAGCGACTGCGTATCGCCCGCGATCTGCACGACGTCGTCGCTCACCACATCGCCCTGGTCAACGTGCAGGCCGGCGTCGCGGCCCACGTCATGGACAAGCGGCCCGACCAGGCCAAGGAGGCGCTCGCCCATGTCCGCGAGGCCAGCCGCTCCGCGCTCAACGAACTCCGCGCCACCGTCGGCCTGCTGAGGCAGTCCGGGGACCCCGAGGCCCCCACCGAACCCGCCCCCGGCCTCGACCGCCTCGACGAACTCGTCGGCACCTTCCGCAGCGCGGGCCTCCATGTAGAGGTCGCCCGCGCCGACCAGGACACCACCCTGCCCGCCGCCGTCGACCTCGCCGCCTACCGCGTCATCCAGGAAGCCCTCACCAACGTCCAGAAGCACGCCGGCACCGAGGCGAAGGCCGAGGTCAGCGTCGTGCGCGTCGGCCCGAACATCGAGATCACCGTCCTCGACGACGGCGCCGGCCAGGACGACGACCCCGAGCACGGCGGCGGCCACGGTCTGCTCGGCATGCGGGAGCGCGTCAGCGCCCTGCGCGGCACCCTGACCACCGGCCCCCGCTACGGCGGCGGCTTCCGCGTCCATGCGATCCTGCCGGTCAAGACCCGCACGGCCACCACCGGGGGAAGCGCATGACCATCCGCGTCCTGCTCGCCGACGACCAGGCGCTGCTGCGCAGCGCCTTCCGGGTGCTCGTCGACTCCGAGCCCGACATGGAGGTGGTCGGCGAGGCGTCCGACGGCGCGGAGGCGGTGCGGCTGGCGAAGCAGGAGCGGGCCGATGTCGTGCTGATGGACATCCGGATGCCCGGCACCGACGGCCTCGCCGCCACCCGAATGATCAGCACCGACCCCTCCCTCGCCCACGTCCGCATCGTCATCCTGACCACGTTCGAGGTCGACGACTACGTGGTGCAGTCCCTGCGTGCGGGCGCCTCCGGCTTCCTCGGCAAGGGCAGCGAGCCGGAGGAACTGCTGAGCGCCATCCGGATCGCGGCCGGTGGCGAGGCACTGCTCTCCCCGGCCGCCACCAAGGGTCTGATCGCCCGCTTCCTCGCCCAGGGCGACCCCTCCGACGGCCACGACCCCGCCCGTTCCGAACGACTCGACGCGCTCACCGTCCGCGAGCGCGAGGTCCTCGTGCAGGTCGCCGGCGGCCACTCCAACGACGAGATCGCCGAACGCCTGGAGGTCAGCCCGCTCACCGTGAAGACCCACGTCAACCGCGCCATGACCAAGCTGGGCGCCCGCGACCGGGCCCAACTGGTGGTGATCGCGTACGAGTCGGGCCTGGTACGGCCGAGAGCGGACTGAGGCCCGATGTCAGGTCTGGGGAGTCGCAATTCCACGGGCGCGGAGGTCTGGTCGAACGGGACCGACACCCACGACGGAGACTCGCTGCTGACGTCCGACGGAGCCTCGCACCGTAAGCCGGGAGCCCCCTTCGAACGAAGGGGGCTCAGTGGACTGCACGGGACTACGGCAGCGCCAGCATGCGCTCCAGCGCCAGTTTCGCGAACGCCTCCGTCTCCTTGTCGACCTCGATCCGGTTGACCAGGTTGCCCTCGGCCAGCGACTCCAGGGCCCAGACCAGATGGGGCAGGTCGATGCGGTTCATGGTCGAGCAGAAGCAGACCGTCCGGTCGAGGAAGACGATCTCCTTGCCCTCGGGGGCGAAACGGTTGGCGAGCCGGCGTACGAGATTGAGCTCGGTGCCGATGGCCCACTTGGAGCCCGCCGGGGCCGCCTCCAGGGCCTTGATGATGTACTCCGTCGAACCGACGTAGTCCGCCGCGGCGACGACCTCGTGCCGGCACTCGGGGTGAACCAGGACGTTCACGCTCGGGATCCGCTCGCGCACGTCGTTCACCGAGTCCAGCGAGAACCGGCCGTGCACCGAGCAGTGGCCGCGCCACAGGATCATCTTCGCGGCGCGCAGTTCCTCGGCGGTCAGCCCGCCGTTCGGCTTGTGCGGGTTGTAGACGACGCAGTCCTGAAGCGACATGCCCATGTCCCGCACGGCCGTGTTGCGGCCCAGGTGCTGGTCGGGCAGGAACAGCACCTTCTCGCCCTGCTGGAAGGCCCACTCCAGCGCCTTCCGCGCGTTCGAGGACGTGCAGATCGTGCCGCCGTGCTTGCCGGTGAACGCCTTGATGTCCGCGGAGGAGTTCATGTACGACACCGGCACGACCTGCTCGGCCACGCCGGCCTCGGTCAGCACGTCCCAGCACTCGGCGACCTGCTCGGCCGTCGCCATGTCGGCCATCGAGCAGCCGGCGGCGAGATCGGGCAGGACCACCTTCTGGTCGTCCGACGTCAGGATGTCCGCGGACTCCGCCATGAAGTGCACACCGCAGAACACGATGTACTCGGCCTCCGGGCGCGCGGCCGCGTCCCGGGCCAGCTTGAAGGAGTCGCCCGTGACGTCCGCGAACTGGATGACCTCGTCGCGCTGGTAGTGGTGGCCGAGCACGAACACCTTGTCGCCGAGCTTCTCCTTGGCCGCGCGGGCGCGCTCGACCAGGTCGGGGTCGGACGGCGAGGGCAGGTCACCGGGACACTCGACACCGCGCTCGCTCTTCGGGTCGGCCTCCCGGCCGAGGAGCAGCAGGGCAAGAGGAGTCGGCTGTACGTCGAGCTCCGGGGTCTGGGCGGTGGTCACGACACGCACCCTTTCTACTTTTCGTCGATCTGACGTTATCTATCATAACCCGGTTCACGTCACTTTGACGATGGTCATAACGTCGATGTGACGTGAATCCCGAAGTGTCGTTTTCCGCTCGCCATCCCGTGTGCGAGCATGAAGAGGACGCCGAAAGACAGGCGCCGGCCCGGAATGAATCCGCGGCCTTGCCGGTTGGAACAGTCGGCAAGCAGTCTCCGTACAACCCGGGAGAGATGTAGATGTCCGTATCGGACGAGACCAGCACCGTCACCGACGGCATCATCCTGTCCGACGCCGCCGCGGCGAAGGTCAAGGCCCTGCTCGACCAGGAAGGCCGTGACGACCTGGCCCTGCGCGTCGCCGTCCAGCCCGGTGGCTGCTCCGGCCTGCGCTACCAGCTCTTCTTCGACGAGCGTTCGCTCGACGGGGACGTGGTGAAGGACTTCGGCGGCGTCAAGGTCGTCACCGACCGCATGAGCGCCCCGTACCTGGGCGGCGCGTCCATCGACTTCGTGGACACGATCGAGAAGCAGGGCTTCACGATCGACAACCCGAACGCGACGGGCTCCTGCGCCTGTGGTGACTCCTTCAGCTAAGCCCTCGACGAGCTGCTGAACAACTGAACAAGCCGAAGGCGGCGGCCCCCTCCGACAGGGCCGCCGCCTTCGTGCCTTTCGGCGGCTAGCGCACCCCGGCCGACGTCCGCGGCAGCCGTGCTCCCGGCTTCACCCGCGGGATCTCCTTGCCGTCCGAGCCCACGACCTTGCGGTCGCCGAGCGGCTCGTCCAGGTGCACGATCCGCGTCATCTCCTTGGCGATCATGATGCAGACCTTGTCCTTCCACGGCGTCTCGGTCACCGTGACGGTCACCTCGTCCGAGCTCTCCGTCGCCTTCGCGTCGTAGTCGCCGCAGACACCGCCCGTGAAGCTCACGGTCAGCGTCGTACCGGTGGCCAGATAGCCGTCGACCTCGACGTCCCGGGTGTCGGGCGCCTCGGTGCCCGACGGGGTGGGCTGCGCGGAGGGGGAGCCGGAGGCCAGGTACTTCGGGTCGATCGCCGGGTACGTCACCGTGAACGTGTTCTGCGCGCCCGCCGCCCGCACCTGGAACAGCCAGGACGGCACCAGCGCCGGCCGGCCGGCCACGGTGTGCGAGGCCAGCCCGAACACCGCGTTCTCGACCGTGGCCGCGTTCTGCGCCGGCGAGGCCGTCGCGGCCGACGTCGACTGCCCGCACGGCGCCTCGAGGCGGTCCTTCAGCGGTACGGGGCTGGCGCAGCCGCCGATGCCCATGCGGTGGTCGGTGCGCGGCGCCGCGTTGAGCAGGTCCAGCGTCCTGTGCGCGCTCAGCACGGGGTACGTGTCGCCCTTGGCCGGTGTGCTGAGCTGACCGCTGCCGCCGACCACCTCGCCCTGCGCGCCGATGGTCAGCCCCGTGGTCCGGCCGTACGTCGGCAGTCCGCCCACCACCGGATCGGCGTTGACCACCCGCTGGGCGCCCATGACCTGGCTCGCGTCCACCTTCGCGTCGTCCTGACCCACCGCCTTCAGCACGGGCGCCGCGGCCTTCTCCGCGGCCGCCACGCCGATCGTGTCGACGGCCGGGTTCGCGGGGTCCTTGGTGGTGCACACGGTGACGCTCTGACAGGCGTCGGTCCCGGCCGCGTACCGGTGGAAGGTCCAGGTGCCGGGCGTCTGCCGGTTCACCACGAGGCTCGGCCCGGACCCGTCCTTGTCCGGTCCCACCTGCCAGGCCTGCCCCTGGGCCACGGGCGTCCCCTGCAGCCCGAGCGCCTTCGCCAGCCGGGCCACCTGGTCCTTGGTGACGTCACTCGTCACGCGGTACACGGGCGCCGAGTCCGGCCCGTCGGGCAGCGAGCCGTCCGCCTGGTACGTCACGCCGTACGGATTGGGCTCCCCGGGTGCGATCCCGTTCGTACCGCCCGAGCCGTAGCCGTCGAGAGCGAGCGGCGGGGGAGTGTCGTCCCCGGATGCCCCGGACCCCGTACGACCGCCGGAGCCGTCGGACGCGGAGGCCGCGAGGTAGGCCCCGCCACCACCGACGAGGAACACGGCGGCGGCCACGGAGGCGATGAGCACGGGGGAGCGACGGCGGGACGTCCGGGGGGCGTCGTCGGCCTCGTGCGGTCCGGGGACTTCGGCGGGGGGCGCGGCCCGGTGATGGTCGGAGCCGCCGCCCGAGCCGGAACCCTCGCCGAGTGCGGCGGTTTCGCGGGGGAGGGAGGGGCTGGGGAGCTCGTCCGAGGTTTCTTCGGGCGTGGGGGATTCAGCGGCGGTGGCCCCGTCGCCTACGGGGGCCGGATCCGCGCCGGGTTCACGGCGAGCGGCGGACTCGGCGGACTCGGCAGGCATGGCGGTTCCTGCGCCGCCGGTCTCCTGGGAGAGGGGGATATCGGCCTGTTCCGGGCCCTCCGAACCCTTGCCCGCCGCCACATCCTCGCCACCGGAGCGGACGCCGACCCGGCTCTGGGGGTCGTGGGGGCTGTCGGCTGCTGTGGTGCGTAGGGCGTCTGTGCCCTGGTCGGCCTGGCTCTGGGGCTCGTCCGGGCTCTCAGCTGCCGTGGTGTCTTCGGCGTCCGCGCGCTCGTCGGCCCGGCTCTTCGGGGCGTCCGGGTTCTCACCTGCCTCGGTCGCCGCGGCGTCCGAGTCCGGGGCGGCCCGGTCGGTCCCGGTGCCCGGTGTCTTCCCGGCCTTCCGCTCGTCGTCAGGAGCGGTCCCGTCGGGGTGTGCACCGCCGGGAGGAGCGGCGTGCAGGGCGCCGCCGCGCTCCTCCCCGTCGCCCCGCGCTACGGCGGAGCCGGCGGTGTCGTTGTCGGGTCGCTCGGTGTTCACCGCATCGCTCCTTCGGCTGTGCACTGTCCCTGTGACCCTGACCCGGCCCTGTCAAAAAGGTCGGCCGGAGGGTCGTATCGCGCATCCCCTCGACGGGGGACGGCGATGGGACGCACCGGGGGAGCGCACGGTTCCCTGAAACGCGCCGATCCGGACTACGGACGCCGATGCGGCCGCCGTGGCACGCTCAGTCGCCGTAGTCCGACATCGCGTCCAGCAGCCGGGCGGACTTCGTCGGCACGGTCACGCCGTGGATCAGGGACGGGGAGACGGGCCGGGCGGCGATCCGGTCGGGCACGGCCCAGTGGGGAGCCATCCGCGCGCAGTCGCCCCGCAGCGACGCGAGGTCGCCTTCCAGGTCGACCGGGACCGGGGAGTGGACCTTGAGGTTCGTCATAACGGAACCGTATGCACGCCCAAGGCCGTGAAGAAAGATCTACTATCGGGTAGTTTTGGCGCCTTCAGCGCTCCGGTACGACCCGGTAGCGTGAACCGTCAACCCAGTTTCTCCCTACAGGAGAGTCCACCCCGTGCGCATCGCAGTCACCGGCTCCATCGCCACCGACCACCTCATGACCTTCCCCGGCCGCTTCGCCGACCAGCTCGTCGCGGACCAGTTGCACACGGTCTCGCTCTCCTTCCTGGTCGACAACCTCGACGTACGCCGGGGCGGCGTCGGCGCGAACATCGCCTTCGGCATGGGCCAGCTCGGCACGAAGCCCATCCTCGTCGGCGCGGCCGGCTTCGACTTCGACGAGTACCGCGCCTGGCTCGACCGGCACGGCGTCGACACCGACTCGGTCCGGATCTCCGAGACCCTGCACACCGCCCGCTTCGTGTGCACCACGGACTCCGACCACAACCAGATCGGCTCCTTCTACACGGGCGCGATGAGCGAGGCCCGGCAGATCGAGCTGAAGACGGTCGCCGACCGGGTGGGCGGGCTCGAGCTCGTCCTGATCGGCGCCGACGACCCCGAGGCGATGCTCCGGCACACCGAGGAGTGCCGCTCCCGCTCGATCCCCTTCGCCGCCGACTTCTCCCAGCAGATCGCCCGGATGAACGGCGACGAGATCCGGATACTGCTGGAGGGCGCGACCTACCTGTTCTCCAACGAGTACGAGAAGGGGCTCATCGAGTCCAAGACCGGCTGGAGCGACGGCGAGATCCTCGCCAAGGTCGGCCACCGGGTCACCACGCTGGGCTCGCGCGGCGTCCGTATCGAGCGGGTCGGCGAGAACCCGATCGAGGTCGGCTGCCCCGAGGAGGAGCGCAAGGCGGACCCGACGGGCGTGGGCGACGCCTTCCGCGCCGGCTTCCTGTCCGGCCTCGCCTGGGGCGTCTCCCTGGAGCGCGCGGCCCAGGTCGGCTGCATGCTGGCGACCCTCGTCATCGAGACGGTCGGCACCCAGGAGTACCAGCTGCGCCGCGCCCACTTCATGGACCGCTTCACCAAGGCGTACGGCGACGAGGCCGCCGCCGAGGTCCAGAAGCACCTGGTGTAGCGGCCGGCAGCGGCGCTAGGAGACCCGGCGGACCAGATAGGCCGAGCCCCGGTCCGCCGGCTCCTCACCGACGTACTCCTGCCCCCGCATCGCACACCACGCCGGGATGTCCAGCCGGGCCGCCTCGTCGTCGGCGAGCACCCGCACCGTGCCGCCCACCGGCACGTCCCCGATGACCTTGGCCAGCTCGATGACCGGCAGCGGGCACAGCTTGCCCAGGGCGTCCACGACGAGGGCGCCCTCCTCGCGCACGGTCGTCGGCACCGGCGCGCCCAGCTTCTCCCGCACCCCGCTCACCGCCCCCGGCAGAACCTCCAGGAACCGCTCGACGTCGGCCTCGGTCGTGCCCGCCGGCAACGAGACCCGCACATTCCCCTCACTCAGCACCCCCATCGCCTTCAGCACATGGCTGGGCGTCAGCGTGCTGCTCGTACAGGACGACCCGGAGGAAACGGAGAAACCGGCGCGGTCCAGCTCGTGCAGCAGAGTCTCCCCATCGACATAGAGACACGAGAAGGTGACGATCCCGGGCAGCCGCCGCTCCGGATCGCCCACGACCTCCACGTCCGGCACCAGCTCCGGCACCCGCGCCCGGATCCGCGCCGTCAGCTCCCGCAGCCGCACCGCCTCTTGCCCCGCCTCGGCCCGCACGGCCCGCAGCGCGGCGGCCGCCGCCACGATCGCCGGGATGTTCTCGAACCCGGCGGCCCGCCCCGACTCGCGCTCGTCCGCGGGCCCTTGCACGGCGAACCGCACCCCCTTCCGCACGACGAGCAGCCCGACCCCGGCGGGGCCACCCCACTTGTGCGCACTGGCCGTGAGCAGCGACCAGTCACCGCCGACCGCCCCCCACCCCAACGACTGTGCGGCGTCCACGAGCAACGGCACCCCCGCCGCCCGGCACACCTCGGCCACCTCCGCCACCGGCTGCACGGTCCCCACCTCGTGATTGGCCGACTGCAGACAGGCCAGCGCGGTGTCCTGTCGGAGCGCGGCGGCGTACTCCGCCGGATCCACCGCCCCCGTCCGGTCCACCGCCACCTGGCTGACCGTCCCCCCGCCGCCCTCGTGCACGTCAGCGGCATGCAGCACCGAGGAATGTTCGACAGCAGACACGATCAGGTGACCGCCAACCCGCCGCCGCCCAGCCAACGCGCCCGCCATCCCGGTGTGTACGGCCTGTGTTCCGGAGGAGGTGAACACCAGTTCGTCAACCCGGCACCCCACGGCTTCGGCAGCGGTCTCCCGCGCCGCATCCAGCAGCATCCGGGCCTTCCGGCCCTCTTTGTAGAGCCGGGCGGGATCGGCCCACCCGTCATCCAACGAGGCCAACAAGGCCTGACGTGCGACGGGATGGAGCGGAGCACTGGAAGCAGCGTCGAGATAGGCCACACGGCAACGCTAACCCCCAGGGGCGCGGGGCCGTGACGTCAGCGGCTCCGCCGCAGGGCGCGACCAGCCACAACGCACCCGCGGCCGCCAATTCAGCGAACCCCCCACCCAGTAGGCACCCCTCCCGCTGAACCCCCGGAGGGCGTCGGCTAGGGTTTGGTCCGCATAAACATCCAAACCCCTGCCCGACGCAGGGCGGCGACCGACCAGATGAGAAGGC
Organism: Streptomyces sp. NPDC005799; assembly: GCF_040630525.1. Taxonomy (NCBI): domain Bacteria; kingdom Bacillati; phylum Actinomycetota; class Actinomycetes; order Kitasatosporales; family Streptomycetaceae; genus Streptomyces; species Streptomyces sp. NPDC005799. The sequence continues at coordinate 26,274 of NZ_JBEXXQ010000002.1, forward strand.
AGGCCGCAGCCGATCCGCGCGGGCGAGACTCTCGGGAAGGCGCTACGTGAGTCCCAACGGCTCCGACCGCTCGCCGCGGCGCCCGATGCGGCGGAAGCTGCTGCAGGCAATGACCGCGGGCCTGGTCCTGGCGACCGCCACCGGTTGCACATACAAGGACTTCCCCCGCCTTGGTATGCCCACCCCGACCACGGAAGAGGCTCCGCGGATCCTCTCCCTGTGGCAGGGCTCCTGGGCTGCCGCGCTCGCCGTCGGCGTGCTGGTGTGGGGTCTGATCATCTGGAGTGCGATCTTCCACCGGCGCAGCCGCACCAAGGTCGAGGTTCCTCCGCAGACCCGGTACAACATGCCCATCGAGGCGCTGTACACGGTGGTCCCGCTCATCATCGTCTCCGTGCTGTTCTACTTCACGGCACGTGACGAGTCGAAGCTCCTCAGCCTCACGGACAAGAAGCCCGAAGTGACGGTCAACGTCGTGGGCTACCAGTGGAGCTGGGGCTTCAACTACATCGCTCCGGTTCCCGGGGTGACGGGCGACGCGAAGACCGACCCGAACCTGGCGAACATCCCGGACAGGTTCAAGAACGCGTTCCCGGCCAACGCCGGCGGTGTCTACGACGTCGGCACGCCCGCCACGCGGAACCCGCAGACCGGCAACCCGGGTCCGACCCTGTGGCTGCCCAAGGGCAAGACGGTCCGCTTCGTCCTCACCTCGCGTGACGTCATCCACTCCTTCTGGGTGGTGCCGTTCCTGATGAAGATGGACGTCATCCCGGGCCACACCAACGCCTTCCAGGTGACCCCCAACAAGGAGGGCACCTTCCTGGGCAAGTGCGCCGAGCTGTGCGGCGTCGACCACTCCCGGATGCTGTTCAACGTGAAGGTCGTCTCCCCGGAGCGCTACGAGCAGCACCTCAAGGACCTCGCCAAGAAGGGGCAGACCGGTTACGTTCCCGCCGGCATCGCGCAGACGAGCCACGAGAAGAACCGGGAGACGAACAACCTGTGAGCATCCTCAACGAACCCCAGGGTGCCGCGGCAGCTGAGGGACACTACTCAGACGAGCTGCCGGTCCGGCGCAAGCAGCCCGGCAACGTCGTGATCAAGTGGCTCACCACCACTGACCACAAGACGATCGGGACGCTCTACCTCGTCACGTCGTTCGCGTTCTTCCTGATCGGCGGCGTGATGGCGCTGCTGATGCGCGCCGAGCTCGCCCGGCCTGGTCTGCAGATCATGTCGAACGAGCAGTTCAACCAGGCGTTCACGATGCACGGCACGATCATGCTGCTGATGTTCGCGACACCGCTGTTCGCCGGCTTCACGAACTGGATCATGCCGCTGCAGATCGGCGCCCCGGACGTGGCCTTCCCCCGGCTGAACATGTTCGCCTACTGGCTGTACCTGTTCGGCTCCACCATCGCCGTCGGCGGCTTCCTCACCCCGCAGGGCGCGGCCGACTTCGGCTGGTTCGCCTACAGCCCGCTGTCGGACGCGGTCCGCTCCCCGGGCGTGGGCGCCGACATGTGGATCATGGGTCTGGCCTTCTCCGGCTTCGGCACCATCCTCGGCGCGGTCAACTTCATCACCACCATCATCTGCATGCGCGCCCCGGGCATGACCATGTTCCGCATGCCGATCTTCGTGTGGAACGTGCTGCTGACCGCGGTCCTCGTCCTGCTCGCCTTCCCCGTTCTGGCCGCCGCGCTGTTCGCGCTGGAGGCGGATCGGAAATTCGGGGCACACGTCTTCGACTCGGCCAACGGCGGAGCGTTGCTGTGGCAACACCTCTTCTGGTTCTTCGGCCATCCCGAGGTGTACATCATCGCGCTGCCGTTCTTCGGCATCATCAGTGAGGTCATCCCGGTCTTCAGCCGCAAGCCGATGTTCGGCTACATGGGCCTGATCGGCGCGACCATCGCCATCGCCGGCCTGTCGGTGACGGTGTGGGCGCACCACATGTACGTCACCGGCGGTGTGCTGCTGCCGTTCTTCTCCTTCATGACGTTCCTCATCGCCGTACCCACCGGCGTGAAGTTCTTCAACTGGATCGGCACCATGTGGAAGGGATCCCTGAGCTTCGAGACCCCCATGCTCTGGGCGACCGGCTTCCTCATCACCTTCACCTTCGGTGGTCTGACCGGCGTCATCCTGGCCTCGCCGCCGATGGACTTCCACGTCTCCGACTCGTACTTCGTGGTGGCGCACTTCCACTACGTCGTCTTCGGCACCGTGGTGTTCGCGATGTTCTCCGGCTTCCACTTCTGGTGGCCGAAGATGACCGGCAAGATGCTCGACGAGCGGCTCGGCAAGATCACGTTCTGGACGCTGTTCATCGGCTTCCACACCACGTTCCTGGTGCAGCACTGGCTGGGCGCCGAGGGCATGCCGCGTCGGTACGCCGACTACCTGGCGGCCGACGGCTTCACCGCGCTGAACACGGTCTCCACGATCGGCTCGTTCCTGCTCGGCCTGTCGATCCTGCCGTTCCTCTACAACGTGTGGAAGACGGCCAAGTACGGCAAGCCGGTCGAGGTCGACGACCCGTGGGGCTACGGCCGCTCCCTCGAGTGGGCGACCTCCTGCCCGCCGCCGCGGCACAACTTCCTCACCCTGCCGCGGATCCGCAGCGAATCCCCGGCGTTCGACCTGCACCACCCCGAGATCGCGGCCCTCGACCAGCTGGAGAACGCGCCTCACGGTGACAAGGCCCTCGCTGGTGGCAAGGAGGCCGGCAAGTGAAGATCCAGGGCAAGATGTTCATGTGGCTGAGCGCCTTCCTGCTCGTCATGGCGGTCGTCTATGGCGTGTGGTCGAAGGAGCCGGCCGGCACCACGGCCCTCTTCCTGGCCTTCGGCCTGAGCATCATGGTCGGCTTCTACCTGGGCTTCACCGCCCGGCGGGTCGACGCGGGTGCGATGGACAACAAGGAGGCGGACGTCGCGGACGAGGCCGGCGAGGTCGGGTTCTTCAGCCCGCACAGCTGGCAGCCGCTCGCCCTCGGCGTCGGTGGCGCGCTGGCCTTCCTGTCGGTCGCGATCGGCTGGTGGCTGCTGTACTTCTCGGCGCCGGTGATCCTGGTCGGCCTGTACGGCTGGGTCTTCGAGTACTACCGCGGTGAGAACCGCACCCAGTAGCACGCACTGAGCGGTTCTGGAGCCCGGACACTCCGTCAGGAGCGTCCGGGCTCCTGCTTTTGCCGCAATGTGCGTCCCCCGTACGAGTCACCCAGCGCGCCATGATTGACGCCGCTCCCTAGCGTCGGAGTCATGAACAGCACTCCGCGCACCCGCACCGTCGTCAGCTGCACGCTGCTGGTGATCGCCCTCGGCGCGGGCGGCACCGCTTGCACCGGCGGCGGCAACCCGCTGACCGACAAGCCGTACGACGCGTCGGACCAGATCTCCTTCAACGGCCCCACCGGCGAGGGCAAGAAGGCCGACCCGGACAAGCCCCTCGAGGTCACCGCCGACGACGGCGACGGCCGTATCACGGACGTCGTCGCCATGGACGCCACCGGCCGCTATGTGACGGGCGAACTCTCGGCCGACGGCACCCGCTGGCACAGCACCTCCCCGCTGGCCGCCGACGCCCACTACACGGTGCGGGTGAGCACCGAGGACGAGGACGGGGCGCCCGGCCGCAAGGTGCTCTCCTTCGACACCAGCAAGCCCACCACCAAGAAGCGGCTTAAGGTCACCTTCGGTCCCGACTCGGGCACGTACGGCGTCGGCCAGCCGGTCACCGCCAAGCTGGACCAGCCCGTCAAGGACAAGGCGCAGCGGGCCGTCGTCGAACGCGCCCTCAGGGTCGACTCGGTCCCCGCCGTGCAGGGCGCCTGGTACTGGGTGGACGACAAGGAGCTCCACTACCGTCCCAAGGACTACTGGCCCGCGCACGCGACCGTGAGCGTGCGCAGCGACCTGGCCGGCGTGAAGATCGGCGACCGGCTGTGGGGCGAGAAGTCCAAGCCGCTGAAGCTGAGCATCGGCGACCGGGTCATCGCCGTCACCGACGCCTCCTCCCACTCCCTGGCGTTCTACAAGAACGACGAGGAGATCAAGGAGATCCCGGTCACCACCGGAAAGCCGGGCTTCGACACCCGCAACGGCGTCAAGGTGGTGCTGGGCAAGGAGTACTTCGTACGTATGCGCAGCGCCACCGTCGGCATCGCCGAGGGCTCCGCGGACTCGTACGACCTGCCCGTCTACTACGCCACCCGTCTCACCTGGAGCGGCGAGTACGTGCACGCGGCCCCCTGGTCCACCGGCTCACAGGGCTACGCGAACGTCTCCCACGGCTGCACCGGCATGAGCACCGCCAACGCCGAGTGGTTCTTCGACAACGTCCACGAGGGCGACGTCGTCAAGGTCGTGAACTCGAACGGCAACACCATGGAGCCGTTCGGCAACGGCTTCGGCGACTGGAACCTCGACTGGAAGAAGTGGCGCACCGGCAGCGCCCTGGTCGCGGACACCCTGGACGCGCCGAGCCCGGCGGAACGGGCCCGGCTGCGTCCGCAGAGCGTCTAGGCGCTCTGCTGAAGGCTCTTGCGCCGCAGTAGGCCCGCCAGTGCCGAGGCGAACTCCACCGGGTCCACAGGGAGCGTCACAGCGGCGTCCGCCCGGCTCCAGGTCGCGAGCCACGCGTCCTGGGGGCGGCCGATCAGCAGCAGCACCGGCGGGCAGTTGAAGACCTCGTCCTTGATCTGCCGGCACACGCCCATGCCGCCCATCGGCACGGCCTCGCCGTCCAGCACGCAGACGTCGATACCGCCCTTGTCCAGCTCGCTGAGGACGGCGGCCGGGGTCGCGCACTCGACGAACTCCACGACGGGAACGTCCGGTGCCGGCCTGCGCCCGGTAGCCAACCGGACCTGTTCGCGGGTGGTGGAGTCGTCGCTGTAGACCAGCACCGTGGCGGTCGGCTGCATTGTTCCTCCGAGACGTCTGCGTCGTGCGGAAAGGCCCGTTGCGGCGGATGTTACTCCGTTCAACACCACGTCAACCACGGTATGAACCGGAGCAACACTCCGAACGGCACCCCCCGGAGTGAGGGCGGGATAAGCGACCGACATAATGTCGGTCGTGGCGACAGCAACGACAGTAGATACCGGGCACGCGCACCCGTCGGTCAACCGGCCGAACCTCACCAGCGTCGGAACCATCATCTGGCTGAGTTCCGAGCTGATGTTCTTCGCGGCCCTCTTCGCGATGTACTTCACCCTGCGATCGGTGACCGGTCCGGATCACTGGAAGGAGATGGCGAGCCATCTCAACCTTCCGTTCTCCGCGACCAACACCACGATCCTGGTGCTCTCCTCCCTCACCTGCCAGCTCGGCGTCTTCGCCGCCGAGCGCGGGGACGTGAAGAAGCTCCGGGGCTGGTTCATCGTCACCTTCGTCATGGGTGCGATCTTCATCGGCGGTCAGATCTACGAGTACACGGAGCTGGTGAAGAAGGACGGGCTCTCCCTGTCCTCCGACCCCTACGGCTCGGTGTTCTACCTGACCACCGGCTTCCACGGCATGCACGTGACAGGCGGCCTCATCGCCTTCCTGTTCGTCCTCGGCCGCACCTACGCGGCCAAGAGGTTCACGCACGAACAGGCGACCGCGGCCATCGTCGTGTCCTACTACTGGCACTTCGTCGATGTCGTGTGGATCGGCCTCTTCGCCACGATCTACCTGATCAAGTAGCCGGGCCAGTTCCCGAGTGCGCCCGCGCGGCGCACATCCCAGAAGCATCGACGCAGAAGATCCTGACACCGGGGTAATCCGTGAAAAAGCTCTCCGCACGACGACGCCATCCGCTGGCGGCGGTCGTCGTCCTCCTCCTCGCGCTGGCGGCCACTGGGGGGCTGTACGCCACGCTCGCGCCCGCGAGCCAGGCGAAGGCCGACGACACCGCCCAGTCCCTCGCCATCGACGAGGGCAAGAAGCTCTACTCCGTGGGCTGCGCTACGTGCCACGGAACCGGTGGGCAGGGGTCCTCCGACGGTCCGAGTCTCGTCGGCGTGGGCGCCGCGGCCGTCGACTTCCAGGTCGGCACCGGCCGTATGCCGGCCCAGCAGCCGGGCGCTCAGATCCCGAGCAAGAAGGTCATCTACACGCAGGCCCAGATCGACCAGCTCGCGGCGTACATCGCCTCGCTGGGCGCCGGCCCGTCCATCCCCACGAAGGCGGAGTACGGCCCGGACGGTGCCGACATCGCCAAGGGCGGCGAGCTGTTCCGTACCAACTGCGCGCAGTGCCACAATTTCACCGGCAAGGGTGGTGCGCTGACGCACGGCAAGTACGCGCCGAGCCTCGAGGGCGTCGCGCCGAAGCACATCTACGAGGCCATGCAGACCGGCCCGCAGAACATGCCGTCGTTCCCCGACACCACGCTGACCGAGCAGAACAAGAAGGACATCATCGCGTACCTGAACGCGGTCAACGGAGGCAACACCGAGAGCCCCGGCGGTCTTGAGCTGGGCGGACTCGGCCCGGTCTCCGAAGGCCTGTTCGCCTGGATCTTCGGACTCGGCGCGCTGATCGCTGTCGCCGTCTGGGTCGCCGCTCGGACCGCAAAGGCCAAGAAGTCATGAGTAGCCAAGACATTCCAGAAGAGAACCTGCCCGCTGAGCAGGACGCGCACGGCGCGGTAAGCGTCGCGGACGACAAGGACCCCTTCGCGGATCCCGGTCTGCCCCCGCACGAGCACCGGATCCAGGACATCGACGAGCGGGCCGCCAAGCGGTCCGAGCGTGTGGTGGCCATGCTGTTCACGGTGTCGATGCTGGCCACGGTCGGCTTCATCGCCTCGTACGTGGCGATCCCGCACGACAAGGCGATCTACGTCTTCCCGATCGGCCACATCAACGCGTTGAACTTCGCGCTCGGCCTGACCCTGGGCGTCGCGCTGTTCACCATCGGCGCGGGCGCGGTCCACTGGGCCCGCACCCTGATGTCCGACGTGGAGATCGCCGACGAGCGGCACCCGATCGAGGCCTCGCCCGAGGTCAAGGCCAAGGTCATGGCCGACTTCAAGCAGGGCGCCAAGGAGTCCGCGCTCGGCCGCCGCAAGCTGATCCGCAACACCATGTTCGGCGCGCTGGCCCTGTTCCCGCTCTCCGGTGTCATGCTGCTGCGCGACCTCGGCCCGCTGCCCGGGACCAAGCTCCGCCACACGCTGTGGTCCAAGGGCAAGCTGCTCGTCAACATGAACACGAACGAGCCGCTGCGCCCCTCCGACGTCGCGGTCGGCTCGCTCACCTTCGCCAAGCCCGAGGGCCTGGAGGAGAAGGACGAGGACTTCCAGACCCAGATCGCCAAGGCGGCGCTGATGATCGTCCGGCTTCAGCCGGACAACATCAAGGACAAGCGCGAGCTCGACTGGTCCTACGAGGGCATCGTCGCCTTCTCGAAGATCTGCACCCACGTGGGCTGCCCGATCTCCCTGTACGAGCAGCAGACGCACCACGTGCTGTGCCCCTGCCACCAGTCCACCTTCGACCTCTCCGACGGTGCCCGGGTGATCTTCGGCCCCGCCGGTCACGCCCTGCCGCAGCTGCGCATCGGTGTGAACGACGAGGGCTATCTCGAGGCGCTCGGCGACTTCGAGGAGCCCGTCGGTCCTGCATTCTGGGAGCGCGGATGAGCACCAACGAGAACACCGCCCCGCGGCGCGGCAAGGCGCCCGCCGGTGAGCGCGTCGCCGACTGGGCCGACGGCCGGCTGGGGATCTACTCCCTGGCCAAGAGCAACATGCGCAAGATCTTCCCCGACCACTGGTCGTTCATGCTGGGCGAAGTGTGCATGTACAGCTTCATCATCCTCATCCTCACGGGTGTGTATCTGACGCTGTTCTTCCACCCGTCGATGAACGAGGTGGAGTACCACGGCAGCTACATCCCGCTGCAGGGCCAGATGATGTCCGAGGCGTTCAACTCGACCCTGCACATCTCCTTCGACGTGCGCGGCGGTCTGCTGATCCGGCAGATCCACCACTGGGCCGCGTTGATCTTCCTCGCCGGCATGTTCGTGCACATGATGCGCGTGTTCTTCACCGGCGCGTTCCGCAAGCCGCGTGAGGTCAACTGGCTGTTCGGCTTCCTGCTGCTCGTCCTGGGCATGTTCACCGGCTTCACCGGTTACTCGCTCCCGGACGACCTGCTCTCCGGCACCGGTGTCCGCTTCATGGAGGGCGCCATCCTGTCCGTGCCGATCGTCGGCACGTACCTGTCGATGTTCCTCTTCGGCGGCGAGTTCCCGGGCGGCGACTTCGTGGCCCGGTTCTACTCGGTCCACATCCTGCTGCTGCCGGGCATCATGCTCGGCCTGATGGTGGGCCACCTGATCCTGGTCTTCTACCACAAGCACACGCAGTTCGCGGGCCCCGGAAAGACGAACAACAACGTCGTCGGCATGCCGCTGCTGCCGGTGTACATGGCGAAGGCCGGCGGCTTCTTCTTCCTGGTCTTCGGCGTCATCACGGCCATCGCGGCGATCGCCTCGATCAACCCGATCTGGGCCATGGGCCCCTACCGTCCGGACCAGGTGTCGACCGGCGCCCAGCCCGACTGGTACATGGGCTTCTCCGAGGGCCTGATCCGGGTGATGCCGGGCTGGGAGATCAACCTCTGGGGTCACACGCTCGTCCTGGGCGTGTTCATCCCGCTGGTGATCTTCCCGCTGGTCCTGGTCGCGATCGCGGTCTACCCGTTCATCGAGTCCTGGGTCACCGGTGACAAGCGCGAGCACCACATCCTGGACCGTCCGCGCAACGCCCCGACGCGTACCGCGTTCGGCGCCGCGTGGGTGTCCTGGTACTTCGTGCTGATGATCGGCGGCGGCAACGACCTGTGGGCCACGCACTTCCACCTGTCGATCAACGCGATCACCTGGTTCGTGCGCGTCGGCTTCTTCGTCGTACCGGTCCTGGTCTTCATCGCCACCAAGCGGATCTGCCTCGGCCTGCAGCGCCGGGACAAGGACAAGGTGCTGCACGGGCGCGAGTCCGGCATCATCAAGCGCCTGCCGCACGGTGAGTTCATCGAGGTCCACGAGCCGCTCAGCCAGGAGGCGCTGCACACCCTCACGGCGCACGAGCAGTACAAGCCGGTCGAGATCGGCCCGACGGTCGACGAGAACGGCGTCGAGCGCAAGGTCAAGGGCTCCCAGAAGCTGCGCGCCAAGCTGAGCGAGGCGTACTACGGCGACGAGTCCCAGATCCCGAAGCCGACCGTCGAGGAGTACAAGGAGATCACGAGCGGCCACGGCCACCACTGATCGCTGCGGCTCGCCACGCCACGGCGGAAGGGCCCCCGTCCGAACACCGGACGGGGGCCCTTCTTCGTGCGCCGACCTGGATAGGGTGGGCCCACACCGCGTCATTTCTACGACACCCAGGAGCGGCCTCATGAGCGCTGTGACCCCCGCTGGAGGCGACACCGCGGCGGGCCGTTCCTGGCCCCTGCTGCTGAACGGCCTGCTGAACGGCCGGGACCTGAGCACCGACGACACCGCCTGGGCGATGGACCTGATGATGCGCGGCGAGGCGACCGACGCGCAGATCGCCGGGTTCGTGGTGGCCCTCAGGGCCAAGGGCGAGACCGTCGAGGAGATCAACGGTCTGGTCCGCACGATGTACGAGCACGCGAACGTCATCGAGGTGCCGGGTCCGACCGTCGACATCGTCGGCACGGGCGGCGACGGTGCGAAGACCGTCAACATCTCCACGATGTCCGCGATCGTGGTCGCCGGCACCGGCGCGCGGGTCGTCAAGCACGGCAACCGGGCCGCGTCCTCCGCGTCCGGGGCGTCCGACGTCCTGGAGAAGCTGGGCGTCAACCTCGAACTGCCCGTGCAGCGGATCCCGGAGGTGGCCGCGGAGGCCGGGATCACCTTCTGCTTCGCGATCAAGTTCCATCCGGCGCTGCGTCATGTCGGCGCCGCACGCGGCCAGTTGGGCATTCGCACGGTGTTCAACGCGCTCGGTCCGCTCACCAACCCCGCCAAGGTGCGGGCGCAGGCCGTGGGCGTCGCCGACCCGCGCATGGCGCCGATCGTCGCCGGCGTCTTCGCCGAGCGCGGCAACTCCTCGCTCGTCTTCCGCGGCGACGACGGCCTCGACGAGCTGACCACCACGGCCACCTCCCACGTCTGGATCGTCCGGGACGGCAAGGTCACCGAGGAGACCTTCGACCCCCGTGACGTCAGCATCGACCTCGTCCCGGTGGAGGCTCTGCGCGGCGGCGACCCCTCGTACAACGCGGGGGTCGCCCGGCGTCTCCTGGACGGCGAGACGGGCCCGGTGCGGGACGCCGTCCTGCTGAACTCGGCGGCGGCCCTCGTGGCCCTCGATCCCGGTCCCGGCACCCTGGCCGAGCAGCTGCGGGCCGGCATGGACCGGGCGGCGGAGTCGATCGACTCCGGGGCGGCCAAGCGGGCGCTGGAGCGCTGGGTGGCGGCCAGCAACAAGTAGCCGACTCAAGGTCGCGGTCCCGTCATCCGGACACGGGTTGCGGGACCGCGATCACCTCACGTACGTTCTCTTCCAGGTCATGAGTGACAGTCATGAGGCCCCGGCCGACTGTCCGGCAACCCTCCGTCCGTGGCGGGGTGCCCCGGGTGAAGACCAGGCCGTAGGCAGCGAGGTCTGCGGCAAGCGCGGATCCCTCACGCTCTTGAGATGAGCACAGCCCAGGGATCCTGGTCATCGAGGGAGTCCCCCGTGAGCAAGCGAATGCGATAGGGCCGCCGAGCCCCGCCTCCGCGCACCCCCTTCTCATCTTCTTCTCTGCCTTTCACGGGAGTTCCCCCATGTCTGTCTCCACCGCTGCCTCCGTCCAGACCATTTGTGCCCCGCTGCCCGTTCTGGGCCGGGATGTCACCGTCCCGCTCGTGACGGGCGGCGAAGTCACCTACGCGGCCCTCGACTACGCGGCCAGCGCCCCCGCCCTGCAGCGCGTCTGGGACGACGTGGCCGCCTACGCCCCGTACTACGGCAGCGTCCACCGCGGTGCGGGCTACCTCTCGCAGCTCTCCACCGACCTGTTCGAGAACGCCCGCAGGACCGTCGCCGAGTTCCTCGACTGCCGAGCCGACGACCAGCTGGTCTTCACCCGGTCGACCACGGACTCCCTCAACCTCCTGGCCCGCGCCCTCCCCGCCGACTGCCAGGTCTTCGTCTTCGAGACCGAGCACCACGCCAGCCTGCTGCCCTGGCAGGACGCCCGGGTCACCTACCTCAACGCCCCGCGCACCCCGCGGCAGGCCGTCGAGTCCCTGGAGCGCGCTCTCGCCGCCCGTGACCCCAAGGGCCCGGCCCTGGTCTGCGTCACCGGCGCCTCGAACGTCACCGGCGAGCTGTGGCCGGTCCGTGAGCTGGCCGCCGCCGCCCACGCGCACGGCGCCCGCATCGTGCTGGACGCCGCCCAGCTGGCGCCGCACCACCCCGTCTCCGTCCGTGACCTGGACGTCGACTGGGTCGCCTTCTCCGGCCACAAGCTGTACGCCCCCTTCGGCTCCGGCGTCCTGGCCGGCCGCGCCGACTGGCTGCGCGCGGCCGACCCCTACCTCGCGGGCGGCGGCGCCAGCCGCAAGGTCACCCGTCGCGAGGACGGGGGAGTGGACGTGGAGTGGCACGACAGCGCCGCCCGGCACGAGGCGGGCTCCCCGAACGTGATCGGCGCCTATTCCATCGCCTCGGCCTGCAAGGCGCTGACGGAGGCCGGTTTCGACACTCTGGTCGCCCGTGAGCGGCACCTGATCGAGAAGGTGCGGGCAGGCCTGGCGGAGGTCCCGCAGGTGAGGGTGCTGTCCCTCTTCGGCGACGACGCGCCCCGGGTCGGGGTGATCTCCTTCGTCGTCGAGGGCTGGAACAGCTCCCACTTCGCCGCCGCCCTCTCCGCCGAGTACGGCATCGGCGTCCGCGACGGCCTCTTCTGCGCCCACCCGCTGGTGCGCACCCTCCTCGGCTCCGACCCCCAGACCCAGGGCGAGTGCGGCGCCCCCGAGGCCGCGCCCGGCGAGAAGTCCCTCAACGCGATCCGGGTCAGCTTCGGCGCCGGTACCCCCGACGAGCACGTCGAGCGCTTCGTGAACGCCGTCCGGGAACTGGTGAGCGACGGGGCAAAGTGGACATACCGCACCGAGGACGGCCGCTGCGTGCCGGCCGTGTAATCATCCGTTGTGTGGGGATTCCGGCCGCGGTAGGTGAGTCGGCGTCGGCCGGGGAACTCGGAGAGCTCCTCGCGGTGGCCGTCGCGCGCCGTCGGCCACGGCTGCCCCGTACGGCACCGGTGTACCTGTACGAGGAGGGGCTGGTGTCGGTGCCGGGGGCGCGGGCGAGGCGCTGGGAGCAGGTGACCCACTGGCGCTCCACGATCGACCTGACCCTGAGACGGGACCCCGAGCACGGCCCGCCCTGGTACACCTACGGCCACCGGCACCTGGCGCGGTTCGCCGACGGCGCGGAACACTCCTTCGTCCTCGACGAGTGGCAGCTTCACGAGCCGGACGAGCAACGCGCCGAGAACGTGTCGATCCGGGCCGCCGTCCACCACGTGCGGCGACGGGTGGGCCGGGCGCAGGCGCCCGCGCTGCTGGCCCGGCTCCAGGAGGGCCGGCAGGTCGCCTTCGGCCGGCTCACGGCGGACGCGCGGGGGCTGTGGCTGCCGCGCGGGCGGACGCTCCTGACGTGGTCCGGCCTGGAGGAGCCCACCCTTGCCGTCGACCTGCCGGACCCGTCCGTACCCCGGTCCTGGTGGGCGACGCGGCGGGACGCGAACCTCACGGTGCGCGGCGCCGACGAGGACGGCGTCCCGCACTCCGCCGACATCCCGGCCTGGCAGGTGGTGAACTGGGGCGCGCTGATCACCCTCTGGGGCCGGCTGCACCGGCCCGCGGAGTAGGGCGGGGTGTCAGGAGTCCAGGCCGATCGCGAACGCGGCCTCCAGGTCGTGCTGCGAGTAGGTCCGGAACGCGACATGGGTGTCCGTGGCCTCGACGCCCGGGATCTTGCTGATGGAGCCCGGGATGACCTCCGCCAGGTCCTCGTGCTGCTTGACCCGGACCATGGCGATCAGGTCGTAGGTGCCCGTGACGGAGAAGACCTCACTGACGGAGTCCAGCGCGGCGATCCGCTCGGCGATCTCGGGGATCCGGTCCACGCTGGTCTTGATGAGGACGATCGCGGTGATCACGGCTGGTTCTCTCCCTCGGGGGCCGGAGCAGGGGCGGCCCTCACTCTAGTCGTACGGCGGAAACGGGCCCACGCGTAGAGGAAGCCCAGGCCGAAGCCCACCAGGTGGGCCAGATACGCCACCCCGGGCCCCTGGGGCGCCCGGCCCGCCGCCAGCCACTGCAGGGACGCCCAGAAGGGCAGGACGACCCAGGCGGGGAAGCGGAGGGGGAGGAAGAACAGGAAGGGCAGCAGGCTTGTCACCCGGGCCCCGGGGAACAGGTACAGAAACGCCCCCAGGACCGCCGAGATCGCCCCGGACGCACCGACCAGGGACTGCTCGGAGGCGGCGTTGGCGGCCGCGTAGCCCAGCAGGGCCAGATAGCCGCAGCCGACGTAGAAGAGCGTGAAGCGGATCCGGCCCATCCGTTCCTCGGCCATCGCTCCGAAGACATAGAGGAAGAGCATGTTGCCCAGCAGGTGCACCCAGCTGCCGTGCACGAACAGGGCGGTCGCCGGGGTGAGCGCGGCCCGGGGCGAGCCCTGGAACAGCTCGGCCGGGACCACGCCCCAGCGGTGGAAGTAGGCGCGCTGCGCGGCGAGCAGCGCGTCCCCGGTGCCGTAGGCCGGGTTCAGCCCCGCGGCGGGCCCGGCCAGGAAGAGCAGACAGCACAGGGCGATCAGCCCGTACGTCACCGGTGCCGAGGGTGTGCGGAGCACTCTGCCGACGGTCACGTCCCAGTTGCCGATCATGAACACAGAGCATGACGTAACGGGACGCAGCCGCCCAGACCGCCTCGCCGCCAGGACCTGTCCGGCGGATCAGGTCGGAGGACATCGACGGCACGCTATCGGTGCAGGTGAGCGAGGTATGGTGCGTCCAACCGCAAGGCGGAGGAGGGCGTCGACGCGATGGGGTCCCCCGCGCGCGGCTGTTCGAGCGTGGGAGAGTCGCCAACCGACGACAACGCCGCAGGTGGGCGTGCCCTACCCCGCGACTCCGACATGATCCGCCGGACAGGCCCCGGGGACACACCAGCGGTGAGTCGCCGGCAGGCCGTAGGGTTACGGCCACACGCTCCAGGGAAGCTGGGGCGTCACGGAGACTAGAAGGAAAGCGAACAGTCACGATGACGGTTCCCCTGCCGACCGCCACGACGCGGTGGCGCTGCACCCTCTGCGGCAACCTCACGCGCTTCGACGTGACCCGCTCGTCGAAGGTCGTCGAGTACGTCCACCTCGACCTGGCCGGAGAGCCGAAGGTCGAGGAGCGCGAGGTGGTCAATGAGACCATCGAGTCGGTGCGCTGCCGCTGGTGCAACGCCGTGGACCAGGTGGAACTCGTGGACAGGCCGGGCGCCGGCTCCTGACCGGGAGCGGCCCCGCACAGTGATGGGGTGTGACGGATGGTGGAGACACAAGGCGGGGGGCCGGGCGACGGCGCCGCCGAGGTGCTCGACCGTCCGCTGCCCGACGGTGTGCGCAGAAGAGTCGTACAGATCGTCTCGGACGGCTTCGGCGGGCTGACCGTCGCGGAGCTGCCCGCCCAGCTGAGGCAGTACGCGCGCTTCGCGCCGAACCGGCGGGCCAAGTTCGCCGGGAACGCGATGGCGGCGGCGCTGGAGACCGATCCGCTGTTCCGGCAGCGCATCGGGGAGAAGCTGAGAGAGGCCCAGCCGGAGCTCGCCGGCGCCCTCGACTCCGGCTCGCCGCCCCCGGCCGCGGATCCGCTCGACGTGGCGGCCGCGGCCTATGTTCTGCGGCCCACGGGCTGGGTCAAGCTCGTCACCGCGGCCGGCGAGGAGGCCCAGCGGGCGGACGCCGAGCGGGCCGACGAGGAGAGCCGGGCCGAGCTGGAGCGGCTGCGCGAGGAGCTCACCGCCGCCCGCGACCAGACCCGCGCGGAGACCGAGCGGCTGCGGACGGAGCTGGACTCGGCCAAGAAGGAAGCCGAATCGCTTCACCGCAAGCTCCGTGCCGCCCTCAGCGACGTCAAGCGCGGCGAGGCCGCCCTGCGCAAGATCCAGGCCGAGATCGAGACCGTACGGGCCGACGGGCAGGCCCAGGTGTCCGCCGCGGAGAGCGAGACCCGGCGGCTCAAGGCGCGGCTCGGCGAGGCCGAGGCGGCCCTCGAGGCCACGCGCAGAGCAGCGCGGGAGGGGCGCAGTGTCGAGGACATGCGCGTCCGTCTGCTTCTGGACACCGTTCTGGACGCGGCCCAGGGGCTGCGCCGCGAACTGGCACTGCCGCCCGTGTCCGTACGGCCCGCGGAAACCGTCGACGCGGTCGAACCGGGACGAATGACCCCGAAGGACATCGCCGCGCGGGCGCTGTCCGAGCACGATCCGGCCATCCTGGACCAGCTTCTCGCCCTGCCCCAGGCGCACTTGGTGGTCGACGGCTACAACGTCACCAAGACCGGCTATCCGCAGATGCCCCTGGAGAAGCAGCGCCTCAGGCTCCTCGGCCAGCTCTCCCAGCTCGCCGCGCAGACCGGCGCCGAGGTCACCTGCGTCTTCGACGGGGCCGAACTGGCGGCCCCGGTGCTGCTGGCGCCCCCGCGCGGGGTGCGGGTGCTGTTCTCCAAACCCGGCGTCACCGCCGACGAGTTGATCCGCCAGCTGGTGCGCGCCGAGCCGCCGGGGCGGCCCGTCATCGTCGCCTCCACCGATCGCGAGGTGGCCGACGGGGTCGCCAAGGCGGGCGCGCGACCGGTCGCCTCCGCGATGCTGCTGAAGCGCCTGTCGTAAACGTCAACGTCCAGGTGCTATGCCCGATTTGGTGTGATCGTCACGCAACGTAGCGTCAACCTGGTGTGACCCCATGTGAGTTGTGTGCAAAGAATGCATTGCGTGACGGGATTTTTTGGTGTGAGGATTTGATCTGATCACAGGAAGGTCACTAGGGTCTGGGCTCGAACCTCCGAGCGGGTGATCACTCAAAAGAAGGAGTTCACCTCCGTGGCGTCCCACCGTCGACCCAAGCAGCCGAGTCGCACGCGCGTGACCGTGCTCACCACCGCCGCTGCTGCCGCCGTTGCCATCAGCGCTCAGGCCGCCAACGCCGCGCCGAGCGAGAAGCCCTCCAAGGACGAGGTCAAGGCGAAGGTCGACAAGCTCTACGAGCAGGCCGAGCAGGCCACCGAGAAGCTCAACGGCGCCAAGGAGAAGGAGCAGAAGCTCCAGAAGGAGATCTCCACCATCCAGGACGGCGTCGCCCGGGGCCAGGAGGAGCTCAACACCCTGCGCGACTCCATCGGCCTGGCGGCCGCCGCCCAGTACCGCAGCGGCTCCATCGACTCCTCCCTGCAGCTGTTCCTGTCGTCGAACCCGGACGACTACCTGGACAAGGCCTCCACCGCCGACCAGCTCAGCGCCCAGCAGGTCGAGGCGCTGAAGAAGATCGAGGAGAAGCAGCGCGAGCTCGCCCAGGAGCGCGCGGAGGCCTCCGGCAAGCTCAAGGACCTCTCCGCCACCCGCGCCGCGTTCGTCGCCCAGAAGAAGGCGGTCCAGGGCAAGCTCGCCCAGGCGCAGAAGCTCCTCAACTCCCTGACCGCCGCCGAGCGCGCGGCCCTCAACGCCGACCAGTCCCGCGCCAACCGCGACGCCAACCAGCGGGTCGACCTCGGCAACGACCCCGCCGCCTCCGGCCGTGCCGCCGCCGCCTTCCAGTGGGCGCAGGGCCAGCTCGGCAAGCCGTACTCCTTCGGCGCCACCGGTATGGCCTCCTTCGACTGCTCCGGTCTGACCTCCCGCGCCTACGCCGCGGCCGGCGTCACCATCCCGCGCACCTCACAGGAGCAGGCCAACGCCGGCACCCGGATCTACAGCGAGAGCCAGCTCAGGGTCGGCGACCTCGTCCTCTTCTACGGTGACCTGCACCACGTCGGCCTCTACGCGGGCAACGGCATGGTGCTGCACGCCCCGCGCACCGGCACCGTGGTGCGCTACGAGTCGATCGGCAACATGCCCTTCCAGTTCGGCGTCCGCGTCGGCTGACGCTCCGGGTGCCGCCCGAACGGGCGAATTACGGCACCTCCCGCCGACCCCACGCCCCGCCCATGACCTGCGTCAGAGGCGGGGCGTCACTGTGCGTATCCGCGAGGGTCTTTGGCCGACCCCCCACCGCGCGGCTACTGTCTGGCGCGTTTCCCCGCCGCGCGGGGAAGCGGTCCTTGTCGTCAGCGGAAGGAGCGCGGCTTCCCGTGGGGTCCCATCGCCGCCTTGTACCGACGTCCGGGTTCAACCGAGGTGCCGGCACCGCCCTGTGTGTCCTGTCCGCGGCGACCGCCGCCCTCGGCGCCGTGCCGGCCCACGCCGCGCCGCACACCGACACCAAGGCCGAGGTGGACCGCCTCTACGAGGAGGCCGAGAAGGCGACCCAGGCCTACGACAAGGCCGACGAGACCGCCGCCACCCTGCGCCGCGAGGTCGGTCAGGCACAGGACGGCATCGCCCGGCAGCAGCAGCGCATCAACACCATGCGGGACGCGCTCGGTTCGCTGGCCGGCGCCCAGTACCGCTCCGGCGGCATCGACCCGACCGTCGCCCTGCTCTTCTCCGACGACCCGGCCGACTACCTCGACAAGGCCTCCACGCTCGACCGGATCAGCGCCCACCAGGCGGGCCGGTTGCGGGAGCTGCGGTCCGCGCTGCGTGAACTCGCCCAGGAGCGCGCGGAGGCGGCCGGCAAGCTCGCCGAACTCCAGAAGAGCCGCACGGCGGTCGCCGCCCACAAGAAGACCGTCGAGCGGAAGCTCGCCAAGGCCCGGCAGCTGCTGAACTCCCTGCCGTTCGGACAGCGTGCCGCCTACGACCGGGCCTCCCGCTCCGGGGGCGGCGGCATCCCCGACCTCTCGGGCGTCGTCCCGCCCGACGCCCGCGTGGCCGCCGCGATCGCCGCCGCCCGCTCCGCGCTCGGCAGACCGTACGTCTGGGGCGCGACCGGCCCCTCCGGCTTCGACTGCTCGGGCCTGATGCAGTGGTCGTACGCGCACGCCGGCGTCCATCTGCCGCGCACCTCGCAGGAGCAGCGGTTCGCCGGCCGGCAGGTCCCGCTCTCCCAGGCGCAACCCGGCGACCTGGTCGTCTACCGCTCGGACGCCAGCCATGTCGCGATGTACGTGGGCAACGGCCAGGTGATCCACGCGCCCTACCCGGGCGCCCCCGTGCGCTACGACCGCGTCAACATGATGCCGGTGTCCTCCGTCACGAGGGTCTGACGCCCCGCGCCCCGTCGGCCGTACGATCGGGAAGTGGCTGGTGGTCGTGGGCGGGCGTGGAGTTCGGGTGTCGTGGCGCTCGTTCTGCTGCTCGTCTCCCTGGTGGGCTGCGGCGGGCAGTCCCCCGACGGTCCGGCCAGGACGGATCTGCAGCGGGTCCTGGACCGCCGGTCCGCCGCCGTCCTCGACCGCGACCGGACGGCCTTCCTGGAGACGGGCGCGCTCGGCTGGTTCGAGAACCTCCGCGGAGTGCCGCTGGCCTCCTGGGCCTACCGCGTCACGGCCCTGCACCGGCACGGCGACGAGGCCACCGCGGATGCCGAACTCCGGTACCGGGTCCAGGGGTACGACAACGCCCCCGTCACCGCCGGCCGCACCCTCACCCTCTCTCGGGGCCCGGACGGGCAGTGGCGGGTGGACGCCGACACCCCCGCCCGCAGGTCCGCCCAACAGCTGTGGGACCAGGGCGAGGTGACCGTCATGCGCGGCAGGCGCAGCCTCGTCCTCGGCGTCGGGCAGTCAAGCGAGCGGCTGCACGTCTACGCCGACCTCGCGGACCACGCCGTCCCGGCCGTCAGCGGGGCGTGGGGCACCGACTGGGCCCGGCACGTCTTCGTCCTCGTACCGAAGTCCGTGGACGGCATGGCGGGGCTGCTCGGCTCACCGGCCTCGCAGTACCGGGGCATCGCCGCGGTGACCACCGGTGAGGTGGGCGGTCCGCCGGACGCGCCCGCGGACCGGATCATCGTCAACCCGGACGCGTACGCCCTCCTCGGCACCCTGGGCAAGCAGGTCGTGCTCACCCACGAGACCACCCATGTCGCCACCCGCGCCCACACCACGGCCGCGACCCCGCTGTGGCTGTCGGAGGGGTACGCCGACTGGGTCGGCTACCTCGGCACCGGCCGCACCGCGATCCAGGCCGCGCCCGAGCTGGCCCGCTCGGTGGACGACGGCCAGGTGCCGGCCGCGCTGCCGACCGACAAGGACTTCGGGTTCAGCGGGGACGCGACGAAGCTCGCGCAGGCCTACGAGGGCGGCTGGCTGGCCTGCCGGATGATCGCCGACCGGTGGGGCCAGAAGCGCCTCGGGCAGTTCTACCGGGCGGTGGGTGACCATCCGCGGCGGGCCGGCTCGGTCGAGGACGCGATGAAGAAGGTTCTGGGCACGACGCCGACGAGGTTCACCGAGCAGTGGCGGGAGTACCTCAAGGCTCAACTCGGCTGATCCAGCAGGCCGATGGCCTCTCTGAGCCAGGCCCGCTCCGCCTCGCCCGTCGCCCGCGCCACCCGCAGCATGCCCTCCCGGAACAGATCCCCGGTCTCCTCCGCGCGTACGGGCTCTCCGTCGTCGTAGAAGAAGCTCGACGGCGTCTCGAGGAAGTCCAGGCGGCGGCGCAGGACGTCGGCCTGCTCCCGGCGGTCCGGGAGGTGGCGCAGGAAGGCCAGGACCGTGTTGAAGCGGACGTGGTCGGTGATCTGCGCCTCCTTGGGGTGCCGCAGGCGCTCCAGCAGGTCCTCGCGCCCCTCGGCGGTGAGGGAGAGGATGCGGCGCGGGGCCGCGCTCGCCCCCGGCTCGGTGTGCTGGTCGAGCTTGCCGGCGGTCACCAGCCGGGCGATGGCGGGGTAGAGGGCGCCGTCGCTCACCGGGCGGACATGGCCGCTCAGTGCCTTGATGCGCTCCTTCAACTCGTAGCCGTGCAGCGGCTGTTCAGCCAGGAAGCCGAGGATCGACAGTTCCAGCAACGTTCCCTCCTTGCGGGCTCCGTGCGGCCATGGTACCTCTAAGCGAGCTACCTCGATTAGAGGTACGTCATCACGAGGGGGTCCCGGGTCCATGAACGCTCATCGCGGACAGCTCGTCTCGCTCGCCCGTCCCGTCTACTTCTCGCTCCTCGCGACCGTGGCCGCCGGGATCATCAACACCGTCTGGGTCTCCCGGCTCGGCGGTGCGGCGGTCGCCGCGGTGGCCGTGGCGACCAACACCGAGAACGTGCTGCTGGGCGTCTCGCTGGTCTTCGCGTCCGGTACGACCGTGCTGGTCGCGCACGCCAGGGGCGCCCGGGACCCGGGGGCGGTGCGGGCGGCCGTGCGCGGCGGCTGGGCGCTGTTCGCGGTGGTCACGCCGACGGTCGTGCTCGGCGGGCTGCTGCTGCGCGAGCCGCTGGCCCGCACCGTGCTGGGCGGCGAGGAGGGCGCTGCCCTGCCGCTCGCGGTCGCCTACTTCGCGGTCTCCCTGCCGGGCATCGCCGTCTTCTTCGCGCAGAACCTCGTCGATGGCATCCTCAAGGGTGCCGGCGACACCCGCACCCCGATGCGGCTCGCGCTGCTCGCCAACGGGCTGATCCTGGTCTGCGACCCGCTGCTGATCCACCTGTACGGCGTGCTGGGCGCCGCCGTCTCGACGGTGCTGTGCCGATGCGCCGCGCTGGCAGCGGGGCTGGTCGTCCTCCGGCGGAACGCCCTGCTGAGGCAGACGGCCCGGGCGAGGCCCGCGGAACCCGTGGGCGCGGCCCTGCGCCGGACCCTGACCACCGGGCTGCCCATGTCCGCCGACTTCACCGTGCGGCAGGGCGGGGCACTGGTGCTGGTCGCCATCGTGGCACGCCTGGGGGTGACGGCGGTGGCCGCGTACGCCGTCGCCTACAAGGTCCTCTACGTCGCCACTATGGCGTTCTACGCGGTGCGGCAGGCCGCGTCGATCCACACCGCCCACACGCGTGGCGCCGGCCGCGACGCGCGCCGGGAGATCGGGCGCCAGGCGATGCTGGTGTCCGGGACGGCCGGGCTGGTGGCCGTCGTTCTGCTGGGCGCCGCCGCCCCCTGGATCATGGCCGCCTTCGGCGCCGGCCCCGGGGTCGCCCACGCCGGAGTGCTGTTCCTGCGCTGCATCGGCCCGTACCTGCTGCTGATGGCCTGCTTCATCGCGCTGGGCGGGGTCTTCGAGGGGAGCGGGGGAGCACCGGCCCTGCTGCGGGTGACGCTGCTCGGCACCGCGGTCCAACTCCCGCTCGCCTACGGCCTGTCGGTGCTCGGTCTGCCCGGAGTCTGCCTGGCGATGGCGCTCGCCATGGCCGTGCAGTGCGCCGCGGTGGCCGTGCTGTTCGCCCGGGGCGCAGGCGCCGTCCCGGACCGGTCACGGGGCAGGGTGCGTCCCGGCCGGGGCGGGCGGGGGCGGGGGCGTGCAGGTGCGAGCCGGCACAGCCGTGCCGACCGGCTGCCCATGCGGGGGGGTGACGCGGCGCGGTGGCGACTGACGACGACCTGGCCGCCGCTGTCCCGTCCGGATCGGTGTCGGTCGGCCGGAGGCCGCGTCAGGAGGAGGCGGAGGTCTCCTTGGTGCGGGTCGCCTGAGCGGGCAGCGGCGGGACCGGTTCGCCGGAGACCGTCGAGCGCCACAGTTGCACGGCCGCACAGACGGCGGCGACGACCAGGAGGCCGTTGCGGAGGATCAGGAGGGTCACCCCGAGGAGGTCGCTCGCGACGACGTGCTGGAACCAGAGCGGGAACTCCAGCACCGTCACCAGACAGGCCGCGAGGACCAGCAGCGCGGGCAGCCCCATCCGGGTGCCCCGGAAGCACACGCAGACGGCCCCGAGACCGACCAGCCACACCATGTACTGGGGGCTGATCACCCGGCTGGTGACCGTGAACATCAGCACCGCCGTGAACGCCGCGTCGGCGAGCGTGCTCGGCAGGAACCGGGTCGCCATCAGCCGCCACAGCAGCAGCCAGCCGAAGGCCACGCCGGTCAGGAACAGGGCGGCGGAGCTGACCGCGTTCACCCAGGGGCCGACGAACTCGATCGAGCCGTAGTGGAACAGCACCCGGCCGTCCCAGCCGAAGTGCCGGGCCACATGGAAGACGAGCGAGCCGAGGGACTCCACCTCGGTGCCCCGGTTGCTCTGGAAGGTCAGGAAGGAGAACGCCCCCGGCATCGACACCGCGAACAGCCCCGCCACCACGGCGACCGTTCCCGCCGTCCAGGCCCACGCGGCCCGCTTGCGGGCACCGAGCAGCAGCAGCGCCGGCCACACCTTCAGCATCGCCGCGAACCCGACCAGGACGCCCATCACGCGGGGTCGCCGGGCCCCGGCGAGCAGCCCGGCCACGGTGACGGCGGTGACCATCACGTCGTAGCGGGCGTACACGGTCGGCCCGATCAGCGGCACGCCCGCCACCCACATCCAGGCCCCGCGCAGCGACTTGCCGGGGCGCAGGCCCGCGTAGAGCAGCAGGGCGAGGACGGCCAGGTCGGCCACGCAGGCCAGGACGAAGAAGGCCGACGCGTACTGCAGGAAGGGCAGCAGCGCCGGGGAGAGGATCGCCAGGGCCGCGGCGGGCGGGTACTGCCAGGTGACGTCGCCGCGCGGGAAGGCGCCGGTGCGCAGCACCTCGTACCAGCCCTGGTAGATCACCGAGACGTCGCTGGTGACGTCCGGGCCCGGGAAGATCCACACCTTGTAGACGAACAGCAGCAGGATCACCCTGGTCAGGCACCAGGTCACCAGCAGCCCCGCCAGGGACCGCCTCGCACCCGCAATGTCCACCCGAGCCCCTTCGGCCAGCTGTTCGTCTTGAGGAGAACATGATGTCCTGCCCGGCTGTGAACTCGCCATAAACGCGGCCGAGCGCACCTGTGCGGACGCGCCCGGTAGGGTCGGCGGCGATGCACAAGACGCTGATCGTGACGAACGACTTCCCGCCCCGCCCCGGCGGCATCCAGGCGTTCCTGCACAACATGGCGCTGCGCCTGGACCCCGAGCGGCTGGTCGTCTACGCCTCCACCTGGAAGCGGGGCAGGGAGGGCGTCGAGGCGACCCGCGCCTTCGACGCCGAGCAGCCCTTCACCGTCGTCCGGGACCGCACGACCATGCTGCTGCCGACGCCCGCGGCCACCCGGACGGCCGTCGGACTGCTGCGCGAGCACGGCTGTACGTCGGTGTGGTTCGGGGCGGCGGCGCCGCTCGGGCTGATGGCGCCGGCGCTCAGGAGGGCCGGCGCCGAGCGGCTGGTGGCGACGACCCACGGTCACGAGGCGGGGTGGGCCCAGCTGCCCGCCGCGCGGCAGTTGCTGCGGCGGATCGGGGAGGGCACGGACACGATCACCTACCTCGGCGAGTACACGCGCTCGCGGATCGCCTCCGCGCTGACGCCCGCGGCGGCGGGGCGGATGGTGCAGCTGCCGCCCGGCGTCGACGAGAAGGTCTTCCACCCTGGGTCGGGCGGTGATGCGGTCCGTGCGCGGCTCGGACTGACCGACCGGCCGGTGGTCGTGTGCGTGTCCCGGCTGGTGCCGCGCAAGGGGCAGGACACGCTGATCCTGGCCATGACCCGGGTCCTGGCCGCCGAGCCGGACGCGGTGCTGCTGATCGTCGGCGGCGGGCCCTACGAGGGCGAGCTGCGCAAGCTGGCGCGCGAGACCGGTGTCGCCGACTCCGTGCGCTTCACGGGCGCCGTGCCCTGGTCCGAGCTGCCCGCCCACTACGGCGCCGGTGACGTCTTCGCCATGCCCTGCCGGACCCGCCGGGGCGGCCTCGACGTCGAGGGGCTCGGCATCGTCTACCTGGAGGCCTCGGCGACGGGCCTGCCGGTCGTGGCAGGCGACTCCGGCGGCGCCCCCGACGCCGTCCTGGACGGCGAGACCGGCTGGGTGGTCCGCGGCGGCTCCCCCGAGGAGACGGCCGAACGGATCTCCGTCCTCCTCTCCGACCCGGAACTCAGGCGACGCATGGGGGAGCGGGGGCGTGAGTGGGTGGAAGAGAAGTGGCGCTGGGACTTGCTGGCGGAAAAGTTGAAGACGTTGCTCTAGGGGCGCAGCCGGTGGCTCACCGCCTCGTCCAGGGTGTCCGGCCGCTGCATCCGGGACGCGAGCCGCCCGGCCTCCTGGCCGAGCCTGGCCACGTCTTCCCACGTCAGCCTCACCACACCAGCTGGCCGTCGAATGCCCACCTGCCCGGCGGCGCCTGGCACGCACTCGCCACTGCCCAGGAGGCGTTTTGCCCCCAGCCGCGTTGCCGAACCACCGACGTGGCTCCTCCGCCACGCTCGAACAACCTCGCGCGGGCGCGCCGCCATCGATGGCGCTCAGGTGCCTTGCGAGCGCAGGCTCCGCCACGCTTGAACAACCTCACGCGGGGGACCCCCATGGCACCGCCGGGCCCCGAGCTTCGGGCGGACGACGGGAATTTGACGACAGGGGCCTAGCCGGAGGCCGATAATCCGCCGATGCTGCGCGCATGACAGCGAAACTGACGCAGCATCAGCTGACGAGACGTCAAATACTGGGCATGATCGCCCTGCAGAGCGCGGCCGCCGCCGGGCTCACTCGGATCGGTCTGCAGTCGGCGCAGGCGGCCGAGGAAGCGGCCTCCGTCGACAACGCGCCCGCCATCGTGGTCGGTTCGGGATACGGCGGTGCCGTCGCCGCCCTACGCCTCGGCCAGGCCGGCATCCGCACGCTCGTCCTGGAGATGGGGCAGCTGTGGAACACCCCCGGCGCCGACGGCAAGATCTTCTGCAACACCGCCAACCCCGACCAGCGCTCCATGTGGTTCAAGTCCCGCACCGAGGCCCCGCTGGCCACCTTCCTGTGGCTGGACGTCGTCAACAAGGACATCACTCCCTACCCCGGCGTCCTGGACCGCGTGCACTTCGACAACATGTCCGTGTACGTCGGACGCGGTGTCGGCGGTGGCTCCCTGGTCAACGGCGGAATGGCGGTCACCCCGCTCCAGTCGTACTTCACCGAGCAGTTCCCCACCGTGAACGCGACGGAGATGTACAACACCTACTTCCCGCGCGCCCGCGCCATGCTCGGCGTCAACACCATCGACCCCGCCTGGTTCGAGTCGACGGAGTGGTACCAGTTCGCCCGCACGTCACGGAAGGCCGCCGACAACACCGGGCTCAAGACCACCTTCGTGCCGAACGTCTACGACTTCGGCTACATGCAGCGCGAGGCGGCCGGCACCGCCACCAAGTCGGCGCTCGCGCAGGAGGTCATCTACGGCAACAACTACGGCAAGAAGAGCCTCGACAAGACCTACCTGGCGTCCGCGCTGGGCACCGGCAACGTCACCATCAACACCATGGAGCGGGTCAAGGCCGTCCATCGGGCGAGCGACGGGAGCTGGCTGCTGACGACCGACCGCATCGACGTCACCGGCAAGGTCGTGCAGACCAAGCAGTACAGCTGCACGTACCTCTTCCTCGGCGGCGGCAGCCTCGGCACCACCGAACTCCTCGTCCGGGCACGGGACACCGGAGCCCTGCCCGCCCTCAACTCCAGTGTCGGCGCCGGCTGGGGCCCCAACGGCAACACCATGCTCGGCCGCGCCAACCACATCTGGGACACCACCGGCGCCAACCAGTCGACCATGCCGGTCATGGGCATCGACGACTGGGCCAATACCGACAACCCGGTCTTCGCGGAGATCGCCCCGCTGCCCATCGGGTTCGAGACCTGGGTCAGCCTCTATCTGGCGATCACCAAGAACCCCCAACGGGCGGCCTTCACCTACGACTCCGCGAGCGACCGGGTCAAGCTGGGCTGGACCGCCGCCCAGAGCGCGGTGTCCGTCGCCATGGCCAAGAAGCTCTTCGACCGGATCAACTCGGCCAACGCGACGATCTACCGCTACGACCTGTTCGGCTCCGCCAGCAAGGTCTTCGCCGACGACTTCTGCTACCACCCGCTGGGCGGCTGCGTGCTGGGCCAGGCGACCGACAACTACGGCCGGGTGAAAGGCTATTCGAAGCTGTACGTCACCGACGGCTCGCTGGTGCCCGGCAACATCGGCGTGAACCCGTTCGTCACCATCACCGCGCTCGCCGAGCGCACGATGACCCGGGTCCTCGCCGAGGACACCTGACCCAAGTGGCCCACTACTTCTGGTAGATGGCCTCGATCTCGTCCGCGTAGTCCTTCGCCACCACGTTGCGCTTGAGCTTCAGCGAGGGCGTGAGGTGGCCCGACTCCTCCGTGAACTGGGAGGACAGAATGCGGAACTTCCGCACCGATTCCGCCTTCGACACCGCGGCGTTGCCGTCGTCGACCGCGTCCTGGACCGCCGCTTGCAGATCCGGGTCCTCACGCAGCGACGCCGCGGTGATACCCGCGGGCTTGCCGTGCTCGGCGGCCCAGCGGCCCAGGAACTCCTCGTCGATGGTGACCAGGGCGCCCACGAACGGCCGCCCGTCGCCCACCACCATGCACTCCGCGACCAGCGCGTGCGCGCGGATCCGGTCCTCGATCACGGCCGGGGCGACGTTCTTGCCGCCCGCCGTGACGATGATCTCCTTCTTGCGGCCGGTGATCCGGAGGTAGCCGTCCTCGTCGAGGGTGCCGATGTCACCGGTGTGGAACCAGCCGTCGGTCAGCGCCTCGGCCGTGGCGGCCTCGTTGTTCCAGTAGCCCTTGAACAGGTGCTCGCCGTGCAGCAGCACCTCCCCGTCGTCCGCGATCCGGATCACCGAGCCCGGCAGCGGCTGTCCGACGGTGCCGATCTTCGTACGGTCCCAGGGGTTGAAGGCGGTGGCCGCGCAGGACTCGGTCAGGCCGTAGCCCTCCAGCACCGTGAAGCCGATGCCGCGGAAGAAGTGGCCGAGTCTCTCGCCCAGCGGGGCGCCGCCGGAGATGGCGTACTCGCCCCGGCCGCCGAGCACCGCGCGCAGCTTGCTGTAGACCAGCTTGTCGAAGGTCCGGTGCTTGATCTTCAGGCCCAGCGACGGGCCCGAGGGCGTGTCCAGCGCCTTGCTGTACGCGATCGCGGTGTCCGCGGCCTTGTCGAAGATCTTGCCCTTGCCGTCCGCCTGCGCCTTGGCGCGCGCCGAGTTGTAGACCTTCTCGAACACCCGCGGGACGCCGAGGATCAGCGTCGGCCGGAAGGACGCCAGCTCGTCGGTGAGGTTCTTGATGTCCGGGACGGTGCCCAGCTTGATCGGCGCCATCATCGGGGCGATCTGCACGAGCCGGCCGAAGACGTGCGCGAGCGGCAGGAACAGCAGCACGGAACACTCGCCGGTGCGGAACAGCGGCCGCAGGCGCTCGACGATGTTGCCGCACTCGGCGAAGAAGCTGCGGTGGGTCAGCACACAGCCCTTGGGGCGGCCGGTGGTGCCGGAGGTGTAGACGATCGTGGCCGGGTCGTCGGCCCGCGCCAGCGAGCTGCGCTCGTCGACGGTCGCGTCGCTGACGTCCTTGCCGAGGCGCCCGAGCTCCTCGACCCCTCCGGCCTCGATCTGCCACAGGTGCTTGAGGGCCGGCAGCCGGTCGCGCACCGACTCGACGGCGGCGGTGTGGTTGTCCAGCTCGACGAGGGCCGCGGTCGCGCCCGAGTCGGAGAGGATCCACTGCACCTGCTCGGGCGAGCTGGTCTCGTACACCGGCACGGTGACCGCGCCCGCGCTCCAGATCGCGAAGTCCAGCAGCGTCCACTCGTACCGCGTGCGGGACATCAGGGCGACCCGGTCGCCGGGCTGGATGCCGGAGGCGATCAGGCCCTTGGCGGCGGCGTGCACCTCGGCCAGGAACGCCGTGGCCGACACGTCCTGCCACGCGCCGCCGACCTTGCGCGCGATGACGGCCACATCGGGATGCTGCGCGGCGTTTCTGCGGATGATGTCGGTGAGATTGCCGTCCGCAGGGACCTCGTACAAAGCCGGAAGGCTGAACTCGCGCAAGACTGCTGCTCCTCATAAGGCGCCGGCGCCACGACGTTGTGCGATGCGACGATGCGTCCAAGGCTCGGGCAGGTGCTCGGGACATCACTGGTTGAAATCCTGAGCACGACTGGACTGCCCGGACGTTACCCGCCGGTATGGCTTCTCCGACAGGGGGTCCCGGCGAGATGTTCGCTGCGTCACACAGATGGGTGCTGCTCTGTGTACGGTAGTCGACCCGCTGACTGACTAGCCAGTAACCGCAGGTCCCGACGGCTCTGTTCACGTACATCCCACACCCTTACGCTTGATCGTCATGGCATCCACACCGGCCGACAGCGGCAGGACCCGGGTCCACGTGGTCAGTGACGTGCACGGCAACGCCCGTGACCTGGCCCGCGCCGGCGACGGCGCCGACGCCCTGATCTGCCTGGGTGACCTGGTCCTCTTCCTCGACTACGCCGACCACTCGCGCGGCATCTTCCCCGACCTGTTCGGCCGGGAGAACGCCGACCGCATCGTCGAGCTGCGCACCGCCCGCCGCTTCGAGGAGGCGCGCGAGTTCGGGGCCCGGCTGTGGGGCGGCATCGGCACGGACCGGGCCACCGCCATCGAAGGAGCGGTGCGGGGGCAGTACGCCGAGATGTTCGCGGCCTTCCCGACACCGACGTACGCGACCTACGGCAATGTCGACATGCCGTCCCTGTGGGCCGAGTACGCGAGGCCCGGCACGAGGGTGCTGGACGGGGAGCGGGCGGAGATCGGCGGCTGGACCTTCGGGTTCGTCGGAGGGGGCCTGCGCTCGCCGATGCGGACGCCGTACGAGATCGACGACGAGGAGTACGAGGCGAAGCTGGCGGCCGTCGGAGAGGTGGACGTGCTGTGCACGCACATCCCGCCGGAGGTGCCCGAGCTCGTCTACGACACCGTGGCCCGGCGCTTCGAGCGCGGAAGCCGGGCACTGCTGGAGACGATCCGCCGCACCCGGCCCCGGTACGCGCTGTTCGGCCACGTCCACCAACCCCTGGTGCGGCGCATGCGGATCGGGGCCACGGAGTGTGTGAACGTCGGGCACTTCGCCGGCACCGGGAAGCCCTGGGCGCTCGAATGGTGAACTGCCCGATCCGGGTGAAGTCGCCTGGTCGGGCGCGCGGTAGCCTTCACGCTGCACACACGTGCGCACGACGACCTCTCACCGGCCCGCATCTGGAGGAGCCACGGCGATGGCGGAACACACCAGCTCGAGCATCACGATCGAGGCGGCACCGGCCGATGTCATGGGGGTGATCGCCGACTTCGCGCGCTACCCGGACTGGACCGGCGAGGTCAAGGAGGCGGAGGTCCTCGCGACCGACGCGCAGGGGCGGGCCGAGCAGGTACGGCTCGTGATGGACGCCGGCGCGATCAAGGACGACCAGGTCCTGGCGTACACGTGGACCGGCGCCAACGAGGTGTCCTGGACGCTGGTCAAGTCCCAGATGCTGCGCTCCCTCGACGGGTCGTACATCCTGAAGCCCGCCGGTGCCGGGGCCACCGAGGTCACCTACCGGCTGACGGTGGACGTGAAGATCCCGATGCTCGGGATGATCAAGCGGAAGGCCGAGAAGGTCATCATCGACCGGGCGCTGGCCGGGCTGAAGAAGCGCGTGGAGTCGGGCGAGAAGTAGTCACGGCGGTTTGAGGGCGGCGCGCGAAGGTACCGTTCAGCCTCATGCGCACCCTCCTGATCACCGGTCCCGGCGGCAGCGGACGTACGACCGTCGCCGCCGCGACCGCGCTGCGCGCCGCGGGCGACGGCAGCCGGACCCTTCTCCTCGGCGCCGACCGCACCGACACCCTCGGGGCGGCCCTCGGCGCGACGACCGGCCCGGCTCCCCTCCTCGTCTCCTCCCACCTCAGCGTATGGCGGCCCGACGCGGTCGCCGGCTTCCGGGACGACCTCGCCGCCTTCCAGGAGCGGGCCGCAGGCGTCCTCGATCTCCTCGGTGCCTCCAGGCTGGACGCCGAGGAGGTCACCCCCCTTCCCGGAGCCGAGGAGCTCACCCTCCTGCGGGCCCTGCGCGACGCCGCCCTGTCGGAGCGGTTCGATCTTCTGGTGGTCGATCTCCCGCCCGCCCCGCAGGCCCTCGCCCTCCTCGCGCTGCCCGAGGAACTGCGCCGCTATCTGCGCCGCCTGCTCCCGCCCGAGCGACAGGCGGCCCGCGCCCTGCGCCCGGTGCTCGGCCGGCTGGCCGGGGTGCCCATGCCCTCGGAGTGGCTGTACGACACCGCCGCGCGCTGGGACACGGAACTCGCCGCCGTCGCGGCCGTCCTCGCCGACCGGCACACCGCCGTACGGCTGGTCGCCGAACCCGGACCGGCCGGCGCCGACGCCGTCCGCGAGGCCGTGCTGGGCTTCGCCCTGCGCGGGCTGCGTCCCGACGTCCTGGTCGCGAACCGGGTCGTACCGGAGGAATGGCCGGCCGGTCTCGTCGCCCAGCAGCGCAAGACGCTGGAGGAGTGGCGGGAGTCGTACGACGTACGGCAGGTCCCGCACCTCGGCCGCGACCCGCGCGGCACGGACGACCTCACCGCGCTGTCCGTCCCCGGCGTCAACGGGACGACGTCCACCGTCGAGTGGCCCGTCCGCGACCGGCTCGCGGAGGACGGTGTGCTGGTCTGGCACATCCCGCTGCCCGGGGCGGCGCGCGACGACCTGGACCTGATCCGGCGCGGGGACGAACTCGTCGTCACCGCGGGTCCGTTCCGCCGGATCGTGGCGCTGCCGTCCGCGCTGCGCCGCTGCACCGTCTCCGGCGCCGCCCTGCGGGACGGCGAACTGTGCATCCGTTTCACGCCGGACCCCGGTCTGTGGCCCGACAGGGCCTGAACGACGTACGGCCGTTCGGGTAACGTCGTAGGGACGAACCGTAGTCAGGAGTCCGTCATGAGCGAACAGCTCCCCCCGTCGGATCCCGGTGAGAACGAGGCCGCCCGCGAGGCGCGGGCCACCGACGCCGACGCCTGGGCGACGGCGGCCGCCGAGGACCTCGCCGCGGAGAAGGCCCGCCGTCGTGCCGAGTACGGCCGGCCGCCGGTCTCGGCCGCCGAGGAACTGCGCAAGCTGGTCGACACCGTCTCCGAGAAGCTGTCGTCGATCCAGTCACCGCTGTTCGGCGCCGTCGCCGGGCCCGCGGCCCAGCAGGTGGTCAAGCAGGTCGTGCAGCAGGCCCGGGCAGCCGTCGAACCCGTCGTGGAACGCAACCCGGACGTCTTCGACCACCTGGCCGCCGCGGGCAACGAACTGCTCGCCGCGTACCGCTCCGCGGTCCAGGCCCAGGAACAGCGCTGGGCGACCCGGCCGACCGATCTGCACAAGGACCTCGACGCAAGCCGGGACGAAGGCCGCGACAAGGGCGAGGGAACCGGGCCCGGCCAGCGCATCGACCTGGACTGACACCCCCAGTGGCCGCCGGGCCGCCCAGCGTTCGGACGCCTGAACCCCGGCGGCAGGGCCTCGGGTACGGTTGGCCGTAGCGGGGCTCGACCGAAACTGAGGGATTCATGGGACTCACCATCGGCGTCGACATCGGCGGCACGAAGATCGCGGCCGGCGTGGTCGATGAGGAAGGCAACATCCTCTCGACCTTCAAGGTGCCGACCCCGGGCACGCCCGACGGCATCGTGGACGCCATCGCCTCCGCCGTCGAGGGGGCGCGCGCCGGGCACGAGATCGTCGGCGTGGGCATCGGTGCGGCCGGTTACGTGAACCGGCAGCGCTCCACCGTCTACTTCGCACCGAACATCGACTGGCGCCAGGAGCCGCTGAAGAAGAAGGTCGAGGCCCGCGTCGGCCTCCCGGTCGTAGTGGAGAACGACGCCAACGCCGCCGCGTGGGGTGAGTACAAGTTCGGCGCCGGCAAGGGCCACCGCAACGTCATCTGCATCACGCTCGGCACCGGCCTGGGCGGCGGCATCATCATCGGCAACAAGCTGCGCCGCGGCCACTTCGGCGTCGCCGCCGAGTTCGGGCACATCCGGATGGTCCCGGACGGCCTGCTGTGCGGCTGCGGCTCGCAGGGCTGCTGGGAGCAGTACGCCTCCGGACGCGCCCTGGTCAGATACGCCAAGCAGCGCGCCAACGCCACCCCCGAGAACGCCGAGATCCTGCTCGGCCTGGGGGACGGCACCCCCGAGGGCATCGAGGGCAAGCACATCTCCATGGCCGCCCGGCAGGGCGACCCGGTCGCCGTCGACTCCTACCGCGAACTCGCCCGCTGGGCCGGTGCCGGTCTCGCCGACCTCGCCTCCCTGTTCGACCCGTCCGCTTTCATCGTCGGCGGCGGCCTCTCCGACGAGGGCGAACTGGTCCTCGACCCGATCCGCAAGTCCTACAAGCGCTGGCTGGTGGGCGGCAACTGGCGCCCGGTGGCCGACGTGATCGCCGCCCGGCTCGGCAACGAGGCGGGCATGGTGGGCGCCGCGGACCTGGCCCGCGAACCCGACCCGATCATGTAGTCGGACGGTTCGTGAACGCGCCCGTCAGGGGGCGCGGGGCTGTGTCGACGCGCGGCTTCGCCGCGTGGGCGCGCCCGGCCGCGCACACGGTTGGCCGCCCACAAGCCTCGCACCCCGCGCCCTGGGGCGTAGATTGATCCACATGGAGCCGCTCCCGAACTCCCGCACCGAGGCCGACGGTTCAGCCGTCCTCCGCGTCCTGAGCTACAACATCCGTTCGATGCGGGACGACACCGACGCTCTCGCCCGCGTCATCACCGCCTGCGCCCCCGACCTGGTCCTCATCCAGGAAGCCCCGCGCTTCTTCCGCTGGCGCAAGAAGCTCGCCCGTCTGGCCTCGGCCTCCGGCCTGGTCATCCTCACCGGCGGCGGCACCGCCGCGGGCCCGGCGATCCTCTGCGGCCTCCGGGCCACCGTCGAGCGCACGGAAGACGTCCTGCTCCCGCTCACTCCCGGTCAGCACCGACGCGGCTTCGCCACCGCGGTCGTCCGCTTCGGCGGCGTCCGCGTCGGCGTGCTGAGCTGCCACCTCTCCCTCGAGCAGAACGAGCGCTACGACCAGGCCGGGATGCTCCTGGACCGGCTGGCCGGCCTCGGTGTGGACCATGCCATCGCGGGCGGCGACCTCAACGACCGTCCCACCGGCCGCACCTTCCAGCGCCTGGCCGCCGACCTCCAGGACTGCTGGACGACCGCCCCCTGGGGCAGCGAGTACACCTTCACCCCGGTCACCCCGTTCCAGCGCATCGACGCGATCTTCGCCACCAAGGGCATCGAGGTGCTCGGCGCGGGCGTCCCGCTCGGCCTCCCCGGCGTCACCGAGACAGACCTGAGGGCGGCCACGGACCACCTCCCGGTCCTGGCCGCCCTCAGGATCCCCGCCTAGCTCCCGGCGACGGGCCGCACCTTCACCTTGTCGACGACCGCCCAGCTGTCCAGGTACGGCAGCTGGACGTACGTCTTCTTGTCCTTGCCGGCACCGGACGTACGCGGCGGCCCGGAGTCCTGGTGGCGGTGACGAAGGTCTCCGCCATCACGTCCTCCGCCGCCTCCGTGCCGGGCCGCCGGGCCGTGTAGCGGTGCACGGCGTCGGTGCACCGGTCGAAGAGGACGGCGAAGAGCTCGGGCTCGTCCCGGGACCGCTCGATC
The DNA here is from genome assembly GCF_040630525.1 of Streptomyces sp. NPDC005799. Classification (NCBI taxonomy): domain Bacteria; kingdom Bacillati; phylum Actinomycetota; class Actinomycetes; order Kitasatosporales; family Streptomycetaceae; genus Streptomyces; species Streptomyces sp. NPDC005799. The sequence goes on from NZ_JBEXXQ010000002.1 coordinate 59,970, forward strand.
ACACGGGCGTCACTCTCTTCGCGATCCTCCGCGCGGGTGCCGACGCCCGGTCCGACGGTCATCGGGGCTCCTTTCTGTGGTGTCAACGCCTCGAAGGCTTGGGCTGCTTCGTGTGGTCACCTCTCCTTCGCCGCAGCGGCGGATCGGGTTCCATCACGCACACGAGGGCCCGCCCGGACGCATCTTCCGGGCGGGCCCTCGATCGTTTGCCGGTGGGAGTCAGACCACCGCGCCGCGGCCCGGGTCCTCGGGCTCGTCGTCGTCCGTGCGCATGCGCATCACCAGCGTGGCGAAGCCGCCCAGGAAGCCGCCGATACCGAGTGTGGTGAGCCACCAGGTCATGTCCCAGCCGAACAGCACGGCCAACAGGACCAGCACGGGGCCGCCGATGACGCCCAGCCAGGCGAACTTGGCGGTGACGTCGGCGTCGGGCAGCGGCGGCGGCTCCGGCGGGACGAAGTGCCCCTCGTCGTCCTCGTCGAAGTCGTCCTCGGACGGTTCCCGGGCCGAATAGTCGCGCGGTCCGACGCCGGGCGCGAAGGAGATGGAGCTGCCCAGCGGACCCGCGGGTCTGCTCTGCTTCTCCTCCTTGTCCCCGTTCTCTCCCCTGTCCGCCTTGTCGTCAGCCGGCTTCTCGTCGTTGGTCTCCGGCTCCAGCAGGGCCAGGTCCTCGACCGACTTGAACGGCTTCGTGCCCGGTGGGTCCTTCGGCTCCTCGCCGTAACCGGCGACGATCGCGGCCCACGCGGCGTCCTCGTCGAACGGGACGCCCTGCTCCTCCGGCTCGCGGTCCTCGCGATCCGAGTCGTGCTCAGCCACCAGCGGCCGTCCCTTCCTTACCGACACTGGGTGCGAGCCGGCCGATGAACGCGAGGCTCTCCTCGAAAATCCGGTCCGCGTCATGGTCCAACGTCGCGACGTGGTAGCTCTGTTCCAGCAGGATCTCCGTGACGTCCCGCGAGGAGACCCGGCTCAGCACGCGCGCGGAGTCGGCCGGCGGCACCACATGGTCCTGCGGGCTGCGCAACAGCAACAGCGGCTGGGTGACCTGCGGCAGCTCGCGGTCGACCAGCCGGAAGAAGTTCCTCAGGGAGTGCGCCGCGTGCAGCGGCACCCGGTCGTACCCCAGCTCGGCGCTGCCCGGCAGGGCGATGTCGCTGGCGATCCCCTTCGTCGTACGGACGAGATGACGGGCCACCGGAAGGGCGTACGCGGACAGGCCGTGCACCTTGTTCGCCGGGTTGACGACCACGACGCCGCTGACCGCGTCACCGTGCCGGGCCGCCAGCCGCAGCGCCAGGGCGCCGCCCATGGACAGACCGGCCACGAAGACCCGCTCGCAGCGCTCGCCCAGGGCGCGCAGCTCGCGGTCCACCTCCGCGTACCAGTCCTGCCAGCCGGTGAGCTGCATGTCCTCCCAGCGGGTGCCGTGCCCCGGCAGCAGCGGCAGCGACACCGTGAGGCCGTGCTCGGCGAGGTACTCCGCCCACGGGCGCAGCGACTGGGGCGAGCCCGTGAACCCGTGGCAGAGCAGGACGCCGACCTCCCCGCCCTCGTGGCGGAACGGTTCGGCTCCAGGAAGGACCGGCACCATCGGTCTCCTGTTCATGAGAGGGACGGTTCATGAGAGTGACGTGAAGTCCAGATGTGCTTCACCGTACGCGACGGCACTGACACCGACCAGGGCCGTCGGCTCCTTTGCGCGCGGGGCGGGTTAAGGTCTGATCGACGACAAACAGGAGGCACTCGGTTGTTGTACGGCGCGATGAAGGTCGCTATCGGGGGACCGCTGAAGGTCACCTTCAGGCCCTGGGTGGAGGGCCTGGAGAACGTGCCCGCCGAGGGCGCGGCGATCCTGGCGAGCAACCACCTGTCCTTCTCGGACTCGTTCTTCCTGCCCGCGGTCCTCGACCGCAAGGTGACCTTCATCGCGAAGGCCGAGTACTTCACCACGCCCGGTGTGAAGGGGCGTCTGACGGCCGCCTTCTTCAAGGGCGTCGGCCAGCTCCCGGTGGACCGCTCGGGCGCGCGCGGCGCGGGCGAGGCCGCCATCAAGAGCGGCCTGGAGGTCCTGGAGCGCGGTGAGCTGTTCGGGATCTACCCGGAGGGCACCCGCTCGCCCGACGGCCGCCTCTACCGGGGCAAGCCCGGCGGCCTCGCGCGCCTGGCGCTCGCCTCCGGCGCCCCGGTCGTCCCGGTCGCGATGATCGACACCGAGAAGATCCAGCCGCCGGGCAAGGTCATGCCCAAGATCATGCGTCCCGGCATCCGCATCGGCAAGGCCCTCGACTTCAGCCGCTACCAGGGGATGGAGCACGACCGTTTCGTGCTGCGCGCGGTGACCGACGAGGTCATGTACGAGATCATGAAGCTCTCGGGCCAGGAGTACGTCGACATATACGCCACCGCCGCCAAGCGGCAGATCGCGGAGGCGGCGAAGGCCGAGAAGGAACAAGCCAAGGAAGAGGCCAGGGAACAGGCCAAGAAGGACAAGTCCGGGGCTTAGGCTCCTGGCTGTGGGGGTGGGGGAGTTGGCCAAGCGCGAGCGCGTGCTGAAGATGTCCGTGGAGCAGCCGCTGTGGCGGGCGCTGACCGCGTACCGGGTGCTCACCATGCTGTACGCGGTCGGGCTGTTCGCCACCGCCTACGACGAGTACGACCGCCCCGGCGTCGCCATCGTCTACTACTGCGTCCTGTTCGTCTGGACCCTCGCCACCCTGCCCCGCGTGCAGAACGCGGCCGCCTGCACCAAGCGCTTCCTCGCCGTCGACCTCGCCATCGCCCTCACCGGCATCCTGCTGACCCCGCTGGCCGCCGACGACGCGCACATCCACAGCGGCGGTCCCACCCTGCCGTCGATATGGACCGCCGGATCGGTCCTCGCCTACGCCATCAAGGGCGGCTGGCGCTGGGCCGCGTTCGCCTCCACCCCGGTCGCCGCCGCCAACCTCATCGAGCGCGGCGCCCCGGCCCGCGACACCGTCCACAACGTCATCCTGGTCTGGGTCGCCTCCATCGCCATCGGCTACGTCGTCGAGGTGGCCCGCGCCTCCGAGCGCACCCTCGCCCGCGCCCTGGAGATCGAGGCCGCGACGAGGGAGCGGGAGCGGCTCGCCCGGGACATCCACGACGGGGTCCTGCAGGTGCTGGCCATGGTGCAGCGCCGGGGCCTGGTCATCGGCGGCGAGGCGGCCGAACTGGGCCGGATGGCGGGCGAGCAGGAGGTCGCCCTGCGCACCCTGGTCTCCGCCGGGCTGCTCCCGGTCTCCCGCGCCTCTCAGGACGCGGCCGAGGGCGCGGTCGTACGCGCCGTGGACGAGCCCGACGAGGACGGTCCCGTCGATCTGCGGACCCTCCTCGCCCCGTACGCGGCCGCCAAGGTCAGCTTCGCCGAGCCCGGCGCGCCGGTCCCGCTGCCGTCGGCCGCCGCGCGGGAACTGGCCGCGGCCGTCGGCGCCTGCCTGGACAACGTCCGCCGGCACGCGGGCGAGCACGCGCGTGCGTGGATCCTCGTCGAGGACGAACCCGGCGAGGTCGTGGTGACCGTACGGGACGACGGACCCGGCATCCCCGAGGGGCGGCTCGCCCAGGCCGAGGGGGAGGGGCGGCTCGGGGTCGCCCTGTCGATCCGCGGCCGGCTGCGCGACCTCGGCGGCAGCGCCGAGCTGATCTCGGTGCCCGGGCAGGGCACGGAGGTCGAACTGAAGGTACCCAAGAGCGTGAAGGCGGAGCGGTGATGAGCGAGCGGCAGGACCCGATCAAGGTCATGGTGGTCGACGACCACCCCATGTGGCGCGACGCCGTCGCCCGCGACCTGGCCGAGTCCGGCTTCGACGTCGTCGCCACCGCCGGGGACGGCGACCAGGCCGTGCGCCGCGCCAAGGCCGCCGGCCCCGACGTCCTCGTCCTGGACCTGAACCTGCCCGCCAAGCCCGGCGTCCAGGTCTGCAAGGAACTCGTCGGGCACAACCCGGCCCTGCGGGTTCTCGTGCTGTCCGCGAGCGGCGAGCACGCCGACGTCCTGGAGGCCGTGAAATCCGGCGCGACCGGCTATCTGCTGAAGTCGGCGTCCACGGAGGAACTGCTGGACGCGGTGCGCCGTACCGCCGTCGGCGACCCGGTGTTCACGCCGGGCCTGGCCGGACTGGTCCTCGGCGAGTACCGCCGCCTCGCCTCCGAACCGGCGCCCGCCCCCGGCACCGACGAGCCGGGGGCGCCGCAGCTCACCGACCGCGAGACCGAGGTGCTGCGCCTGGTGGCCAAGGGCCTGAGCTACAAGCAGATCGCCGAACGCCTGGTCATCTCCCACCGCACGGTCCAGAACCACGTCCAGAACACCCTCGGCAAGCTCCAGCTGCACAACAGGGTGGAACTCGTTCGATACGCCATAGAGCGCGGACTTGACGACGAGTAAACCAATCGCCCGCTGATTCACCGGAATTGCCGGTCCCGCCCATCCCTCTGTGACGTGGATCACCATTAGCGTGGCTGTCACCAGGCAACCGCGGCGAAGGGACATTTCCATGCGGGTCGGAGTACTGACCGGAGGCGGCGACTGCCCCGGGCTCAACGCCGTCATCCGGGGCGTCGTCCGCAAGGGCGTGCAGGAGTACGGCTACGACTTCGTCGGCTTCCGGGACGGCTGGCGAGGACCTCTGGAGGGCGACACCGTCCGCCTCGACATCCCCGCCGTGCGCGGCATCCTGCCCCGCGGGGGCACCATCCTCGGCTCCTCGCGCACCAATCCCCTCAAGCAGGAGAACGGCATCCGGCGCATCAAGGAGAACCTCGCCAAGCTGGAGGTCGAGGCGCTCATCGCGATCGGCGGCGAGGACACCCTCGGCGTCGCCGCCCGCCTCACCGACGAGTACGGCGTCCCGGTCGTCGGCGTGCCGAAGACCATCGACAACGACCTGTCCGCCACCGACTACACCTTCGGCTTCGACACCGCCGTCGGTATCGCCACCGAGGCCATCGACCGGCTGCACACCACCGCCGAGTCCCATATGCGGGTCCTGGTCTGCGAGGTGATGGGCCGCCACGCCGGCTGGATCGCCCTGCACTCCGGCCTCGCGGGCGGCGCCAACGTCATCCTCATCCCGGAGCAGCGCTTCGACCTGGACCAGGTGTGCGCCTGGATCACCTCCCGCTTCAAGGCCTCCTACGCGCCGATCGTGGTCGTCGCCGAGGGCGCCATGCCCAAGGACGGCGACGTGGTCCTCAAGGACGAGTCGCTGGACTCCTTCGGGCATGTGCGCCTGTCCGGCGTCGGCGAGTGGCTGGCCAAGGAGATCGAGAAGCGCACCGGCAAGGAGGCCCGCACCACCGTGCTCGGGCACATCCAGCGCGGCGGCACCCCGAGCGCCTTCGACCGCTGGCTCGCCACCCGCTTCGGCCTGCACGCCATCGACGCCGTCCGCGACGGCGACTTCGGCAAGATGGTCGCCCTGCGCGGCACGGACATCGTCCGCGTCCCGATCGGGGAGGCCACGGCCAGACTGAAGACCGTGGACCCGAAGCTGTACGAGGAGGTCGGCGTCTTCTTCGGCTGACGTCCGCCGGGTCAGGACAACGTGCTCGTGCGCAGCCGGCCGACGAGGTCCCGCACGAGCACCGCCCCGTTCAGCGTCAGCACCGACTCCGGGTGGAACTGCACCCCCGCGAACCCCGGGCCGCGCACGGCGTGCACCTCGCCGTTGCCGGCCCGGCTCACCTCGATGCCGTGCGCGGCGAGTTCCTCCGCCACCTCGTCCTCGCAGCGCGCCACGAAGCTGTTGTAGAAGCCGACGGTCTCCTCCCGTCCGAACAGGTCGATCGTGGTCTGCGCCCCCTGGTAGGGCACTTCCTTCCGCACGATCTCCAGGCCCAGTTCGGCCGCGATCAGCTCGTGGCCGAGGCAGACGCCGAGGACGCCGTGCCGGTGGCCCCGGATCACCTCGGCGGTCAGCTTCCGCAGGAAGCGCATCTTGGGGTCCTCCAGGTCGGCGGGATCACCGGGCCCCGGGCCCAGCACGACCGGTCCCTCGTGCGCGAGAACGGCTGCCTCGAGGCCCGCCTCGTCGTAGCGCCGGACGGTGACCTCGAGTCCACCCGAGCGCAGCACGTGCGCGAGCATCGCCGTGAAGGTGTCCTCGCCGTCGACGACCAGGGCATGACCGGTCAGCTCCTCGGCCCGCTCCTGCATCCGCAGCCAGAAGGGGGCGAGCGAGGCCCGGCGGCCGTCGAGCGCGGCACGCACGCGTGGGTCGTCGGCGAGACGTACGCGCGCGCGCTCCGCACGCGGCCGTGACGGACGTACGCCCAGGGCCGCCAGCACTCCCGCGGCCTTGGCGTGGGTCTCGGCGACCTCGCTCACCGGGTCCGAGCCGCGGACCAGGGTGGCGCCGACCGGCACGCGCAGCCGGCCGTCGGCGTCGATGTCGGCGGTCCGGATCAGGATGGGGGAGTCGAGGGTCTGGGCGCCGCCGGAGTCGTGGCCGAGCAGCGCGAGCGCGCCCGCGTAGTAGCCGCGCCCGCCGACCTCGTGGCGCTCGATGACCCGGCAGGCGTTCTGCACGGGGGAGCCGGTGACGGTCGCCGCGAACATGGTCTCGCGCAGGACGTCCCGGACGTCCAGCGAGGACTTCCCGCGCAACTCGTACTCCGTGTGCGCGAGATGGGCCATCTCCTTCAGCCGCGGGCCGACCACCACCCCGCCCATGTCGCCGACGGTGCACATCATCTTGAGCTCCTCGTCGACGACCATCGACAGCTCCTCGATCTCCTTGCCGTCGGCGAGGAAGCCGAGCAGATGCTCCGGCGTCGGGCCCTCGGCGGGATAGCGGTAGGTCCCGCTGATCGGGTTCATGACGACCGTGCCGCCGGACATCCGCACATGCACCTCCGGGCTGGCGCCGACCAGCGTGCGCCCACCCGTCTCCCGCCCCCGCCCTTCCAAGGAAGGCCCTTCGGGCCCTTTTCCTTCTCCGGTGTGCACCACGAACGTCCAGTACGCGCCCCGCTCGCCCTCCAGCAGCCGGCGGAACAGCGCGAGCGCGTCGGCGCGGGAGAACCCCGGGATCCGACCCTCGTACGTCCGCCGGATCACGAAGTTCGCGCCCTCGCCGCGGCCGATCTCCTCCCGCAGCACCCGCCCGACGATCTCGCGGTACTCGGCGTCGTCGACGTCGAACCCGCCGCGCTCGACACGGACGTCATGGGTGGGGAGCTGGGCCAGCGCGTCCCGCAGCGGCAGCGTGTGCGTCTCCTCGGGCGTCAGCACCGCGAGCGGCGTCCCGTCGTCGCGGACGTCGAAGCCCCGCTCGCGGATCTGGCGGAAGGGGACCAGGGCGAGCCCCTCGTCGGGAAGATCGGCGAGGCGGTCGTAGGACGTGACCGGGCCGAGGAACAGCTCCAGGGTGTTCTCGTCGTGGCCCGGCGTGCGGCGGCGCAGCAGGGCGAAGGGGCGGGGATCGTCGAGCAGGTCGAGCAGTTGCATGGGTCCGGTTCCTTCTCGCTGGAGGATTCACTGGGAATCGCTGGGAGGAACGGACCCCGGAAACGCCGAAGGCCGCCCCTCGGGCGGCCTTCGCGAAGTCTTGCGTACGCGCAGTCAGTGGGCCGCCGGATGAGCGGTCCACCACCAGTTCTGGGTCGAGTGCGCGAACATGCGGCGGACTTTACACCATCGGCCCGCGAGTTGACCTTCACAGGAACACCTCAGGAATGCCTCAGACTCTTTCTTGACGTGCCCATGCCCCTCTCGTGACGCTTGTGGCCTTACGGGTGGAGGGGGAATCATGAAGCGCTTCCGGTCATCCTGCGTCGCCGCGGTGGTCCTGGCCCTGGGCCTGTCCGGCTTACCGCCGGCGGTCGCCGAGGCCGCACCGGGAGGGGCCACCTCGGTGGCCGACGCGGAACGATCCGTGACCACGATCGACCGCACCGAGATCCGGGCCGGCGCCCGGCTCGACACCAGACCCACCGACCCGAAGGGCAGACCGCTCGCCGCGGCCCGGGCCGCGAAGGTCACCTGGCCCAAGTCCGGCGAGGACAACGTTGCCGTCGGCGCCGAGCCGGCCCGCGTGGCCGACACCGCCGTCTCGGTCACCGCGCCCCGCAGCCGGACCGCCGCTCCCGACACCGTCGACGTGCGGACGTACGACAACGCCAAGGCCCGCCAACTCGGCGGTCACGCAACGGCGTTCACCCTGAAGGCGGCCGATGCCGCCGACCGCGTCGGCGTCCGTGTGGACACCTCCGGCTTCCGGCAGGCCTTCGGCGCCGACTTCGAGACCCGGCTGCGGCTGATCGCCAAGCCCGCGTGCGCACTCACCACGCCCCGGGCGGCGAAGTGCGCGCGGAGCGCCCCGGTGAAGAGCCGTGTCGACCTCACCACGCACACCCTCTCCGCCGAGCTGGCCGCCGACCCGGACACCGTCTTCGTGGTCGCCGCCGCCCCGGACGGCGAGACGGGCTCCGCCACCGCCACCAAGCTCGCCTCGTCCAGCAAGTGGCAGGTCGGCCTCAGCTCCGGCGACTTCTCCTGGTCGCTGCCGCTGCCGCAGGTCCCCGCGATCGCGGGCGACGCCCCCGACATCAACCTCGGCTACTCCTCGCAGGCCGTCGACGGCATGGTCGCCGCCGAGAACAACCAGCCGTCCTGGGTCGGCCAGGGCTGGGACCTCGCCCTCCCCTACATCGAGCGCCGCTACAACGGCTGTGCCGACGACGGCGGCGACACCGGCGACCTGTGCTGGGCCGGCGACGAGTACCGCATCTCCCTCCAGGGCACCTCGTCCTCGCTGGTGAAGGACACGGCCGCGGGCGGTGACACCTGGCGGGCGCAGGACGACCCGGGCTGGCGCATCCAGCACAGGACCGGCGCCGAGAACGGCGACAACGACGGCGAGTACTGGGTCGTGACCACGCCCCAGGGCACCCGGTACACCTTCGGCCGTGGCAAGCAGGCCGCCACCGGCACGGCCACCGACTCCGTCTACACCGTGCCCGTCTTCGGCGACGACGAGGGCGAGCCCTGCCACAAGGGCAGTGTCGAGGACTCGTACTGCACCCAGGCCTGGCGCTGGAACCTCGACGGTGTCGTGGACGCGCACGGCAACTCCAACACGTACTTCTACGACCAGGAGACCAACCGCTACGCCCGCAACGGCGACCCGGACAAGTCGACCTCGTACGTCCGCGGCGGCCACCTCAAGGACATCGTCTACTCGCAGCGCTCGGGCGCCGAGGAGCAACAGGCCCCGGCCCGGATGCACTTCACGACCGGGCTGCGCTGCGTCGAGGCCGCGGGCGGCTCCGGCGACTGCCCGGCCTTCGACGCCGACCACGCGAGCTCGTACCCCGACGCGCCCCTCGACTCCCTGTGCGCGAGCGGCGACTGCACGGGCGAGGAGCAGAAGTCGCCGACGTTCTTCACGAACGCGCTGTTGCGCTCGGTGACGGCCCAGCGGTCCGACGCCGGCGGCGGCTGGACGGACGTCGACCGGATGGACTTCACGTACGACTACCCGAAGCCCTCCGACGGCACCGACGCCATGCTGTGGCTCACCAAGGTCCAGCAGACGGGGCTGGCCGGGGATGGTGAACTGGCGCTTCCGGCCGTGGAGTTCACCGGCAAGGAATACGCCAACCGGGCCGACGCCGACCCGGCCGCCGGTGCCCCCGAGATGCGCAAGCTGCGCATCACCTCGTTCGTCGACGAACTGGGCCGGCGGGTCGACGTGACGTACGGCCAGCCCGACCCGTGCCCGATCGACGACCTGCCCGAGGGCCGCTACGACTCCAACACCCAGGACTGCTTCCCGGGTTGGCGCACCAACGGCACCTCCTCCGGCTTCGGCGTCTGGCACAAGTACCTCACCACCAAGGTCACCGTCCGCGACAGCGGCGGCGGCTCGCCCCCGCAGACCACCGAATACCGCTACCGGGGCACGCCCGCCTGGCACCACGACGACGACCCGGTCACCAAGGCCGAGCGCCGCTCCTGGAGCGACTGGCGAGGATACGGCAGCGTCGACGTCGCCAAGGTGACCGACCCGTCCTACCGGGGCGAATCCGCGAGCCGCGCCGTCCAGATCACCCGCTCCCTCAACTTCCGCGGCATGGACGGCGATGCGAAGGCCGACGGCTCCCACAAGTCGGTCGAGGTCACCGACTCGCAGGGCAACTCGGTCAAGGACCTGCCGTACCTGAAGGGCAAGGAGCGGGAGAGCATCCAGTTCCAGGTGAACGCCGACGGGACCATCGCCCACGAACTCGGCGGCACCCTGCACGGCTACACCTCCGCGCACACCACCCCGGCGAAGGAGGGACAGAGCGACGCCGACAACGACGCGCACCTCGTCGTCGAGAACGAGTCGACGACCCGCGAGACGGTCATCGCCGACGCGGGCGAGCGCAGCACCCGTACCACCGGTCTGAAGACCACCTACGACACCTACGGCCAGGCCACGGAGGTCCTCGACACGGCCGGTGACGACGTGCGCTGCACCAGGACGTCGTACGACCGCTCGACCACCACCCTCGACAACTGGATGCTCGCCTTCCCCTACCGCGTCCGCGCCTACTCCGGCAGCTGCGCGGACCCGAAGGCGCTGATCAACGGCAAGGACCAGTACTACGACGGCTCCGGCGACCTCGGCGGCGCGATCACCAAGGGCGACATCACGCGCTCGGTCGCGGCGGTCACCGCGAGCGGCCCGGACACCGTGTCCGGCACGGTCAGCACGTCGGCGACCTTCGACGCCTACGGCCGCACGATCACCGAGACCGACGGCCGCGGCAACACCGACCGCACCGCCTACGACCCGCCCACCGGCCGCCCGGCCACGGTCACCGAGACCGACGCGCTGGGCCGGGCCGAGGTCACCACCCTCGACCCCGACCGCCAGCTGCCGGTCGCGGTGAAGGACGCCAACGGCAACACCCAGCGCAACGGCTACGACCAGCTCGGCCGGCTGATCTCCGTGCGCGAGGCGGACCAGGCCGCGGATGCCCCGCCGGCCCAGACCTACGCGTACTTCCTGGACCGGGAACACCGGCTGCCACCACGGGTGACGACCCGTCAGCTGCAGTCCGGCGACACCTACCTGACCAACTGGAAGTACCTCGACTCGCTCGGCCGCGACCGGCAGAGCCAGGAGGTCTCCCCGGCCTCGACCGGCGACGCGAAGAAGACCGTCGTCATCGACACCCGCTACGACGACGTCGGCAACGTGGCCGCCGAGTCGTTGCCCGTGGTCGTGGCGGGCGAGTCCGGCAGCGCCCTGCTGTCGATCCCCGCCGACCAGGTGGACGAGACCCGGCGCACCTACGACTCCATGAGCCGTGTCGTGCGCTCGGCGCGCTACGGCGACGGCAAGGAGCTGTGGGCCACCGCCATCGCCTACTACGGCGACCACGTGCGCTCCACCCCGCCGCCCGGCGGCACCGTCACCACCGTGTGGACCGACGCCCGCAGCCGCCAGATCCGCCAGCAGGAGGGCACCGACCCCAAGCAGGCCACCGTCTACACCTACACCCCGGCCGACCAGGTCGCCTCCGTCACCGACCCCGGCGGACACACCTCCACCAGCGTCTACGACCTGCTCGGCCGCCGGGTCTCCGGCGACGACGCCGACGCCGGCAAGTCCCGCACCACGTACGACGCCAACGGCAACACCACCGCGGTCTGGGACGCCAAGGCGATCGCGGCGGGCTCGGCCACCCCGACCCTGTCCACCGAGTACGACGCCCTGGACCGCCCGGTCGCCCGCTGGACCGGCGCGGCCGGCACCGGCGAGAAGACCGCCACCTGGACCTACGACTCCACCGACATCCCCAACGGCATCGGCCAGCCGGCCTCGATGACCACCCACCGCGACGGCAAGGACTACACGATCGCCGTCGACGGCTACGACCCGCGGGGCCGTGCCACCGGCCGCACCTGGACCTTCCCGGCCGGCCTCGGCGGCGCCCTGCACAAGACGTCGTACAGCGTCGGCTACGGCTACGACGACGCCGACCACACGACGAGCGTCGCCTACCAGGACGCGGTGATCGGCGCCCCGCGCGAGAAGATCACCACCTCCTACGACGCCCAGGGCAACCCGGACACCCTCACCGGCGTCCAGACCGACCCGCTGACCGGCAAGGACGTCACCGTCCCCTATGTCTCCGCCACCGGCTTCGCCGCCGACGGCAAGCTCGCCTCACGGGACTACGCCAACCCGCACCACGACCTGCGCCGCGTGTACGGCTACGAGAGCGACACCCAGCGCCTGTCCCGGGTCCAGACCCTGACGACCGGCCTCACCGGCGACTGGGAGGCCAAGCAGGACGACACCTACTCCTGGGACCAGGCCGGCAACCTCAGCTCGATCACCGACAAGAGCGGTCACGAGGACGTCGCCACCTGCTTCGCCTACGACGGCCTGGCCCGCCTCGCGCACGCCTGGACGACGTACGAGACCGGCTGCACGGACGGCGACTCGAAGCTGACCCACGACGGCCCGGCCGGCTTCAACCAGTCCTGGACGTACACCGCGGACGGCAACATCGCCTCGCGGCGCAGCCTCCTGGACACCGACGCCTACACCTACGACGACGCCGACCATCCGCACGCGGTCACCGGACAGGGCGCGAGCCACTACGCGTACGACGCGAACGGCGCCCTGAAGAAGAAGACCGAGGGCCTGATCGCCACCGAGTACGACTGGAACGCCGACCAGGAACTGGCCGGGGCCACCAAGGCACTCCTGGAGAAGACCGGCTTCGTCTACGCGCCCGACGGCACGCGGATGGCGCGGATCAACCCCGGTGGCATCGCCACCCTCTACATCGAGGGCCAGGAGATCACCGTCGCCCTCGGCATCGCCAAGGGCACCCGCTACTACACCGAGGACGGCGTCACCGTCGCGGTACGGCAGCCCACCGGCCTGCTCACCTGGCAGCTGAACGACATCCAGGGCTCGGCCCAGGTCGCCGTCCCCGAGGGCACCTCGCTGGTCTCCCGGACGTACTACAACCCGTACGGGAGCATCCGGGCCGGCTCCGCGCCACCGCCGACGGAACACGGCTTCCTCGGCAAGGTCCAGGACCCCAGCACCGGACTCGACGCCCTCGGCGCCCGCTACTACGACTCGGGCCTCGGCCGCTTCATCTCCCCCGACCCGGCCGTGGACAGCTCCTCCACGCAGTCCCTCAACCCCTACGCGTACGGCAGCAACAACCCGGTCGTCTACATCGACCCGACCGGCCTGTGGTCCCTGTCCGGCGTCTGGAACTCCGTCAAGGAAGGCGCCTCGGCGGCCTGGGACTGGGCCAAGGACAACAAGGGGCTGATCGCGGACGTCGCCGTCGGCATCGGCGTCGGCATCGCGGTCGGCGCGCTCTGCTCCACCGGCGTGGGCTGCCTGATCGTGGCCGGCGCGGTCGCCGGGGCCGCGGGTGCCGCCGCCGGATACGGGGTCGACGTCGCCGAGGGCAAGACCGACTTCTCGATCGGCGGCCTGGCGACCAGGGTCGGCGTCGGCGCCGCGGCGGGCGCCCTCGGCGGAGTCGTCGGAAAGGGCATCTCGGCCCTCGCCCCCAAGGTCGCGGGCGCCGTGGCCAAGACGGCCGTCGGCAAGGCCGTCGCCTCCGGCAGCTCCAAGGCCGCCTCCGCCATCACCGGCAAGGCCGCCACCGCGGGCCGGGCGATCGCCAACTCCCGGGCCGGCGCCAAGATCGCCGAGTTGGGCAAGGCGGCCGCCGACGGGATCAAGTCGCTCGCCGGTCGCGGCGCCCCCAAGGGCGAACTGGTCGACATCCCGCTCACCAAGGCGACCACCCAGGCCGAGATCGACGCCATCCACGAGTACGCCAAGCTCAGCAACGAGTGGCTGGCCAAGAACGGGCCCAAGGTCATCCAGCCGACCAAGGGCACCCCGCTGGGCGCCGCATCCCAGGCCGCCCGCCGTGCCGAGCGCCTGCGCGCGGCCCGGGCCGGAACGCCGTACTCCGGCCAGGCCGGACACGTGCCCGACTCGGCCGTGTCCGGCACCGGACAACCGCCCGCGGGCTGGCTCGACATGCCGGGCAAGTCCAACAGCATCGCGGGTGGTGTACTGGGCTCCCGGGTCGGGGTACTGATCCGGGGATACACGGTCAACGGAGGACCGCCACTGTGACGCCGTACGCCGAGGAACTCCCGTCGCTCGCCGACCACGTCGGGCCCACGCCCGGCCCGTCGGCGGCGGCGGGCACGCCCGCCGAGCACTTCCCCGACGCCCACCTCGAACTCCTGCGCCGGCTCAACGGATTCACCGTCCACCACGGGGCCTTCCGGCTGCTCGGCCTCGGTCACCCCGAGCCGGCGCTCGACCTCGCCGCCTGGAACGCGTACGACACCTGGCGGTTCGCCTGGGACGACCGGATCGAGCCCTTCGTGATCTTCGGCGGGACCGCCTTCGGTGACGCCTACGCCTACCGCCGCCTGCCCGGCGGCGGTCTGGCGCCGGAGGTCCACTTCCTGGAGGGCGTGCTGATGCGGCCCGAGGTCATCGCCCCCGACTTCGAGGCGTTCCTCGCCGACGAGCTGCTGCGCAACGCCAAGGAGCCCTACGACCACTTCGTCGTCGAGGCGGTTCGCCGGCACGGTCCGATCGCGCCGGACCGGCACTGGGCCTACACGCCCTCGGTCGCCCTCGGCGGGGAGGAGGACGTCGAGCACATCACCCTGCTCCCGGCGGTCGTCGCGATGACCTTCGCCGGCGACATCGCGAGCGCGATGCAGGGCGGCGACCGGGAGGCGACGGGCGTGCAGCCCTACACGGACGAGCGGGGCCGGCCGCGGCTGCGGGTGCTGTTCGACGGGTGACGGGGGCGGTCGCCCAGCGTGAGCCGGCGAGAACGGAATGCGTCTCACTTGATGAGCAGATGCAGGGACCCATGACACGACCCCGTAATGTTGAGGTCGTGACCGTGAACGCTAAGTCCAGCGCGAGTGCTGGCAACACCTGGCGAGATCTGCCCGCGGCGCAGCAGCCCGAGTACCCCGACCTTGAGGCTCTGCGCGCAGTCGTTGCGGACCTCGAGTCGTATCCGCCGCTCGTCTTCGCGGGCGAGTGCGACCAGCTGCGCGCCCGGATGGCGGCCGTCGCCACGGGAGAGGCGTTCCTCCTCCAGGGAGGCGACTGCGCCGAGGCCTTCGACGCGGTGTCCGCCGACCACATCCGCAACAAGCTCAAGACGCTGCTGCAGATGGGTGCCGTACTGACGTACGCCGCCTCGGTGCCGGTGGTGAAGGTCGGCCGGATCGCCGGCCAGTACTCCAAGCCGCGCTCCAAGCCCACCGAGACCCGCGACGGCGTGACGCTGCCGACCTACCGCGGTGACTCCGTCAACGGCTTCGACTTCACCGAGGCCGCCCGGATCCCGGACCCCGAGCGGCTGAAGCGGATGTACCACGCGTCCGCCTCCACGCTGAACCTGGTGCGCGCCTTCACCACGGGCGGCTACGCCGACCTGCGCCAGGTGCACGCCTGGAACCAGGACTTCGTGAAGTCGTCCCCGTCCGGCCAGCGCTACGAGCAGCTCGCCCGCGAGATCGACAACGCGCTGAACTTCATGCGGGCCTGCGGCACCGACCCGGAGGAGTTCAAGACGGTCGAGTTCTACTCCTCGCACGAGGCGCTGCTGCTGGACTACGAGTCGGCGCTCACCCGCGTCGACTCCCGCACCGGACACCTGTACGACGTCTCCGCGCACATGGTGTGGATCGGCGAGCGCACCCGGCAGCTGGACCACGCGCACATCGAGTTCGCCTCGAGGATCCGCAACCCGATCGGCGTCAAACTCGGCCCGACGACGACGGCCGAGGACGCGCTGCAGTACATCGAGCGTCTCGACCCCGACCGTGAGCCCGGCCGGCTGACCTTCATCGTCCGCATGGGCGCCGACAAGGTCCGCGACAAGCTGCCCGAGCTGGTCGAGAAGGTCACCGCCTCGGGCGCGACCGTGGCCTGGGTGACCGACCCGATGCACGGCAACACCTTCGAGGCGGCCTCCGGGCACAAGACCCGCCGCTTCGACGACGTGCTGGACGAGGTCAAGGGCTTCTTCGAGGTCCACAAGGGCCTCGGCACCCACCCGGGCGGCATCCACGTGGAGCTCACCGGCGACGACGTCACCGAGTGCGTGGGCGGCGGGGACGAGATCTTCGTCGACGACCTGCACCAGCGCTACGAGACGGCCTGCGACCCCCGGCTGAACCGCAGCCAGTCGCTGGACCTGGCGTTCCTCGTCGCCGAGATGTACAGGGACCAGTGACGGGAGCGCCTGTTACCGGGACATGAAGTGGGGCGCGGATCACATACGATCCGCGCCCCACCCCACTTTTGGGGTACTCCGACGCCGGGTAAGGTTAGGTTCACCTAATCGTTCTTGGTGGGAGGTGAGTCCGCGTGTACGTGTGCAGCTGCTTCGGCGTGACCGAGGCGCAGGTCAAGCAGCACGCGGACGACGGCGCCTGTACGCCCCGCCAGATAGCCTCCGCCTGCAAGGCCGGCACGGACTGCGGTTCGTGCGTCCGCCGTATCCAGGCGATCCTCGGCCGTGGCGCCTGTCCGCGACAGGAGGCGGCGGACCAGGGCCGGCCGGTGCTCACGGCCGTCGCGGACCTCGACGTCCTCGACGAAGCGGCCTAGCTCAGCTCTCCGGCTGCTCGATCAGCTGCGCGATGTAAAGGGCCTCGCCGAGCTTCTCCACCAGTTCCAGCTGGGTGTCGAGATAGTCGATGTGGTGCTCCTCGTCCTCGAGGATCGACTCGAAGATGTTCGCGGACGTGATGTCGCCCTTGTCGCGCATCACCTTGATGCCGCGCCGCAGGCGGTCGATCGCCTCGACCTCGACCTGCCGGTCCGCCTCGAACATCTCCTTGACGGTCTGTCCCACGCGCACATGGAAGAGCCGCTGGTAGTTCGGGAGTCCCTCCAGGAAGAGGATCCGGTCGGTGAGCACTTCGGCGTGCTTCATCTCGTCGAACGACTCGTGGCGGGTGTACTTCGCGAGCTTCGTCCAGCCGAAGTTCTCCTGCATCTTCGCGTGCAGGAAGTACTGGTTGATCGCGGTCAGCTCGCCGGTGAGCTGCTCGTTGAGGAATTCGATGACCTCGGGGTCGCCCTGCATCGCAGAGGCTCCTTCCGACCGGGGGGACTGGCAGGTTGGGCCGCATGATTGCACCGGCAACGATGATCGTCCAGTAAGTCTTCACTTAGTGAGTAAGTGCATGCTTGGTCGCAGTTGCCCGTTTTTGGGCGGGGCCGGTCGGGTGCACCCTTCGCGGTCTGTCAGGATGGAGTCATGGGTCAGCCGGTGGAGCGTGAATCGGGAGCGCGCGAGTCAGGAGCAGCAGCTCAGCCCGAGCTTCCGCCGGGACAGCGGCTGCAGCGCGGCTGGCCGGTCACGCATTACGGGCCCGTCCCCAAGTTCCGCCCGGAGCGCTGGGAGTTCCGGGTCTTCGGCGCCACCGCGGACGGCGAGAAGCGCTGCTGGACCCACGAGGAGTTCACGGCGCTGCCGTACACCAGCGTCGTCGCCGATCTGCACTGCGTCACGAAGTTCAGCATGCTCGGTGCCGAATGGGGCGGGATCCCGGCCCGTACGGTCCTGGAACTGGCCCCGCCCGCGCCGACCGTCACCCATGTGATGGTGTGGGCGGAGTACGGCTTCAGCTCCAACCTCCGCCTCGCGGACTTCGCCGCGGACCGCACCCTCTTCGCCACCCACAAGGACGGCGAACTCCTCACCGCCGAACACGGCTTCCCGCTGCGCCTGGTGGTTCCCCACCTCTACGCCTGGAAGGGCCCCAAGTGGGTGCGCGGCGTGGAGTACATGACCGCCGACCGCAGGGGCTTCTGGGAGGAGCGCGGCTACCACAACATCGGCGACCCCTGGAAGGAACAGCGCTACTCCTACCAGGAGGAGCCCGGGGAGGGCCCCGAGCTCTGACTCCGGTACCCCTCAGTGGTACTGGTGCACCACCGCGTGTCCCTTGCCGCGGCCGATCATCCACTTGTTGACCGGCGTGGTCACCACGAAGGCGATCACCAGTGAGATCGCCAGTGAGCCCCAGAACAGCAGATCGCCGAGTTCGGCGTCCATCGCGTCCGGCCACAGCACGATCACGCCGTTGTCGATCAGCTCCATCACGGCGATCGACAGGGTGTCCGCGGCCAGTGCCACCCGGACGGCGGCACGGAGACCGAGACCGGCCTTCAGTACCCCGCGCAGGGTGAGCGAGTAGCCGAAGAAGAAGGCCAGGACGATCGCCAGCAGCGTCGTCGGGAGATTGCCCCAGCCGAACGCGGTGCCGATGACCATGCCCAGCACCTCGCCGATGGCGCAGCCGGTGAGGCAGTGCAGGGTGGCCTGCGCGGCCATGGTCCAGGTGGCGGCCGGCTGGTGGTGGGCGTGGGTCGCGGGGTGGTGCGTTTCGGGCTCGTGGTGGTGTGCGTGCGCCTCGTGCTGCATGACTGCCCCCCAATGTCAGGTGACGGTTCCCGCACCGAGCAGGAACCGTATACCCCCCAGGGGTATTCCTCAACAGTTCAGGAATCGCGGAGTTTCTTCAGCCGCTCCACGTCCGCCGCGTGCCCCTCCTTGCCGCCGGGGGTCTCGATGACCAGCGGGACGCCCACGGTCGCGGGGTGGGTCATCAGGGCGCGGAAGGGGGCCTCACCGATGTGACCGGCGCCGATGTTCTCGTGGCGGTCCTTGTGCGCGCCGACGACGTCCTTGGAGTCATTGGCGTGGATCAGCTTCAGACGGCCCTCGCCGACCGTGTCCACCAGCAGGTCGAGCGTCTGGTGCATGCCGCTCGGCCCGGTCAGGTCGTGCCCGGCCGCGAAGATGTGACAGGTGTCCAGGCAGACCCCGAGCTTCGGGTGGGCGTCCAGCGCCTCGAAGTACGGCCCGAAGTCCCAGGTACGGGAGCAGAGCGAGGCGCCCTGCCCGGCCGTCGACTCCAGCAGCAGGAAGGGGTCGTCGTCGTGCGTCAGCTCGTCCAGCAGCGGCAGCATGTGCTCGCGCACCTGCTTCAGGGCCACGGCACGCTCCCGCCCGCCGGTCGCGCTGCCGGTGTGCACGACCACGCCGAGCGCCCCGATCTCCCGTCCCCGCCGCAGGGAGTGCCGCAGCGACTCCACCGACTTCTCCACCGTCGCCTCGGTGTGCGAACCGAAGTTGATCAGGTACGGCGCGTGCACGTACGCCGGGATCGACTCGGCCGCGCACACCGCCCTGAACTCCTCGTCCTGCCGAGGGTTGCCGGCGGGCGTGGCCCAGCCGCGCGGGTTGGCGACGAAGACCTGCACGGTCTCGGCCTTCAGGTCGTGCGCGTAGGACAGACCGACGGAGTGGAGTCCGCCGGCCACCGGGACATGGCCGCCGACGGGGTTGCGGGAGGGAAAGGGGGACTGGCTCTTCACCCGTTCAGGGTGTCATGCGCGTGCCCGTGCTCCGTCACCGGATCTTGATGGTGATCGTCGACCCCTTCGGCGCCGTCCGGCCGCCCGCCACCGACTGGTCCTTGACCGTGTCGCCGAACAGACCGAGCAGGCCGCGGTCCTCCTCGACCTTGAAGCCCTTGTCCTGAAGCGCCTTCTTCGCGTCGTCCACGCTGTCGCCCGTGACGTCCGGGACCTCGACCATCTCCGGGCCCTTGGACAGCGTCAGCGTCACCGTGTCGCCGTCCGCGGCCTGGCTGTCGCCCTGCGGTGTCTGCGCGGCCACCTGGCCCTTGTCGAACTCCGAGTTGACCTGCTGGTCGGCGACCTGGACCTTCAGGCCCGCCCCCTGCAGATCGGACCGCGCCTCCTCCAGGCTCTCGCCGGTGACGTCCGGGATGTCGACCGGGCTGCCCTTGCTGACGGTCAGCGCGATCGCCGCGCCCGCGTGCCGCTTCGTGTCCGCGCCCGGATCCGTGGAGACCACGAAGCCCTTGGGGACGTCGTCGCTGAACGTCCGGTTGACCATGCCCGGCTCCAGCCCGTCCCGCCTCAGCAGCGACTGTGCCTTGTCCAGCCGGTAGCCCGCGAGATCCGGCACCTGCACGGTCTCCGGGCCGTCCGAGACGGTGATGGACACCACCCCGTTGTCACGGATGCGGGTGCCGGGCTCCGGGTCCGAGCTGATGACCGTGCCCCGCTTCACCGTGTCGCTGTAGGCGTGCTCGACCTTCCCCAGGTCCAGCCCGGCGTGGCTCAGCTGCCGTTCCGCCTGTGCCCGGGTCTTGGCCAGTACCGGCGGGACCTTCGTGAACTGGCCGGAGTTGATGTACCACACGCCCGTGCCGACCCCGAGGATCAGCAGGACGGCCACGACGATGGCCAGCGGCCCGCGCCGGCCCCGCGCGCCCCGGCGGGGCGGCAGCGGCGGAGGGCTCTCCAGCCGGCTGGTGCGGTGCAGCTCGGGCCCCGGGCCGTCGCCGCCGGCGGGCATCGGGTGCGGCGTCGTCAGCGCGCGCGGGATGACGCTCGTACGGTCCTCGGAGATGTCCCGGTGCTCCGTCGCCAGCGCCCGCGGCGGGGTCGCGTCCAGCTGGTCGGCGCCGAGCCCGGCACGCGCCTCACGGGCCAGCGCGAGCAGCGCCACCGCGTCGTACGGACGCAGCTCGGCCGTGCGCGCGGTCGCCGCCGCAACCAGCTCGTCCAGCTCGTACGGCAGCCCCGGGACGGCCGCCGACGGGGGCGGGACATCCTCGTGGAGGTGCTTGTAGAGGACCGTGGCGGGGGAGTCCCCGTCGTGCGGGCGGTCGCCGGTCAGCATCTCGTACAGCACGACACCGCAGGCGTACACGTCGACACGCGGGTCGGCCGTGCCGTGCTCGATCTGCTCCGGCGCCAGGTAGGAGACGGTGCCGAGGACGGTGCCGGTGGTGTTGGTGACCGTGTCCACGGACCGCACCAGACCGAAGTCGGCGACCTTGACCCGGCCGTCGTCCCCGATGAGCACGTTCTCCGGCTTCATGTCCCGGTGCACGAACCCGGCCCGGTGCGCGGCGCCGAGCGCGGCCAGCACCGGCTCCAGGATGTCCAGGGCGGCGCGCGGCTGCAGCGCCCCGCGCTCGCGCAGCACGTCACGCAGGGTGCACCCGGCGACGTACTCCATGGCGAGATAGACGTACGACCCGTCGGTGCCCTGGTCGAAGACCTGCACCACGTTCGGGTGGGCCAGCCGGGCGACCGACTTCGCCTCCCGGATGAACCGCTCGACGAAGGAGCCGTCGGCCGCGAGCGCGGGGTGCATCACCTTCAGCGCGAGCACGCGGTCCAGGCGGGTGTCCAGGGCCCGGTAGACCGTGGCCATCCCGCCGACCGCGATCCGCGCGTCCACGCGGTAGCGCCCGTCGAGCACCTGCCCGACCAGAGGGTCCTGAAGGGTCGTATCCACGCAGGTGAGTGTACGAGCCGTGACGGACAGGGCCGCTGGTTCGGGTGCGATCGGGGCGTTACTGCAGCCGAGCTGTGACGGACCTCGCACCGGCGTCCGGATCCGTTCGAATGTCTGTTCAGAACGCGGGGCGCTCGGGATCCAGCCGGGCGAGCCCCTCCGCCGGGGACGACGCCTCGGCGAAGTGCCGGCGCGGAATCCGCCCCGCGAGCCGCGCCAGTCGGCCCGCCTCCACGGCGTGCTTCATCGCCTCGGCCATCAGCTGCGGCTCCTGCGCCCGCGTCACCGCCGAGGCGAGCATCACACCCGCGCACCCCAGCTCCATCGCGAGCGCCGCGTCCGAGGCCGTACCGGCGCCCGCGTCCAGAATCACCGGCACGCGCGCGTGCTCGACGATCAGCTGGAAGTTGTGCGGATTGCGGATGCCGAGCCCGGAGCCGATGGGCGAGCCGAG
Organism: Streptomyces sp. NPDC005799; assembly: GCF_040630525.1. NCBI lineage: Bacteria > Bacillati > Actinomycetota > Actinomycetes > Kitasatosporales > Streptomycetaceae > Streptomyces > Streptomyces sp. NPDC005799. The sequence goes on from NZ_JBEXXQ010000002.1 coordinate 81,835, forward strand.
CGGCATGACCGCCGCGCAGCCGACGTCCTCCAGGCGGCGGGCGAGCACCGGGTCGTCATTGGTGTACGGCAGCACGGTGAAGCCGTCGTCGACAAGGGTCTCGGCGGCGTCCAGCAGCTCGATCGGGTCCGGCAGCAGGGTGCGCTCATCGGCGATCACCTCGAGTTTGACCAGGTCGGTGCCGAGTGCCTCGCGTGCCAGGCGGGCGGTCAGCACGGCCTCTGCGGCGGTGAAGCAGCCCGCCGTGTTCGGCAGCACGCGGATGCCGAGCCTCTCCAGGACGGACAGCACGGAACCGTGCACGGAGGGTTCCACCCTGCGCATCGCGACCGTCGTCAGCTCCGTGCCGGACGCCACCAGCGCCCGCTCGAGCACCTCCAGGCTGGGGGCGCCCCCGGTGCCCATGATCAGGCGGGACGAGAAGGACGTACCGCCGATCACAAGAGGGTCGTCGGCCATGGGTCAGCCTCCTTGGACGGCGGTGAGCACCTCGACGCGGTCCCCCTCGGAGAGGGACGTCGACGGCCACTGCGCGCGCGGGACGACGGTTTCGTTGAGGGCGGCGGCCACGCCGGAGGGCGCCGGGGTGAGGGTCTTGACGACGGTGTCGAGAGCCGTGCCGGGGGCGAACTCGCGCGGCTCTCCGTTGACGGAGACGTTCATACCGGCTGCTCCACGCGCGCGAAGCGCCTCGGGGTGAACGGACGGGCCTCGTCGGGGAGTTCACCGGTGGTCAGGACGTGCGCCATCGCGTCGCCGGTGACCGGCGTGAGCAGCACGCCGTTGCGGTAGTGGCCGGTCGCCAGGAGCAGGCCCGGCAGCTGCGTGGGCCCGAGCAGCGGCGCGTTGTCGGGGGAGCCGGGGCGCAGGCCCGCGCGGGTCTCCGTCAGCGGCAGTTCGGTGATGCCGGGGACCAGCTCGTGCGCGTCGCGCAGCAGTTCGTACACGCCGCCCGCGGTGACCGTGGTGTCCCAGCCCAGTTCCTCGCTGGTCGCGCCGACGACCAGCTCGCCATTCTCGCGCGGCACCAGGTAGACGCTGCTGCCGCGCACCACGGCGCGCACGGTGCGGTTCAGGAACGGCGCGTACCGCTTCGGCACGGTCAGCCGCAGCACCTGCCCCTTCACGGGCCGTACGGGCGGCAGGACGTCGTCCGGGACGCCCGGGAGCCGTCCGCTGAGGCTGCCGGCGGCCAGCACGACCTGGCCCGCGCCCAGTTCGGTGCCGTCGGCCGTGGTGACGCCGGCGGCCCGCTCGCCCGCGACCCTCAGACGCTCGGCCCAGCCGCGGTGGAAGACCACGCCCGCGTGCTCGCACGCGGCCACCAGCGCACGTGCCAGGCGCCGCGGGTCGATCTGATGGTCGCCGTCGACCCGGAGCCCCCCGCGCACGCCCGGCGCGAGCATCGGCTCCAGGCGCCGGCACTCGCGCCCGGACAACCACTCTGACTCCAGTCCCGACTGCCGCTGCAGGGCGTGCAGTTCGCGCAAGTGGGCGCGGTCGTCGGCGTCCAGGGCGACGGCGAGGGTGCCGCACCGGCGGTAACCGAGGTCGTCCCCGGTGAGCTCGCCGAGCTCGGCCGCGAAGTCCGGGTAACGGCGCGCCGACTCCAGGTTGAGGCCGAGCAGGGTCTGCTCGCCGTAGTGCAGTTCGGTGACGGCGGCCAGCATCCCGGCGGCCACCTGGGCCGCCCCGCCGCCCGGCTCCGGGTCCACCACGGCGGTCGCGAACCCGCGCTGTGCGGCCCGCCAGGCCGTGACCAGGCCGATGATCCCGCCCCCGACGACGAGGACGTCTGACGTACGTGACGGCATGGGCGTCCAGCCCCTCCCTTCGCCGGCATGACCCGGATCAGGTTCGTACGGTCGGAGGCCGCCAGCCTCCCTCTCAGCCCGGTGCGTCCGGGCTCCCGCGAGTGCTTGTACGGTGGCCACCCTAGCCCGATCCCCGACGCCGCTGTAAGGGAGCCTCCCGCCGTGCCCCGCTCGCTGGACGGCCTCGTCCTCGCCCCCGTCGCCGACCAGGCCCCAGGTCAGGTGGGCACCGGCACCCGCTTCACGTACCACGAGCGGGACGGGGAGATCTGGGCCGAGTACGCGGGCGGCGACGTCGTACGCGGGCATCTGGTGGGTACCCGGTCGGGAGACCGGCTCGACTTCCGGTACGTGCAGCTCACGCACGACGGGACGACGTCCTCGGGGCACTGCGTGTCCACGGTCGTCGGACTGCCGGACGGCCGGCTGCGGCTGGAGGAGACCTGGGAGTGGGAGTCGCAGCCGGGCCGCGGGACCAGTGTTGTGGAGCAGGTCACTCAACACGACCGCTGACTGACGGATAGTCAGTGTCTATGGTGATCAGGTGAGCGAGCAGACGACGCAGTCGCAGCGACGGGTGGTCGTGGTCGGCGCGGGCATGGCCGGTGTACAGACCGCCGTCGCCCTGCGCGAACAGGGCTTCCGGGGCACCGTCACCCTGATCGGTGCCGAGCCCCACCAGCCCTACGACCGTCCGCCGCTGTCGAAGGCCGTCCTGCTCGGCAAGTCGGAGGGTTCCGCCTTCGACGTCGACTTCGAGGCGCTCGGCATCGAACTCCTGCTGGGACGCGAGGCGCTCGGCGTGCGCCCGGACGACCACGAACTGAACACCGAGGCCGGGCCCGTCCCGTACGACGTCCTGGTCCTCGCCACCGGCGCCGAACCCGTCCGGCTGCCGGGCGCGGAGGGCGTGCCCGGCGTGCACCTGCTGCGCACCCTGGACGACGCCGAGCGGCTGCGGCCGGTGCTCGCCCGGCAGCACGACATCGTCGTCGTCGGCGCGGGCTGGATCGGCGCCGAGTTCGCCACGGCCGCACGCGAGGCCGGCTGCTCGGTGACCGTCGTGGAGGCCGCCGACCGACCGCTGGCGGGCGCCCTGCCCGCCGAGGTGGCCGCGCCGATGGCCGCCTGGTACGAGGACGCCGGCGCCGTGCTGCGCACCCACGCGCGCGTGGAGCGCGTCGAACCCGGCGAGGTCGTCCTCGACGACGGCTCGCGGCTGCCCGCGGGCGCGGTGGTGGTCGGGATCGGCGCCCGCCCCGCCACCGGCTGGCTCACCGGCTCCGGCATCGAACTGGGCGCCCACCGCGAGGTCCTGGCCGACGCGTACCTGCGCAGCTCGGCACCGGATGTGCACGCCGTCGGCGACTGCGCCTCCTTCCCCTCGGGCCGGTACGGCGAGCGCCTGCTCGTCCACCACTGGGACAACGCCCTCCAGGGCCCGCGCACGGTCGCGGCGAACATCATCGCCGCGGCCACCGGGGCGCCGCCCGCCGTCTACGACCCGGTGCCGTACTTCTGGTCCGAACAGTTCGGCCGCTTCGTCCAGTACGCCGGCCACCACACCTCCGCGGACGCCACCCTGTGGCGCGGCGACCCCTCGGGCCCGTCCTGGTCCGTCTGCTGGCTGCGCGAGACCCGTCTGATCGCCCTGCTGGCCGTGGGCAGGCCCCGCGACCTGGCCCAGGGCCGTCGCCTGATCGAGGCTGCCACTCCGATGGACCCCCGGCTCCTCGCCGACCCCACGCGCCCGCTCAAGGCGGCCACGGCCTAATCCGCCGCCCTGGTTGGACGGCCCCGACTTCCGACTGTCAGTCCTGGATGGCACGCTTAATCCCGTGACCGAGATTGACGCAAAGATCGATGCTCTCGTCCCCGCCTGGCTCACCCTGCCCGACATCGCCGAGATCCTCGGCGTCGAGGTGACGCGTGTCCGGCAGCTGGTCAAGGAGGGCCAGCTCATCGCCGTACGCCGAGGTGAGAACCGCGCGCTGCACGTCCCCGCCGCCTTCATCGACGGGGCCGAGCAGAAGGTCGTCAAGGGCCTGTCCGGGACCCTGACGCTCCTGCGGGACGACGGCTTCTCCGACGAGGAGATGCTCGAGTGGCTCTTCACCCCCGACGAGAGCCTGCCCGGCACCCCCGCTCAGGCCCTGAGCGAGAATCGCGGCACGGAGGTGAAGCGCCGGGCCCAGGCGCTCGCCGTCTGATCCGAACGCGCTGATCATCCGAACACCGTCCGGCGTACGGGCCGGGCCCGCCCGGGCCACGGCCGTGGCACCGCGCGGCCCGCGGCAGCCACGCCGCGGGCGCCCGGCCCCCGGCCCGTACGCCGCCGACCACGAACGACACGGGGGACCTTCGCATGTCCATCGCCGCCACCACCGCCCGCGCCCGGCTCGCCGACGCCCGTGTCTACCTGTGCACGGACGCCCGCAGGCGCCAAGGCGACCTCCCGGAGTTCCTGGACGCCGTGCTTGCCGGCGGGGTCGACATCGTCCAGCTGCGCGACAAGGGCATGGAGGCGGCCGAGGAACTGGAGCACCTGGAGGTCTTCGCCGAGGCCTGCGCCCGGCACGGTCGGCTGCTGGCGGTCAACGACCGCGCGGACGTCGCCCACGCCGCCGCGGCGGACGTCCTCCACCTCGGCCAGGGCGACCTCCCGGTGCCCGCCGCCCGCGCGATCCTCGGGGACGACGTCCTCATCGGCCGCTCCACGCACGCGGAGGCGGAGGCCGAGGCGGCCGCCGTCCAGGACGGCGTCGACTACTTCTGCACCGGCCCGTGCTGGCCCACCCCCACCAAACCCGGCCGTCACGCCCCCGGCCTCGGTCTGGTCCGGTACACCGCCGCCCTGGACACCGACCGCCCCTGGTTCGCCATCGGCGGGATCGACCTCGGCAACCTCGACGAGGTGCTGGAGGCCGGCGCCCGCCGGGTCGTGGTGGTCCGCGCGATCACCGAGGCGGACGATCCGGGAGCCGCCGCGGCGGAGTTCGCCAAGCGGCTGCGGCAGCAGTAACGGGGGTGTGTCCGGCCGGGTGTCCAAGGGGTGGACAGCAGGGTGGCAATTCGGGCAAATTCCCGGGACTCGGTTGGGGGACCGCGCCCCCCTGGTTAACCTGCGGGTATGGCCCTCGGAACCGCATCCACCAGGACGGACCGCGCACGCACTGTGCGTGACATGCTCGCCACGGGCAGGACGACGTACTCCTTCGAGTTCTCGGCACCCAAGACGCCCAAGGGCGAGCGCAACCTGTGGAGTGCGCTCCGGAGGGTAGAGGCGGTCGCCCCGGACTTCGTCTCCGTGACGTACGGCGCCGGCGGCTCCACCCGCGCGGGCACCGTCAAGGAGACCCAGCAGATCGTCGCGGACACCACCCTCACCCCGGTCGCCCACCTCACCGCGGTCAACCACTCCATCGCCGAACTGCGCAACATCATCGGCCAGTACGCCGACGCCGGGATCCGCAACATCCTCGCCGTGCGCGGCGACCCGCCCGGCGACCCCATGGGCGAGTGGGTGCCGCACCCGCACGGCCTGACCTACGCCGCCGAACTCGTCCAGCTCATCAAGGAGTCGGGCGACTTCTGCGTCGGCGTGGCGGCCTTCCCGGAGATGCACCCGCGCTCCGCCGACTGGGACGCCGACGTGACCCGCTTCGTCGACAAGTGCCGGGCCGGCGCCGACTACGCCATCACCCAGATGTTCTTCCAGCCCGAGTCGTATCTGCGGCTGCGCGACCGGGTCGCGACGGCGGGCTGCGAGACCCCGGTCATCCCCGAGGTGATGCCGGTGACGAGTGTGAAGATGCTGGAGCGGTTGCCACAGCTCAGCAACGCTCACATCCCGTCCGCCCTGAAAGAGCGGATCCTCACAGCAAAAGACGATCCGGTCGCTGTACGCTCCATTGGCATCGAATTCGCCACGGAGTTCTGCGCGCGACTGCTCGCCGAGGGAGTGCCCGGACTGCACTTCATCACGCTCAACAACTCCACGGCATCGCTGGAAATCTACGAGAACCTGGGCCTGCACCACCCCCCGCGGGCCTAGACCGGCCGCACGGGTATACGACACACTGCGTAGCGGTCACTGGGAGAGGGGCGTACATGGGCTGGACGGTCCTCTACACCGCGTTCGGCATCGTCGCGCTGTGGCTGCTGGGCGAAGTGCTGCTGCAGTACAAGGCGCGCCTGCGCTGGCGGCTGCTCGCGTTCGTCGGCTTCCTCGGCGTGGTCGCCGGGGTGCTGATGGGCTCGGTGGTCGTCATCGGCCTGGGCGCGGCCGCGTTCGCGGTCGGCCAGACGTACGTCACCCTGTCCTTCCGCCGCGGCTTCTCGGCCGGCTGGGCGGTCAAGCGCCCCGAGGGCGAGGGCGATCCGCTCGGCGTCACCAGCAAGCGCCGGCGCGGCAAGGCGGACCGCCAGGACCCGGCCCTGGAGGTCTCCGACCTCGAGTCGGCCACCGCGGACGCCGGGTACGGCGAGGAGCGTCCCTACGCCCAGGACGGCGCGTCCTTCGGCAGGGACGACGACTACGACCGCGACGACGTCTTCACCCCCGCGCGTTCCTCCCAGCCCACGGCCGCCGAGTCCACCATGGTGTACGAGCCGCAGCCCCTGGAGGAGGACACCGGCTCCTACGGCATATACGGCGGCGACTCCTCCGGCTACCCCGCGGGCGACCCGTCCTACGCGAACGCCGCCCAGTCCCAGGAGCAGTACGCGACGGCCGCCCAGGGCGCCGACCAGACCTACGGGTACGACTACTCCGGCTACACCCAGCAGCAGTACGGCTACGACGCGGGTGGCCAGCAGCAGTACGCGGCCTACTCCGACCCGTACATCGGCACCCAGACCTACGGCGGCGGCTACGACGCCTCGTACGGCCAGTACGGCCAGCAGGGGTACACGCAGGACCAGTACGGCACCGGCACGTACGGCACCGAGACCCCCTCCGGCGAGGTGTGGGTCCCGCAGCAGCGCACGGACGAGACGTACGGCGGCGAGCTCCCGCAGGAGCAGCAGTACCCGTACCAGGGTGACGGCCAGGGCCAGAACCAGGGTCACGGCAACGGCTACGACGAGCAGCAGTACCGTTACTGAGCTTTCCTCAGCCCTGGACCGGACCGCTCACTGAGACCCCCGGAACTCCGGCCCCTCCACGATCAGCCCGGCCACGAGCGCACCCGACATCCCGGCATGGGCGAGCCCGCCACCGGGGTGCGACCAGCCGCCGGCGGTGAACAGGCCGGAGAGGGCGGTGGTGTTGGCGGGATGCAGGGTGCCTTCCCCACCGGCGAGCGAGGGCGGGGGCACGGCACCGCCCTCGGCGCCCGTCTCCTGCCCGGTGTGCACGGGGGTGCGGACCTCGCGCCACAGCGTCCGCTCGCGCAATCCCGGCACCGCGCGCTCGGCCGCGGCCACCATCCGGTCCGCGAAGGCATCGGCGGCGCCGTGCGCGGCCCAGTCGTACTCCGCGGCGGAAGCCACCGTCGCCGTCAGCACCACCGACTCGTGCCCGGCGTCCGGGCGAAGGGCGGGGTCGTCCGGGCGGTCGACGCGGACCGTCGGCCGGTCGGGCGTCTGCCCGTGCCGGAACAGGTCGAGTTCGCCCTCGGCGTCGTCGGAGTGCACCACCGTGCGGTGCACCGCCCCCGACTCCCGGGCGCCACGCAGCGCGAGGCACACCACCACGCGGCCGGGGTGCCGGTCCTCGACGTGGGGCGCGAGGTCCTTCGCCCCGTACAACTCCCGCCCCCGCACAAGCCCGCGCATCCGCCACGGGCCCGCCCCGACGACCGTGTCCGCCTCCGTCACCGTCCCGTCGGCCAGCTCGACCCCGGCCGCCCGGCCGTCCTTGTCCAGAACACCGGTGACCTCCGCGCCGAAGACGAACTCGACCTTCCGCGCGACACACCGCTCGTACACCGCCCGTGCCAACTCCCTTACGCCACCGCGCACATACCAGGTACCGAACGCGTGCTCCATGTACGGCAGCACCGCCGTGCTCGCCGGCGCCGTGCCGGGATCCACTCCGTGCGCGAGGGCGTAGCCGTCCAACAGGGCGGCCAGACGCGGATCCCGCAGCTCCCACGCCCCGATCTCCGCCAGGGTGGACGCCCGCCGGGTCCGCAGCAGCTTCTTGTGCGGTAGCGCCGGATACGGCTCGCGCTCCGCCAGCACCTGCCAGTTCGGCCACAGGGGCTCCTCCAGCAGGGGTCTGCGGGTGCGGTCCCACGCCTCCCGGGCCCGCACCAGGAAGTCGCCCCAGCGCTGTCCGGTCCCGGCGCCCAGCGCCTCGTCCAGGGCCGCGACCACGCCCGCGCGCGAGGCGTTCGGCAGGGACACCTCCGTGCCGTCCGCGAACACATGGCGTGACGAAGGATCGACCTGCACCAACTCGACGCGGTCCTCCAGCGGCTCCTTGCCCGTCTTGAGGAACAGGTCGCGGTACACGGCGGGCAGCGTCAGCAGCCCGGGCCCGGTGTCGAAACCGAACCCGTCCCGCTCGAACCGGCGCACCGCACCGCCGTACGTCTCCGCACGCTCGTACACCGTCACCCGATGGCCCGCCACGGCCAGCCGGGCGGCGGCCGCCATCGCGCCCATCCCGGCGCCGATCACCGCAATCCGTCCCATGCCCGCGACTTTAGCGATCGCCACTGACAGTCACCGAACCGGAGGCGCCCCCGGCTGGGAGGCGAGCCGGCGCTCCGTCCGCCGCTCGGCCCTGCGGCGCAGGAAACGGCGGATCCGGGAGACCAGGAAGACCATCACCACCAGGCCGGTCAGCAGCAGGACGCCCGCGATGACGGCCGCCGCGACCGGATGGAACATCGCGAAGGAGACGATCCCGGCGACGCCGAGGTCCTCGGCCAGGCTGAGGACGATGTTGCTGAACGGCTCCGGCGAGGTGTTGACCGCCATCCTGGTCCCCGCCTTGACGGTGTGGCTGGCCAGCGCCGTCGAACCGCCGATCAGCCCGGCGACCACGTCGTTGAGGGAACCGCTGTGCCCGGCGAGCAGTGCCCCGACCCAGGCGCCCGCGACCGGCCGGATCACCGTGTGCACGGAGTCCCACACCGAGTCGACGTACGGGATCTTGTCGGCGACCGCCTCGCACAGGAACAGCAGGCCCGCCGCGACGAGGACCTCGGGGCGCTGCAGGGCCGCGGGGACGTCGTCGCTCACCCCGGTGGCGCCGAACACGCCGAGCAGCAGGACCACGGCGTAGGCGTTGATGCCGCTGGCCCAGCCGCTGGTGAAGACCAAAGGGAGTACGGACACGGGGGCGATCGTAGCCAGTGGGTGACCCGGCGCCGTAGGGGTGAGCGCGCAGGGCTGAGTATCCGTACCTAGTGAGTGAGATGAGTACGCGCGCGGATGGGGCCCGACCTGCGCGAACGAGAAAGTGGTGACACGGAAAGGGGCGCGGCTCCGGCACCGGCGACACGGGGCGCCGGAACGGAGCGGCCCGCGATCCGCTCCTTCCGCCGGCGGTGGTCGGCGGGAGCGAGGCACGGGGGAACCCGGGGGAACGACCACGAGGGGGTCCCAACGGGGGGAACGGGGGAGAAGAGAAAACGGGGGAGCACGAGGAGGCGCCGGTTCGAGGTGGCCCGCGGGGGACGCGGCCACAGCGGACCGGCGCCTTCGTGTGCGCTCGGGGTGATGCGGGTCAGCGGCCGCTGACCCGCCCCTGCAGCAGCCGGGACAGCGCCGCGTGGACGTCGTCCAGGGAGCGTTCCGGCTGGAAGGACTGCCAGTCCAGGGCGGCCACCAGCACCATGCCGACCAGCGCCGACGCGGTCAGCGGCACATCGATCTCGTCGCTGAACTCGCCGTTTTGAACGCCTTCGCGCAGGACGTCCTCCACCACGGCGACGGCCTGCTGCCGCACCACCATCAGCGTGGACTGCCAGGCCCGGTTGGTGCGCCACAGCTCGGCCACGTACAGCTGGGTGAAGGCCGGGTAGCGGTCGATGAAGACGAGACCGGCCCGGATCATCGCGTCCAGGGCGTCGACCTTGCTGCCGCCGTCCCTGGCCGTCTTCTCCGCCGCCTCCCGCAAGGAGGCGGTGAGCAGGCCCACCCCGTGCCGCAGCAGCTCCTCGAAGAGGACCGACTTGCTCGCGAAGTTGTAGTAGACGGTGCCCTTCGCGACCCCGGCCCGCTCGGCGATCTCGTCGACCGTCGTGGCGGAGAAACCCTGCTCCGCGATGAGCGTGACGGCGGCCTCGTAGAGCTTCTGCCGGGTGGCCTCGCGGCGGGTGCCGCCCCCCGACGTGGTGCTGCTGCGTTCCATGGCCCCGATTGTCACAGGTACGCGCCCCTGCAGGGCCTTCTTCCCGATCACAGGCTCAGCTCCGGGTGCAGCCGGTCCACCGTCCACACCTGGCGGCGGCGGGCCGACACCGCGGTCAGCGCGAGGGCGCCCGCGGTGAAGCCGACGAGCACCACGCACGCGTGCCACACCGGTCCGAGGCCGCCTCCCGTGATGAGCCGCCTGAGCGCCTCCACGACGTAGCTCATCGGCAGGAACGGATGGATGGCGTTGAAGAAGCCCGGGCTGGTCTCCACCGGGTACGTGCCGCCGGCCGAGGTCAGCTGGAGCATCAGCAACGCGAGGACGAGGATTCTGCCCGCGGGACCGAAGCGGGCGTTGAGCCACTGGACGATCGCCGCGAAACAGGCCGCCACGAGGAACAGGAAGCCGATCGTGCCGGCCGCCCGCAGCATCTGCAGGCCGATCGCCCAGTGCAGGACGGCCATCAGCGCGCTCACCTGCAGCACCCCGACCGCGACGACCGGCAGCCAGCCGGCGAAGGCGATCCGCCACGCGGACGAACCGACGCCCAGGGCACGCCGGTTGAGCGGCGGGATCAGCATGTACGCCACCATCGCACCCACCCACAGGGACAGCGGGATGAAGTACGGCGCGAAGCCGGTGCCGTAGTTGGGCGCCTTGTGCAGGTCGTGGGAGGCCAGGCGGACGGGGTCGGCCATGACGCCGGTGCGCTCGTCGCGGTCCTTCTTGTCGTAGTCGGGGATCTTCTTGGCGCCGTCGTGCAGTCCGCCGGCGAGCTTCTGGGAGCCGTCCGCCAGCCGGTACATGCCACCGCTCAGCGTCTCGGCGCCCGACTCGGCGGTGCCCAGGCCCGCGTCCAGCTTGTCCGCGCCCGTAGTGGCCGTGCCGAGCCCGGTGTGCAGCTTTGTCGCACCCGCCGCGACCTGGTGGGCGCCGGCGTTGAGCTTGTTGATCTGTTTGACGGCCGTGTTGACGTCCTCGTAGAGGTGCGGGGCGCGCTCGGAGAGGGCGCGGGCCTGCTTCTGGAGGGTGCCGAGGTTGGCCCTCATCGTCTTCAGATCGCCGTCCTGGTCGGTGACGAGGGTGTTGAGGTCGTCGGCGACCGCCGCCACGTCGTCGGCCGCCTGCCGGGCCTTCTTCAGGTCGGGACAGGCCGGGTCGGGCAGGGGGGCGCTCTGGCAGCGCGTCTTGTAGACGTCGTCCAGGACGGCGGCGGAGGCGTGTGCTGTCTTCGCCGCGCCCGGCGCGAGTTTCACGAGGACGTCCAGGTTGTCCTTGACCGTCCCCGCCGAGTCGGCGACCAGCCGGGCCGTGTCGCCGATGGTCTTCTCGTTGTCCTTCAGGAACGGGCCGGCCTTCGCGTAGACGCCGTTGACCCTGTCGGCGAGGGTCTGGGTGCCGTCGGCGACCTGTTGCGAGCCGTCCTGGAGGGCGCCCGCTCCGGAGTCGAGCTTCTTCAGCCCCTTGGCGAGCTTGCCGCTGCCGCTCTTGGCCTCCTTCAGGCCGTCCGCGAGGTCCTGGGAGCCCTTCTCCGCCTTTCCGATACCGCCGTGGAGCGTGTCGGCCCCCTTCGCGGCCGTCACGGTCTTGTCGTGGATGTCGGAGAACGAGACGAAGATCCGGTCCAGGAAGGTGCGCGACGTCTTGGTGGACGCGGCCGAGCGGACCTCGTTGAAGACCGTGCGGGAGATCTGCCCGACGATGTAGTTGTTCGCGTCGTTCGTGCGCACCTGCAGCGCGCCGGTCTCCGGGGAGTCGCCCGAACTGGAGGCGACCCGCTCGCTGAAGTCGGCGGGCATGGTCAGTGACAGGTAGTAGGTGCCGTTCTCCAGACCCCTGCGGGCCTGAGCGTCGCTCACCTCGTGCCAGTCGAAGGTGTCGCTGTCCCGCAGTCCGTCGACGATGTCGTCGCCCGCGGTGACCTTCTTCCCGCCCGCGGTCGCCCCCTTGTCGTCGTTGACGAGCGCCACGGGGATGCGGTCCAGGCGGCCGTAGGGGTCCCAGAACGACCACAGGTACAGGGCGCCGTACAGCAGCGGCAGCACCAGGAGCGCCACCAGCGCGGCCCTCGGCAGTCGGCCGCGGCGGAAGCGCCTCAGTTCGAGGGCGGCGAGCCTAGGCGAGCGCATCGGCCTTCTCCTTTCCCTGCGTGCTCACGACGAGGGCGTCTTCCGGGGCCTGGCTGGAGACCGCCACGACGGTGGTCCCGGCCTCGGCGATCGACCTCAACTGCGCCCAGACCTCGGCCCGTTCCGCGTCCGAGAGCTTGAGGTCGGTGTCGTCGACGCCGACCAGCCGGGGATTGCCGAGCAGGGCGAGCGCCAGGGACAGTCGCAGCTCCTGCAGCCGTTCCAGATCGCGTACGGCGGTCCGGGAGCCCTTGGGCAGCGACTCGCGGTCCAGCCCGGCGGCGGCCAGGGCGTCGTCGATCCGCAGCTTCGCCTCGGCCGTCCGCTCGCGCCGGGGCCGCAGCAGAGCGCGCAGCGAGTCGCCGAAACGCCGTTGCAGCAGCGCCCGTTCGCGCAGGTGCTCGCCGACGGTCAGGGCCGGTTCGAGGTCGGTGACACCGGCCACGTTCGCCAGACCGCTGACCCGGCGTACGGCCGCCATCTGTTTCGGAAGCCGCCACTGACCGACCTCGGCCGTTCCCTCGGTGGGTTTCATCCGGCCCGTGAGGGTCAGCAGCAGACATGTACGGCCTGACCCCGACGGTCCCTCGACGGCGATCAGCGAGCCGGGCGCGGCGTCGAACGTGACGTCGCCGAAGACCCGGCCGCGAGGGCCCCTGAGTCCGAGGCCGCGGGCCGTGACACCGGTACCGGGCACGTTCCCCCCATCCCCTGGTCTTGTAGTGATTTTGAACTGACTGGTCAGTGCAAAAACTACTCCGAACCTTCGATCGAAGCAAAAGGGCTGGTCAGAACGGATTGTCAGTGGCATACCGCACGATGGGCACATACGGCATCCGTGCCGTTACCCAGATGACAGGAGGTACGTCATGGCCAGCTATCACGCAGCAGCCGCCCGTCGGCGCCGCGCCACCGGCCCTGCCCCCTCACTGACCGGTCCGGCGAGCGACGTCCATCCGGTGCTGCGTCGCGCCGCCGCCCCGCCGGCCGCCCTCGACCTGCTCGCCCAGGCCCGTGCCGGGCTCGACGAGGCGGCCGTGCTGGAGACTCCGAACGAGCGCTACGCCACCGCCCACCTCGCCGCCCTGCGCACGGCCGCGGCGGTGCTCGCGGCGCGGGGCCGCCCGGAGAGCACCGCGCGACGCCGGGCACGCATCCGGAGCGCTTGGGAAGTGCTCCCCGAGATCGCGCCCGAACTCACCGAGTGGAGCGCGCTGTTCGCCTCCGGGGCCCGGCGCCGCGCCCGGGCCGAGGCCGGTATCCAGGGCGCGGCGAGCCGCCGCGACGCCGACGACCTGATACGCGACGTGGCGATGTTCCTGCGCCTCGTCGAGCGCATGCTCGTGCTGCAGCCGGTCCTGCCCCAGCCCCGCCAGGACCCCGATCATCCGGAACCGGCCCCGGAGAGCGACCGCGACTTCCCGGACGCGGGATGAGCGGGGTCGTGGGCCGGCGGACTGCGAGCGGGGGTGTGGGGCGAGCGGACTGCGGGGCCGTTCCGGGTCCGGGCAGCGGGACGGCGGCCGGCGTGGGCGTCGCGTGGGCTGGGGGGACGGCCGGGAGTCCAGCGTGCGAGACGTTGTGCGGGGCGGGGCGCCGAGGTGGTCTGGCGGGACGGTCGAGGCAATAGGGTGGAGGGCGCCTGAAGCCTTCCCTCCGTACGCCGGGCCGGGAGGCAGCCCGTTCGCTCCGCCGTGCAACAGGCGGTGCCGCGCCGAGGAGTCAACTGCCGTGTCGGACCCGCTGCGACCCCGCGCCTCCCTCCGTACCGCCGTGGTCTGGGAGGTCCTCCAGGACGCCCTCGACCGCCGCGTCAAGGCCACGGGACGGCAGGCGCTGGACGTCCTCGACACCGGAGGCGGCAGTGGCAACTTCGCGGTGCCCCTCGCCCGCCTCGGCCACCACGTCACCGTCGTCGACCCCAGCCCCAACGCCCTGTTCGCACTCGAACGCCGTACCGCCGAGGCGGGCGTTGCCGACCGCGTCCGGGGCGTCCAGGGCGACGCCCACGGCCTCTTCGACGTGGTCGAGCGCGGCGGGTACGACGTCGTGCTGTGCCACGGCGTCCTGGAGTACGTCGACGACCCGGCCGAGGGCCTGCGCAACGCCGTGGCCGCCCTGCGCGCCGAGGGCGTCCTCAGCCTGCTCGCCGCCGGTCTCGGCGGCGCCGTGCTCGCCCGAGCGCTCGCCGGGCACTTCAAGGAGGCCCGCCAGGCGCTCGACGACCCGAACGGCCGCTGGGGCGCCGGGGACCCCGTGCCGCGCCGCTTCACCGCCGAGCAGCTCACCGCGCTCGTCGAGGGCGCGGGCCTGCGGATCGGTGCCGTGCACGGCGTGCGGGTCTTCGCCGACCTGGTCCCGGGCGTGCTCGTGGACACCGAGCCCGGCGCGATGGAGGCACTGCTGAAGCTGGAGGAGGCGGCCGCCGAACTCCCCGCCTTCCACTCCGTGGCCACCCAGCTCCATGTGCTCGGGGAGACCCCGGAGGCCACCGAGGCCTGAGTGACCCCTGTGCCGCGCCGCTGATCAGCGGCGCGAGTGCGCATGGAGTACGCCACAGGCCCCCCGAACGGGGGCTTGGCGCCGTATGATCGAGGGAGATCACCCGGCATGACGGGTCGGCCGCTGGGGAATGGAAGATTCAGCGAGCCGGGACGTCGATGGCGGAATCCGGTTGGCCAATTGGCGCAGAGGGGCGGGTTTCACGGGGGCGATTCCCTGCCTATCCTGAAGGGACCCCCCGGGTCGCCCCGGCGACTGCACGATGAGGAGGACTCCGTGCCGCTCTCGGAGCACGAGCAGCGCATGCTCGAGCAGATGGAGCGAGCGCTGTACGCCGAAGATCCCAAGTTCGCGTCGGCGCTCGAGGGAAGCGGGCTGCGTACGTACACCCGGCGGCGGGTCTACCAGGCGGTCGCGGGCTTCCTCGTCGGTATCGCGCTCCTCATGGCTGGAATGGTCGCCAAGCAGGTCTGGCTGAGCGTGGTGGGCTTCCTCGTCATGCTGGGCTGCGCGGTCCTCGCCGTGACCGGCTGGCGCAAGGCGCCCAAGCCGGGCGAACAGCCCGCCGGCGCCCCGCAGGCGCGCCGTCAGGCCCGGCAGAAGCGCTCGATGATGGACCGGATCGAACAGCGCTGGCAGCGCCGCCGCGACGAGCAGGGCCAGTAGCGCTCCCGACGACTTCGAGGGGTGGCCACCACCGGTGGTCACCCCTCAGCCATGCCCGCACGGCGGGCCCACCCCGGGCCCCGGCTCCACTGAGCGGCTGAGCGACCGGCCGGCTACAGGGAGTGGCTGAACCGGCTGTGCGGCTGTGCGCCTGTGCGGCGTCTCCGGAGGGCCGGGGAGCAGCAGCCGGCCCCGGCTCGGACGTTCCGAGCCGGGGCCGATCGCGGTGTGCGCGGCGGGCGGGAGGTCAGCCGTTCTGCCGGCCCGGTTCGCCCGACGGGCGGCGGATCAGTGTGGCCCGGCGGTCGGCCATGCGGGCCTTGACGGCCGTCCAGCGCTCCGACAGGTCCCACACGGCGCGGACGGCCGAACGCGGTGCGATCACCGCACGGACCCGGGTGGTCCGGTTCGCCCGGGAGCGCAGGGCCGACCGCAGCGCGCGGACGTCGTCCGCCAGGCCCGGTACCGCCCGCGGCCGGGGCGAGTACAGCACCTGTTCCACGGCTCCCGCCACCCGGTGGACCCGCTCGGCGGTCGCCGGATCGAGCACTCCGAGCCGCACGATCCGCGCGGCCGCCTTCCTCGGGGTCAGCGCGTCGTCCGGCACGATGCCGTAGTCCCAGGCCGTGTCCGTCAGCTCACGCCAGACGGCCAGCACATGGCCGGTCGCCACCTCCGCGGCGTGACGGGCGTCCGCCTCGACCTCCATCGCCGCCGCTCCGGCCGGGGCCCCGCCGCCGGAGGACGCGTGCTGGGCCGAGGCCAGCCGTGCCGAGCGCCGTCGCAGCCGCCAGAGCATGGGCAGCAGTGGTACGGCGACCACGAGGAGGGCGAGGACCCCCCAGCCGGCGTACCAATACCAGGGGTGCCCCTCGATGCCCGGCTTGGCGGTGTCCAGCGGAGCGGCGACGCCGCAGTCCTGGAGCTTCTTCTCCTGCACCGAGCAGCTGGCGCTCGACGACGGCGCCGCCGACGCGGACGATCCCGCCGACTGCGAGGGCTGCACGACGTCGGGCAGGCTGTTGCCCGGCGTGTCCGACTGCGTGTACGAGGGAGTGACACCCCGGCTCGGGGTCGGCTCGAAGCGGGTCCAGCCCACGCCCTCGAAGTACAGCTCGGGCCAGGCGTGGGCGTCCTTCAGACCGACCGACACCGACTGGTCCGACTGCGGGGAGCCGGGGGCGAAGCCCACCGCGACCCGCGCCGGTATGCCGAGGATGCGGGCCATCGTCGCCATCGCGAAGGAGAAGTGGACGCAGAAGCCCTCCTTGTCCTTCAGGAACTTGGCGATCGCGTCGGGACCGGTGCCGACCTGGACCTGCGTGCTGTACTGGAACCCGCCGTCGACGGTGAACCAGTCCTGGAGCTTGACGGCCTGCTCGTAGTGGTTGGTCGTGCCGGCGGTGACCTGCCGGGCGGTCTTCGCCACCACCGAGGGCACCGAGTTCGGCACCTTGGTGTAGTCACGCCTGATCGCCGCGGGCGCCTCCGGGGCGTTCGCGAGCTGCTCCGCCGTCGGCTGCACGTCGAGGCTCTTGACCAGGTACGTCTTGCCGCGCGTGGACTCCCCGTGGTCGCCGACCAGGGTCATGCCCACCGGTTCGTAGCGCCAGTTGCCGGCGATGTCCACGCCGCTGGGCGGGTAGGGCATCGGCAGCCAGTCCTGTGCGTACCAGTCGGCGGCCGAGATCCGGGTCTCGATCACCGTGCGCTTGACGTCCGGCGCGAGGCCGGTCGGGGTCGGGAACTTGCCCGGCACGGAGGTGATGTGCCGCTTGGAGGGCTTCCAGGTGCTGCCGTCGAAGTCGTCCAGGGACACGATTCGCAGATACATGTCCGAGAGGTCGTTGCTGCTGGTCCTCAGGGACAAGACCTGGCGGTCCTCGTCCACGTTCAGGCTGTCGCGCAAGGAGACCAGCGGGTTGACCGCGGAGATCGTGCCCCCGCTGCCGTTGCCCATGCCCACGCCCGTCCCGGCACCGTCCAGCAGCCCGCCGTTCATCGCGGGCAGCACGACCGGCACCACCAGCGCGATGCCCAGCGCGAGCACGCCGATGCGGCGCCCGGTGCGGACCGGCGCGACCGCGCCCAGCTCCCCGCCCGGAGTCCGTGGCGCCCCGCCGAACACGCGGCCCCACTGCGAGAGCCGGTCCCGGCCCTCGGCCAGCAGCAGCATCAGATAACCGCCCGCCGCGACCAGGAACCACACCCAGTCGGTGCCCCCCTCGGACAGACCCGCGGCCACCGAGTACAGCGCGAGCAGCGGCAGGCCGGCCGGGGCCGCGCTGCGGAAGGTCACCGCGAGGGTGTCCACCGCGAGCCCGACGATCATGACCCCGCCCAGCAGCATCAGCCGGATGCCGCCGGACTCCAGGGGCGCCGGTATCGCGTACCGGGCGATGTCGTCGCCTCCCTGCCGCAGCAGGTCGGAGAAGTGCCGGAACGCCTCGGGGCCGGGCACGAGCCCGAGGAAGGCCTGCTGCCGCGCGAAGACCAGGGTCAGCATCAGCAGCGTGACCAGGGCCTGGGCCGCCACCGTCAGCGGCCGGGCCAGCGGTACCCGGCGGGTCGCCGCGCCCACGCCGGACTGGACGCCCAGCATGACGGCCGCCTGCAGGATCCAGGTGGCCGGCGAGACCAGCGGCAGCAGGGCGCAGGAGGCCAGCAGGGTGGCCGCCCAGGCGCACAGCGCCAGCCGTGTCCGCCCGCTCATGAACCCGCCCCCTCACCACTCGTACCGCCCGCCGCTGCCAGGCCCGTGCGCTCACGGTCCGCCTGCCGCCACAGCTCGCCCAGCGAGACGCCGCGCGGCACGCTCAGGGCGGTCCAGCCCGCCTCCCGCAGCATCCGCAGCCGCTCCTCACGCCGGTCCAACGGCCCCGGCACATCGCTCGGTTCCCGCACCCATGCCTCGCTGTCGAGCAGGAAGGCGAGCGCGCCCCCGCTGCGCTGGCGCATCTTGGCGGCGATCGCCGTCTGCTCCTGGTCGAGGTCGCCGAAGAAGGCCACCAGCAGCCCCTCGTTCCCGCCGCGCAGCACGTCGTACGCGCGGGACAGGCCCGCGCCGTCGGAGTGGTCGACCACCGCGAGGGTGTCCATCATCAGCCCCGCCGAGTCGGCCGTCTCCTGGCTCGCGCCCGCGAACCCCTCGGCGCCCTCGCCGGGCACCGAGTTGCCGGTGTCCGTCAGCAGCCGCACGGAGAAGCCTCGTTCGAGCATGTGCACCAGGACGGACGCGGCGCCCGAGACCGCCCACTCGAAGGCCGAGTCCGGGCCCGCGCCCGCGAAGGCGATGCCCCGGGTGTCCAGCAGTACCGTGCACCGGGCGCGCTGGGGCTGCTCCTCGCGGCGCACCATCAGCTCGCCGTAGCGGGCGGTGGAGCGCCAGTGGACACGGCGCAGGTCGTCGCCGTAGCGGTAGCCGCGCGGGATGACGTCGTCCTCGCCGGCCAGGGCGAGCGAGCGTTGCCGCCCGTCGCCGTAGCCCTTGGCCTCGCCGCTCAGGCGCACCGGCGGCAGCGGCTCCACGCGCGGGATCACCGTCAGGGTGTCGTACGAGGAGAAGGAACGGGTCAGCTCGCACATGCCGAACGGGTCGGTCAGGCGCAGCTGGAGCGGGCCCAGCGGATAGCGGCCGCGCAGGTCGGAGCGGACGCGGTAGGAGACCTCACGGCGTCCGCCCGGCTCGACCCGGTCCAGCACGAAGCGGGGCCGGGGCCCGAGGACGTAGGGCACCCGGTCCTGGAGCATCAGCAGGCCGGTGGGCAGCCGGGAGACGTTGTCCATCCGCAGATGGACACGGGCCTCGCTGCTCGCGGGCACGCGCGCGGGGGAGAGCCGGCGGCTGCCGGCCACCCGGTAGCGCGTGCGGTACAGGAACGCGGCGCAGACGAGAGGGAGCGCGGCGAGCAGCAGGCCGACCCGCAGCAGATCGCTCTGGCCGAGCACATAGGCGCAGATGGCGGCGGCGATGCCCGCCGCGAGGAAGGACCGGCCGCGGGTGGTCAGGCCCGCCAGGGCGGTACGGACGCCGCCCTTCTCGCCCCGGTCGGCCTCCGTGTGCCCGGTCCCTCCGAAGGTCATCACAGCCTCCGCGGCGGTTGCTGGCCGTACGATGGCGTGCCGTGGCCGAGGCCGCCGAAGCCACTGGGCTGCTGGGGCGCCGCGGGCACCGGCGTGCGCTGCAGGATCTCCTGGACGACCTGCTCGGCGGTGCGGCGGTTGAGCTGGGCCTGAGCGGTGGGCAGCAGACGGTGGGCGAGGACGGCGACGGCGAGCGCCTGCACGTCGTCCGGCAGGGCGTACTCCCGGCCGCTGAGGGCCGCGGACGCCTTCGCGGCGCGCAGCAGGTGCAGCGTCGCGCGCGGGGAGGCCCCGAGTCTGAGGTCGGGGTGGGTGCGGGTGGCGGCGACCAGGTCCACCGCGTACCGCCGGACCGTTTCGGCGACATGGACTCCGCGCACGGCCTCGATCAGCTTCACGATGTCGTGCGCGTGCGCCACCGGCTGCAGGTCCTCCAGCGGCGAGACGCCGCCGTGCACGTCGAGCATCTGCAGCTCGGCCTCCACGCTGGGGTAACCCACCGAGACCCGGGCCATGAAACGGTCGCGCTGCGCCTCGGGCAACGGGTAGGTGCCCTCCATCTCCACCGGGTTCTGCGTGGCCACCACCATGAAGGGGCTCGGCAGTTCGTAGGTCTGCCCGTCGATGGTGACCTGGCGCTCCTCCATCGACTCCAGCAGCGCCGACTGGGTCTTGGGCGAGGCGCGGTTGATCTCGTCGCCGATCACGATCTGCGCGAAGATCGCGCCCGGCTTGAACTCGAAGTCCCGGCGCTGCTGGTCCCAGATGGACACACCCGTGATGTCCGAGGGCAGCAGGTCGGGCGTGAACTGAATACGCCGCACGGAACAGTCGATGGACCGCGCCAGCGCCTTGGCGAGCATGGTCTTGCCCACGCCGGGCACGTCCTCGATCAGAAGATGTCCCTCGGCGAGAAGTACGGTCAGCGAAAGCCGTACGACCTCGGGCTTGCCCTCGATCACTCCTTCCACCGAACTGCGGACCCGCTCCACAGTGGCAGTCAGATCTGTAAGGCTCGCTCGATCGTCATAGGTCGTCACCCGGCCCTCCTCGGCCCGTTCTTTCTCCGGGCCGTCGCTCTGCGATGCGGACCGGCCCACCCCTGGAACACGGACACCACGCGTGAAAGGTTCCGCGTGACGCCACACCCGCATTCTTGCTGCCGTTACCGTTTCGTGTCACTCGACTGTGGACAAGTGGCCGCGATATGTCGGGTTTTACGGTGCTTGGGGTCCAAGAATGCGCGTGTTCCGAGCAAAACGAGAGGGCCGGGGACGCCTCCGTGACCGTTTACGCCGGGTCGATCTCGCGCAGCAGGCCCGTCCGCACGTCGAAGACGAAGCCGCGCACGTCGTCGGTGTGCAGCAGGAACGGCGAGGTGCGCACCCGCTGCATGGACTGGCGCACGTCCTGGTCCACGTCGCGGAAGGCCTCCACCGCCCACGCCGGGCGCTGGCCGACCTCCATCTCCAGCTCGGTGCGGAAGTCCTCGGTGATCGCCTCCAGACCGCAGCCGGTGTGGTGGATGAGAACGATGCTGCGGGTGCCGAGCTTGTGCTGGCTGATGGTGAGCGAGCGGATCACGTCGTCGGTGACCACGCCGCCCGCGTTGCGGATGGTGTGGCAGTCGCCGAGCTGCAGGCCGAGCGCCTTGTGCAGGTCGATACGGGCGTCCATGCAGGCCACGACCGCGACGTGCAGCACAGGACGGGCGTCCATCCCGGGGTCGGTGAACTCCGCGGCGTACCGCTCGTTCGCCTCGACGAGGCGGTCGGTGACCGTGCCGCCGCTTATGGCGCCTTCGGACTCGGTGGTTACGGATGCAGAAGTCGTCATGGTCACAACGGTACTGGTCACGGAGGTTCCGGTCTCGGTGTGAGAGCGGGAAAAGAGCGTCATCACGTCCCTCTTGTGAGGTAACCCACACAGGTGGCGGTGGCTGGGCCGTCAGGGTGGTTTTCCCTGGTTTGCCGCTTCGCACGCATGCCGGGCCGCCACGCGCGGGCCGGTTGATTGACCGCGCGACACCGTGGACTAAAGTGACGCGAAGCGGGAGGCGAGGCCCTCCCTGCTGGACGAACTTCCCGGAGGCCCCCCTCGCGGACGGCCTCCCCACGTGCGCGGGGACCCGGCGGTGCGTACGGCCCGCGCCGGACCTGAGAGGGCCCCTTGAGCAACAGTCGACATGTCCCGGTGATGCTCCAGCGGTGCCTGGACCTGTTGGCCCCCGCCCTTCAGCGGCCCCAGGCGGTCGTCGTCGACTGCACCCTCGGGCTCGGCGGGCACAGCGAGGCAATGCTCGAGCGCTTCCCCGAGGCCCGGCTGGTCGCTCTCGACCGCGACAAGGAGGCGCTGCGCCTGTCCGGCGAGCGGCTCGCCCCGTTCGGCGAGCGCGCCACCCTGGTGCACGCCGTCTACGACGAGCTGCCCGACGTACTGGAACGACTCGGCATCGCGCGCGTGCAGGGCGTGCTGTTCGACCTCGGCGTCTCCTCCATGCAGCTCGACGAGGCCGACCGCGGCTTCGCCTACGCCCAGGACGCCCCGCTCGACATGCGCATGGACCAGACGACCGGCATCAGCGCCGCCGAGGTCCTCAACACCTACCCGGCCGGCGAACTCGTCCGCGTCCTGCGCGCGTACGGCGAGGAGAAGCAGGCCAAGCGGATTGTCGCCGCCATCGTGCGCGAGCGCGACAAGGAGCCCTTCGACAACAGCGCACGTCTGGTCGAACTGATCCGGGACGCGCTTCCGCAGGCCGCCAAGCGCACCGGCGGCAACCCGGCCAAGCGCACCTTCCAGGCGCTGCGCATCGAGGTCAACGGTGAGCTGTCCGTGCTGGAGCGGGCGATCCCGGCCGGGGTGAAGGCGCTCGACGTCGGCGGACGCATCGCCGTGCTGTCGTACCACTCGCTCGAGGACCGCCTGGTCAAGCGGGTCTTCGCGGCCGGTGCCGCCACCACCGCGCCTCCCGGGCTGCCCGTCGTCCCCGAGCGGTACCAGCCCCGGCTCAAGCTGCTCACGCGCGGTGCCGAACTTCCCACCGAGGAAGAGGTCGCCGAGAACCGGCGGGCGGCACCGGCGCGACTGCGCGGGGCCGAGCGCGTCAGGGAGGACATCGAGTGAGGGGCGTGAGCGGGTTGGAGATCCGAACTCACCAGCTGGGCTGGGGGCGGTGTGAGTAGGAAACCCGAACTGAGGGGGCGGGCCGCCCGTCTCGCCCGGCTCTTCCCCGGGGCGCCGAGCCGCGGACAGGCGGCCCGTACCCCCTTCGTCCTGCTCGTCGTGCTCCTCCTCGGCGGTGGCCTGATCGGGCTCCTGGTGCTGAACTCCGCGCTCAGCGAGGGCTCGTTCAAGCTCGACGACCTGCAGAGGAACACCAAGAACCTCACCGACGAGGAACAGGCGCTGCAGCGGGACATCGACGCCTACTCCGCCCCCGAGGCCCTCCAGCGCCGCGCCCGCGAGCTGGGCATGGTCCCCGGCGGCGACCCCGCCTTCCTGAACCCGAACGGCACCGTGAAGGGCGTCCCCTCGGCCGCCGCCGAGCAGTCCTCCGCACAGCTGCCGCTCGTCCTGCTCCCGCCGGAGACCATCGGCTCCTCCCCGGCACCCGGCACCAACGCGGCCGCGTCCCCCACGGCCGACCAGACCCCGGCAGTCACCACCCCCGCCCCGACGACGATCCTCGGCAGGTGACGGAAGTGTCCGACAGGGAATCGCCGCGCCGCCGCGTGCCCGGCCCCGCCCGTCCCGCCGCCGGTCAGCGGCGGCCCGGCACCGGTGCCCGTCCGGCGGCCCGCCGTCCGGCGGCTGCCCGGTCCGCGGCCCCGAACCCCCTCAAGCTCGGCAGCCCCCGCCCCCGGCTGCGCATGGTCGCGCTGGCGCTCACCCTGGTGCTGATCGCGTTCGTCGTACGGCTGCTGCAGGTCCAGGCCGTCGACGCGAGCACGTACGCCGCCAAGGCCGAGCAGAACCGGTACGTCGTGCACACCCTGGCCGCCGAGCGCGGCGGGATCACCGACCGCAATGGCGTGACCCTGGCGACCAGCGTGGACGCCTACGACCTCACGGCCGACCCGACGATGTTCACCCGCGCCCAGCTGAAGATCGACGACGGCCCGGAGCAGGCGGCCGCGCTGCTCGCGCCGATCCTCGGCCAGGACCAGGCCACCCTCGTCAAGAAGCTGCGGCCGGCCAACAAGAAGCTGCGCTACGTCCTGCTCGCGCGCCGTCAGACCCCGCAGGTCTGGACGCAGATCAAGGACCTGAGGAACGCGCTCACCCAGAAGGCGGCGACCGACCCGGGCACCGCCAACGTCCTGGCCGGCGTCTTCGCCGATCCCAGCAGCAAGCGCGTGTACCCCAACCGCGACCTCGCCGCCGGGATACTGGGCTGGGTCAACGACACCGGCCAGGGCGGCGGGGGCGTCGAGCAGGAACTGAACAAGGAACTGTCCGGCAAGGCCGGCAAGATCCGCTACGCCCAGTCCGGCGGCCGGCTGATCCCCACCGCCGGCTCCACCGAGACGCCCGCGGTGCCCGGCAGCGACGTCGAGCTCACCATCGACCGGGACATCCAGTGGGCCGCCCAGAACGCGATCAGCGAGCAGGTCAAGAAGTCCGGGGCGGACCGCGGGTACGTGATAGTGCAGGACACCCGGACGGGCGAGATCCTCGCCATGGCCAACTCGCCCGGCTTCGACCCCAACGACCTGTCCAAGGCGGATCCGAACGCCCTGCACAACTGGGCCGTCGAGGACGCCTACGAGCCCGGCTCCACCGCCAAGATCATGTCGATGGCCGCCGTACTGCAGGAGAACGTGGCCACCCCGCTGACGCATGTCGTGGTGCCCAACCGGCTGCACCGCGGCGACCGGCTCTTCAAGGACGACATCGACCACGCGACCTGGGACCTCACCCTCAACGGCGTGCTCGCCAAGTCCAGCAACATCGGCACCATCCTGGCCACCGGCCAGCTCGGCAGAACGCAGGCGCAGGCCAACAAGGTCCTCTACTCCTACCTGCGCAAGTTCGGCATCGGCAGCTACAGCGGACTCGACTTCCCGGGCGAGACCAAGGGCATCCTCGCGCCGCCCGACAAGTGGTCGACCTCGCAGCAGTACACGATTCCTTTCGGCCAGGGCGTGTCCCTCAACGCCATGCAGGCGGCGTCCGTCTACTCGACGATCGCCAACGGCGGCGTTCGTATCGAGCCCACCCTCGTCCGCGGCGCCAAGGGGGCCGACGGACGCTTCACGCCGGCCGCCAAGCCCCGGAAGACCAGGGTCGTCAGCGCGAAGACGGCGAAGACGCTCGCCCAGATGCTGGAGTCGGTCGTGGACGACCAGGAGGGCACCGGCACCAAGGCGCGCATCCCCGGCTACCGGGTCGCGGGCAAGACGGGTACGGCCAACCGCGTGGATCCGGCCACCGGCAAGTACCGCGGCTACACGTCCTCGTTCGCCGGTTTCGCCCCCGCGGACAACCCGCGCGTGACCGTCTACTGCGCCATCCAGAACGCGACGAAGGGCAGTTACTTCGGCGGCCAGATCTGCGGACCCATCTTCAAGGAGGTGATGGAGTTCGCACTCAAGACCCTCCAGGTCCCGCCCACCGGCGCGAAGCCCGCGGCCCTGCCCGTCACCTTCACACCCTGATCAGCGCAACCAGCCAGGAACGCTCCGTGACCATGATCACTCCCGACTCCGGCAAGCCGGACGTCCCCCGCCCCTCGCTTCGCTCCCGGGCGGGTGCGCCCGGTACGCTCACCGCCGTGCCACACGCTGATCAGTCCCAAACCACCCAGAAGGGCGTTTCCGTGACATATCCGGGGCCGCCACGACCGGTTCAGGTCTCCGCCACACCCCTCGCGGAGCTCGCCGATCAGCTGGGTGCCGCAAGGCCCGAGAGCCCCGCAGAGGTCACGGGCATCACCCATGACTCACGCGCGGTCCGCCCCGGCGACCTGTACGCCGCCCTCCCGGGCGCCCGTCTGCACGGCGCGGACTTCGCCAACCAGGCCGCCGGCCTCGGCGCGGTCGCGGTGCTGACGGACCCGACCGGCGCCGAGCGCGCCGCGGCCACCGGCCTGCCGGTCCTGGTCGTCGACGACCCGCGCGGGCGGATGGGCGAACTGGCGGCCACCATCTACGGCCACCCGGGCCGCGACCTGCTGCAGATCGGCATCACCGGCACCTCCGGCAAGACCACCACCGCCTACCTCGTCGAGGGCGGTCTGAAGACCAAGAACAACACCGGCCTGATCGGCACGGTCGAGATGCGCATCGGCGACGAACGCATCAAGTCCGAGCGCACCACCCCCGAAGCCACCGATCTGCAGGCCCTGTTCGCGGTGATGCGCGAGCGCGGGGTCGAGGCGGTCGCCATGGAGGTCTCCAGCCACGCCCTGGTTCTCGGCCGGGTCGACGGCTGCGTCTTCGACATCGGCGTCTTCACCAACCTCAGCCCGGAGCACATGGAGTTCCACTCCGGCATGGAGGACTACTTCCAGGCGAAGGCGCAGCTGTTCACACCGCGGCGCAGCAGACTCGGCGTGGTCAACGTCGACGACGAGTACGGCCGCAGGCTCGCGGTGGAGGCGACCGTCCCGGTCGTGACCTACTCCGCCGAGGGCCACCCGGACGCCGACTGGCGGGCCGAGGACGTCGTGATCGGCCAACTCGACTCCACGTTCACCGTGATCGGCCCCGAGGGCGAGCGCATCGAGGCCAAGGCGCCGCTGCCGGGCCCCTTCAACGTGGCCAACACCCTCGCCGCGATCGTCGCCCTCGCCGCCGCGGGCCTGGACCCGCAGGCCGCCGCCGACGGCGTCGCCGCGGTGCCGGGCGTGCCCGGGCGGCTGGAGCGCGTGGACGCCGGACAGCCCTACCTCGCGGTTGTGGACTACGCCCACAAGACCGACGCCGTCGAATCGGTGCTGCGCGCCCTGCGCAAGGTCACCGAGGGCAGGCTGCACGTCGTGCTCGGCTGCGGAGGCGACCGGGACAGGACCAAGCGCGGCCCGATGGGCGCCGCCGCGGCCCGCCTCGCCGACACCGCCGTACTGACCTCCGACAACCCCCGCTCCGAGGACCCCCTCGCCATCCTTGCAACCATGCTCGAGGGCGCGGCGTCCGTACCAGCACACGAACGCGGCGAGGTCCAGGTCTTCGAGGACCGGGCGGCCGCGATCGCAGCGGCCGTCGCCCGAGCACGGCCCGGAGACACCGTGCTCGTCGCGGGCAAGGGCCACGAGCAGGGCCAGGACATCGCCGGGGTGGTCCGTCCCTTCGACGACCGCCAGGTGCTTCGAGAAGCCATCCAGCAGACCCAGGGATGAACTTGTGATCGCCCTCTCTCTCGCCGAGATCGCCTCAGTCGTCGGCGGGCAGACGCACGACATACCGGATCCGTCCGTCCAGGTCACCGCTCCGGTCGTCCGGGACTCGCGGGAGGTGCAGCCGGGCGGGCTCTTCGTCGCCTTCGTCGGCGAGCACGTCGACGGCCACGACTTCGCCCAGCAGGTCGTGGCGGCGGGCGCGGTGGCCGTCCTGGGCTCGCGGCCCGTCGGCGTGCCCGCGATCGTCGTGGACGACGTCCAGGCCGCCCTCGGCGCCCTCGCCCGTCATGTCGTACGCCGCCTCGGCGCGACCCTCGTGGCGCTCACCGGCTCCGCGGGCAAGACCAGCACCAAGGACCTCATCGCCCAGGTGCTGCGGCGCAAGGCGCCGACAGTGTTCACGCCCGGCTCGCTCAACAACGAGATCGGGCTGCCGCTCACGGCCCTGTCCGCCACCGAGGACACCAGGTTCCTCGTGCTGGAGATGGGCGCCCGCGGCATCGGCCACATCCGCTACCTCACCGAGCTGACCCCGCCCAGGATCGGGCTGGTGCTCAACGTCGGCTCCGCGCACATCGGCGAGTTCGGCGGCCGTGAGCAGATCGCGCAGGCCAAGGGCGAACTCGTGGAGGCCCTTCCGTCGGCACAGGACGGCGGCGCCGCGATCCTCAACGCGGACGACCCGCTCGTACGGGCCATGGCGTCCCGTACGAAGGCGAAGGTGGTCCTCTTCGGCGAGGCCGACGAAGCGGACGTACGCGCCGAGAACGTGCGACTCACGGACACCGGACAGCCCGCCTTCCGGCTCCACACACCCTCCGGTGCAAGCGATGTGACCATGCGCCTGTACGGTGAGCACCACGTGTCGAACGCGCTCGCCGCGGCCGCCGTCGCCCATGAGCTGGGCATGTCCGCGGAAGAGATCGCCACCGCGCTCTCCGAGGCGGACTCCCTCTCCCGCTGGCGCATGGAGGTCACCGAGCGACCGGACGGCGTGACCATCGTCAACGACGCCTACAACGCGAACCCCGAGTCCATGCGAGCCGCCCTGCGCGCGCTCGCGGCGATGGGCCGGGGGCGGCGGACCTGGGCGGTGCTCGGCAAGATGGCCGAGCTCGGGGACGAGGCGCTCGCCGAGCACGACGCGGTCGGACGGCTCGCCGTCCGGCTCAACGTCAGCAAGCTCGTCGCGGTCGGGGGCAGGGAAGCGTCCTGGCTGCAACTGGGCGCATATAACGAGGGTTCGTGGGGTGAGGAGTCGGTGCACGTGTCCGACGCACAGGCGGCGGTCGACCTGTTGCGCAGCGAGTTGCGCCCGGGGGACGTCGTGCTCGTGAAGGCGTCCCGTTCGGTCGGCCTCGAGAGCGTCGCCCAGGCGCTGCTCGCGACCGGTGCCGAGGGTGAGGTCGCTGCCCGATGATGAAGCAGATCCTGTTCTCGGGAGTCATCGGTCTGTTCCTGACCCTGGTCGGCACCCCGCTGCTGATCAAGCTCCTGGCCCGCAAGGGCTACGGGCAGTACATCCGGGACGACGGCCCCCGTGAGCACGCCAGCAAGCGCGGTACGCCGACGATGGGCGGCATCGCCTTCATCCTGGCCACGGTCGCCGCCTACTTCCTCTCCAAGGTGATCACCGGCTACGCGCCCACCTACTCGGGCCTGCTGGTGCTCGGCCTGATGGTCGGCATGGGCCTGGTCGGCTTCCTCGACGACTACATCAAGATCGTCAAGCGCCGTTCGCTGGGCCTGCGGGCCAAGGCGAAGATGGCCGGCCAGCTGATCGTCGGCATCTCCTTCGCGGTGCTCGCCCTGCAGTTCCAGGACGCCCGCGGCAACTCCCCGGCCTCCACGAAGCTGTCGTTCATCACCGACTTCGGCTGGTCGATCGGCCCGGTGCTGTTCGTGGTCTGGGCGCTGTTCATGATCCTCGCGATGTCGAACGGCGTGAACCTGACGGACGGTCTGGACGGCCTCGCCACCGGCGCCTCCGTCCTGGTCTTCGGCGCCTACACGTTCATCGGCGTCTGGCAGTTCCAGGAGTCCTGCGCCAACGCGCAGACCCTGACCAACCCGGGCGCCTGCTACGAGGTGCGCGACCCGCTCGACCTCGCGGTCATCGCCTCCGCGCTGATGGGCGCCTGCCTCGGCTTCCTGTGGTGGAACACCTCGCCCGCCAAGATCTTCATGGGCGACACCGGCTCGCTCGCCCTCGGCGGCGTGCTGACCGGCCTGGCCATCCTCTCCCGCACGGAGCTGCTGGTGGCCCTCATGGGCGGTCTGTTCGTCCTCATCACCATGTCGGTGGTCATTCAGGTCGGCTCGTTCCGGCTCACCGGCCGGCGCGTCTTCCGGATGGCGCCACTCCAGCACCACTTCGAACTCAAGGGCTGGTCCGAGGTCCTGGTGGTGGTCCGCTTCTGGATCATCCAGGGCATCTGCGTGATCGTCGGACTGGGCCTCTTCTACGCGGGATGGGCAGCGGACAAGTGACCGACCGGCAGGGGCTCTCCCTGGAGGGCAAGCACGTCACCGTCGCAGGACTCGGCGTCTCCGGCATCCCGGCGGCCAAGGCGCTGCACGCGCGCGGGGCGGTCGTCACGGTCGTCAACGACGGCGACGACGCACGCGCGCGTGAACAGGCCGCCGAGCTGGAGGCCCTGGGGGTCACCGTGCGGCTGGGAGACGGCGCCACCCTGCCCGACGGCACGGAACTCGTCGTCACCGCGCCCGGCTGGAAGCCGGACAAGCCGCTGTTCACCGCGGCCCGCGAGGCGGGCGTCGACATCTGGGGCGACGTCGAGCTCGCCTGGCGGCTGCGCGGACCCGACGCGGCCCCCTGGCTCGCCGTGACCGGCACCAACGGCAAGACCACCACCGTCCAGATGCTGGCGTCGATCCTGAAGGCGGCGGGTCTGCGCACGGCGGCCGTCGGCAACATCGGCGTCTCGCTGCTGGACGTCGTGCTCGGCGAGGAGCAGTACGACGTCCTGGCGGTGGAGTTGTCGAGCTATCAGCTCCACTGGGCACCCTCCCTGCGGGCGCACTCGGCGGCGGTGCTCAACCTCGCCCCCGACCATCTCGACTGGCATGGCTCCATGGAGGCCTACGCCCGGGACAAGGGCCGTATCTACGAGGGCAATCGGGTCGCCTGCGTCTACAACGTCGCCGACAAGGCCACCGAGGACCTGGTCCGCGAGGCCGACGTCGAGGAGGGCTGCCGGGCC
Source organism: Streptomyces sp. NPDC005799 (assembly GCF_040630525.1). Lineage (NCBI taxonomy): Bacteria > Bacillati > Actinomycetota > Actinomycetes > Kitasatosporales > Streptomycetaceae > Streptomyces > Streptomyces sp. NPDC005799. Next base: position 111,906 of record NZ_JBEXXQ010000002.1, read on the forward strand.
ATCGGCTTCACCCTCGCCACCCCCGGTCCCTCCCAAGTCGGCGTCGTGGACGGCATCCTGGTCGACCGCGCCTTCGTGGAGAACCGGCAGAAGAACGCCCAGGAACTCGCCGAGGTCTCCGACGTCCGTCCGCCGGCCCCGCACAACATCGCCAACGCCCTTGCCGCGGCGGCCCTCGCGCGTGCCTTCGGGGTGCCCCCCACGGCCGTACGCGACGGGCTTCGGAACTTCACGCCGGACGCGCACCGCATCGCGCACGTGGCCGACGTCGACGGTGTCGCCTACATCGACGACTCCAAGGCCACCAACACCCATGCCGCGGAAGCCTCATTGGCGGCATATGAGTCGATCGTATGGATTGCGGGCGGACTCGCCAAGGGTGCGACCTTCGACGAGCTGGTCGCCAAGTCGGCAAAGCGACTTCGCGGTGTCGTGCTCATCGGACAGGACCGCGCCCTGATCCGCGAAGCCCTCGCGCGACACGCGCCGGAAGTACCCGTCGTCGACCTCGACCGGACCGACACTGGGGCGATGCTCGCGGCCGTCCGGGAGGCCCGGCGGCTCGCGGTCGCAGGCGACACGGTGCTGCTGGCTCCCGCCTGTGCCTCGATGGACATGTTCGCCAACTACAACAAGCGCGGTGACGCGTTCGCGGAGGCGGTTCGCGAACTCGGCTCCTGACCGACGCAGCGGAGGCGCTGATGCCCAGTAGCCGTACCGGACGGCCGCCCGTGCAGGGGGCCGTCAGACGTCCCGCCGCTTCCCGGCCGTCCCGTGACAATCCGCTGCGGCGCGTCTACGTCAACGCCAAACGCGCCTGGGACCGGCCGCTGACCGCCTACTACCTGATCGCCGGCGGCAGTTTCCTGATCACCGTGCTCGGCCTGGTGATGGTCTACTCGGCCTCCCAGATCACCGCGCTGCAGATGTCCCTGCCCGGCTCCTATTTCTTCCGCAAACAGCTGCTCGCGGCCGTGATCGGCGGCGTCCTGCTGCTGATCGCCTCCCGGATGCCGGTCAGGCTGCACCGGGCGCTGGCCTACCCGATCCTCGCGGGCGCCGTCTTCCTCATGGTGTTGGTGCAGGTCCCGGGGATAGGGATGTCGGTCAACGGCAACCAGAACTGGATCTCGCTCGGCGGCTCCTTCCAGATCCAGCCCAGTGAGTTCGGCAAGCTCGCACTGGTCCTGTGGAGCGCCGACCTGCTGGCCCGCAAACAGGACAAGAACCTGCTCAACCAGTGGAAGCACATGCTGGTACCGCTGGTGCCGGCCGCCTTCCTGCTGCTCGGGCTGATCATGCTCGGCGGCGACATGGGCACGGCGATCATCCTCACGGCGATCCTGTTCGGCCTGCTGTGGCTGGCCGGGGCACCCACCCGCCTCTTCGTCGGCGTGCTGTCGATCGCCGCCACCCTCGGTGTGATCCTGATCAAGACCAGCCCCAACCGCATGGCCCGGCTCGCCTGTATCGGCGCCACCGAGCCCCGGTCCGGGGCCGCCGACTGCTGGCAGGCCGTGCACGGGATCTACGCCCTCGCCTCCGGCGGAATCTTCGGCTCCGGGCTTGGTGCGAGTGTGGAAAAATGGGGCCAACTCCCGGAGGCGCACACGGACTTCATCTTCGCCGTCACCGGTGAGGAACTGGGCCTGGCGGGGACGCTGTCGGTGCTCGCCCTCTTCGCGGCTCTAGGCTATGCGGGTATCCGCGTGGCCGGACGTACGGAGGACCCCTTCGTCAGGTATGCCGCGGGAGGCGTGACCACCTGGATCACCGCGCAGGCGGTGATCAACATCGGTGCGGTGCTCGGCCTGCTGCCGATCGCCGGTGTCCCCCTCCCGCTGTTCTCCTACGGAGGATCCGCCCTGCTGCCGACCATGTTCGCCATCGGGCTGCTGATCGCGTTCGCGCGCGACGAGCCCGCTGCGCGGGCGGCGCTTTCCCTGCGGCAACCCCGCTTTGGTAGAAAGCGAGCGGGAGCAGTGCTCGTCGATGGACGAACCGGGGCTCCTCGGAGATGGAACACGATGCGACGGCGGGCGCCCACGGCGCGGCCGTCCGGAGAGCGGTGAATTTCGGTGCATGTCGTACTCGCCGGTGGGGGGACCGCCGGCCACATCGAGCCCGCGCTCGCCCTCGCGGACGCCCTGCGCAGGCAGGACCCGACCGTGGGGATCACGGCCCTGGGCACGGAGCGGGGCCTGGAGACCAAGCTCGTCCCACAGCGGGGCTACGAGCTCGCGCTGATCCCCGCCGTACCGCTGCCTCGTAAGCCCACGCCCGAGCTGATCACCGTCCCGGGCCGGCTGCGCGGCACGATCAAGGCGACCGAGCAGATCCTGGAGCGCACCAAGGCGGACGCGGTCGTCGGCTTCGGCGGCTATGTGGCGCTGCCCGGCTACCTCGCCGCCAAGCGCCTCGGTGTGCCGATCGTCATCCACGAGGCCAACGCCCGCCCGGGCCTGGCCAACAAGATCGGCTCCCGGTACGCGGCCCAGGTGGCCGTCGCCACCCCGGACAGCAAGCTGCGCAACTCCCGCTACATCGGGATCCCGCTGCGCCACTCCATCGCCACCCTGGACCGGGCGGCAGCCCGTCCCGAGGCCCGGCACATGTTCGGCCTCGACCCCAACCTGCCCACGCTGCTGGTCTCCGGCGGCTCGCAGGGCGCCCGCCGCCTCAACGAGGTGGTCCAGCAGGTCGCGCCGTGGCTGCAGCAGGCCGGCATCCAGATCCTGCACGCGGTCGGCCCGAAGAACGAACTGCCGCATGTGCAGCAGATGCCGGGAATGCCCCCCTACATCCCGGTAAGTTACCTGGACCGGATGGATCTCGCGTACGCCGCGGCCGACATGATGCTCTGCCGCGCGGGCGCGATGACCGTCGCCGAACTCTCCGCCGTCGGGCTCCCGGCCGCCTACGTCCCGCTGCCCATCGGCAACGGCGAACAGCGGCTGAACGCCCAGCCGGTGGTCAAGGCCGGCGGCGGACTGCTGGTCGACGACGCGGAACTGACGCCCGACTGGGTGCGGGAGAACGTCCTGCCCGTGCTCGCCGACCCGCACAGGCTGTACGAGATGTCCCGCGCGGCAAGCGAGTTCGGCCGCCGGGACGCCGACGACCTGCTCGTCGGCATGGTGTACGAGGCGATCGCCGCCCACCGTGCACCCCGATAGGGCTGACAGGGCTGTATTTCCGTGTGGGTGAAGGGCAGGGGCCGTGGCCGGACCGACGACCGTGGAGCGCGGGGAACGCCAGCAGGAGTCGTCCGGTCCGCCCCTCGCCCGGCGGTTGCGGCGGATGGTGCGGCGACGGCTTCGTACGATCATCATGTTCGCCGTCGCGATGGTCTTCCTCGGTACGGCCGGCCTCTGGGCGTTGTACGGCTCCTCCTGGACGCGCGTGGAGCGCGTGACGGTCTCCGGCACCCGGGTGCTGACGCCCGCGCAGGTGAGCGAGGCCGCCGAAGTCCCCGTCGGGGCGCCGCTGATTTCCGTCGACACCGATGCGATCGCGTCACGACTGCGCCGGAAACTGCCCCGAATTGACACGGTTGACGTGGTTCGTTCGTGGCCCCATGGAATCGACCTGAAAGTGGTTGAGCGCACTCCGGTTCTGATTGTCCAAAAGGGCGGAAAGTTCATCGAAGTGGACGGCAAGGGCGTCCGTTTCGCCACGGTTTCCGAAGCGCCGAAAGGCGCTCCCGCGCTCGAATTGAGCATCTCCCGCTCGGGTTCCGCCGCCGCGAGCCTGCGCCGCTTCGGCGAGGACCGCTTGGTGCGCGAGGCGGTGGCGGTCGCCCGGTCCATTCCGGCCGCCGTCGCGCACGAGACCCGGAGCGTCAAGGTGCGTTCCTTCGACGACATCTCACTGGAGTTGGGCGACGGCCGCACGGTCGCCTGGGGAAGCGGCGAGCGAGGCGCGCTGAAGGCCCGTACGCTCACCGCCCTGATGAAAGCGGCGCCGGACGCGCGGCACTTCGACGTCTCGGTTCCCACCGCCCCGGCGTCATCGGGGAGTTGACGCACATCCGCGCAGGCCAGCACCCTGGTTGGGCAGCGCTATGGCTGATCACATAGGGTGAAAAGAAAAACGGGAGGTTCGGCGTGTTCGTTGAACGTGCGCCACTTGTCGACTTAGTGTCCTGTTCGGAAGACTCCAGCGAACAGTCACACTGGTAACCCTAAACTTCAACGTTAGGGTTCGGGTCGGCGCTACGGACCGTCCCATTCGGCATCAGTCGTCGGATCGCGCTCACCCGCGAATCGGCGACACGTAACTCGAGGCGAGAGGCCTTCGACGTGGCAGCACCGCAGAACTACCTCGCAGTCATCAAAGTCATCGGTGTCGGCGGCGGTGGTGTCAATGCCATCAACCGGATGATCGAGGTCGGTCTCAAGGGCGTCGAGTTCATCGCCATCAACACCGACGCGCAGGCGCTGTTGATGAGCGACGCCGACGTCAAACTCGACGTCGGCCGCGAACTCACCCGCGGACTCGGCGCCGGAGCCAACCCGGCCGTCGGCCGCAAGGCCGCCGAGGATCACCGCGAGGAGATCGAGGAGGTCCTCAAGGGGGCCGACATGGTCTTCGTGACGGCCGGTGAAGGCGGCGGCACCGGCACCGGCGGCGCGCCCGTCGTGGCCAACATCGCCCGCTCCCTGGGCGCCCTCACCATCGGCGTGGTCACCCGCCCGTTCACCTTCGAGGGCCGGCGCCGCGCCAACCAGGCCGAGGACGGCATCGCCGAACTCCGCGAAGAGGTCGACACCCTCATCGTCATCCCGAACGACCGGCTGCTGTCCATCTCGGACCGCCAGGTCTCGGTGCTCGACGCCTTCAAGTCCGCGGACCAGGTCCTGCTCTCCGGTGTCCAGGGCATCACCGACCTCATCACCACCCCCGGCCTCATCAACCTCGACTTCGCCGACGTCAAGTCCGTGATGTCCGAGGCCGGTTCCGCCCTCATGGGCATCGGCTCGGCCCGCGGCGACGACCGCGCGGTGGCCGCGGCCGAGATGGCCATCTCCTCGCCGCTGCTGGAGGCGTCCATCGACGGCGCCCGCGGTGTGCTGCTCTCCATCTCCGGTGGCTCCGACCTCGGCCTGTTCGAGATCAACGAGGCCGCCCAGCTGGTCAGCGAGGCCGCCCACCCCGAGGCCAACATCATCTTCGGCGCGGTCATCGATGACGCCCTCGGCGACGAGGTCCGGGTCACCGTGATCGCGGCCGGCTTCGACGGCGGCCAGCCGCCGGCCCGCCGGGACAACGTCCTCGGCTCGTCCTCCGCCTCCTCCCGCCGTGAGGAGCCCACTCCGGTACGGCAGCCCGAGTCCCGCCCGTCCTTCGGCTCGCTCGGCAGCGTCACGCCGAAGGAGGACCCGGAGCCGGCGCCCGAGCCGGCCGCCGACCTCCCGGTCTCCCCGCCGGTCCCGCCGTCCCGGTCCTACACCGACAGCGCGGCCGAGGAACTGGACGTACCGGACTTCCTCAAGTGATCCTTCTGACGTGATGGAGCAACGCTCGGAAACGAGCACCATGGGCGGCGCGCACTTCGCCTTCACCAGCCGGTGGGGCGGGGTGAGCGCCGTTCCGTACGAGGAGCTCAACCTCGGCGGGGCGGTCGGCGACGACCCCGACGCCGTACGCACCAACCGCGAGCTGGCGGCCAAGTCGCTCGGCGTCGATCCGGCACGGGTCGTGTGGATGAACCAGGTGCACGGCAACGAGGTGGCCGTCGTCGACGGTCCCTGGGCAGAGCGCCCGGTGCCGGAGGTCGACGCGGTCGTCACCGCGCGCCGCGGACTCGCCCTCGCCGTGCTCACCGCCGACTGCACGCCCGTTCTGCTCGCCGACCCGGTCGCCGGGATCGTCGCCGCCGCGCACGCGGGCCGGCCCGGCATGGTCGCCGGGGTCGTCCCCGCCGCGCTACGCGCGATGACCGAGCTCGGCGCCGACCCCGCCCGGATCGTCGCCCGTACCGGGCCCGCCGTGTGCGGGCGGTGCTACGAGGTGCCGGAGGCGATGCGCGCGGACGTGGCCGCCGTCGAGCCGGCGGCGTACGCCGAGACGAGTTGGGGCACGCCGGCGGTCGACGTGACCGCCGGCGTGCACGCGCAGCTCGAACGGCTCGGGGTGCGCGACTTGGAGCGGTCGCCGGTGTGCACCCGGGAGTCGGGCGATCACTTCTCGTACCGGCGCGATCGCACCACGGGGCGACTCGCGGGATATGTCTGGCTGGACTGAGGGACATGACGGACCGTAAGGATGAACTCGCCGAAAACCTGGCGAAGGTGGAGCGTCGCATCGCCGACGCCTGCGCCGCCGCCGGGCGCGCTCGCGAGGAGGTGACGCTGATCGTGGTCACCAAGACGTATCCGGCCGGCGACGTGCGGATCCTTGCGGAGCTCGGCGTGCGCCATGTCGCCGAGAACCGGGACCAGGACGCGGCCCCGAAGGCCGCGGAATGTGCGGATCTGCCGCTGACTTGGCACTTCGTTGGTCAGTTGCAGACCAATAAGGTTCGTTCCGTGGTCGGTTACGCCGATATGGTGCAGTCCGTCGATCGTGCCCGGCTGGTCACGGCGCTCTCGAAGGAGGCGGTGCGGCAGGGGCGCGAACTCGGCTGTCTGATCCAGGTCGCGCTCGACGCGGACGAGAGCGGTCGCGGGGAGCGCGGGGGTGTCGGTCCTGAGGGAATCGAAGAGTTGGGCGACCTGGTCGCCCGTTCGCCGGGTCTGCGGCTGGACGGTCTGATGACCGTCGCACCGCTGACCGGGCCCTACGCGGGACGTGAACAGGCGGCGTTCGAGCGGTTGATGGATTTGTCGACCGACCTGCGCCGAGCCCATCCGGCTGCGAACATGGTCTCGGCAGGGATGAGTGCGGACCTCGAGCAGGCCGTGGCGGCCGGGGCGACACATGTGCGCGTCGGTACGGCGGTACTCGGAGTCCGCGCACGGCTCGGGTAACGTCGCCAGGAAGTCGGACCACAGCAGAAAATATGGTCAATGCCGCCGGAAGGCGGGCACAACGGCCTCGTGGATCGCGGGCACTTGACGGTCGTCAGTCGATCCACCACAGAGCGGAGGACTCAGAGCATGGCCGGCGCGATGCGCAAGATGGCGGTCTACCTCGGCCTCGTGGAGGACGATGGGTACGACGGCCGGGGATTCGACCCCGATGACGACTTCGAGCCCGAACTGGACCCCGAGCCGGAGCGGGACCACCGACGGCACGAGCCGTCCCACCAGTCGCACTTGGCACATCAGTCCCAAAGGGACGAAGAGGTGCGAATCGTACAACCGCCCGCGCCGCGCGAGCCGGTAGCCCGCTCCGCTTCGCTACCCGCGGAATCCGGCCGTCCGGCGCGCATCGCGCCCGTGGCGTCCATCACACAAGAACGCGCAAGCCTGGAGAAGAACGCGCCGGTGATCATGCCCAAGGTCGTGTCGGAACGAGAGCCTTACCGGATCACCACACTGCACCCGCGGACCTACAACGAGGCCCGTACCATCGGGGAACACTTCCGTGAGGGCACCCCGGTGATCATGAATCTGACTGAGATGGACGACACAGACGCGAAGCGACTTGTCGACTTTGCGGCCGGATTGGTGTTTGGTCTTCACGGCAGCATCGAGCGGGTGACGCAGAAGGTGTTCCTGTTGTCGCCTGCTAACGTCGATGTCACGGCGGAGGACAAGGCCCGCATCGCAGAGGGCGGGTTCTTCAACCAGAGCTGAGACGCACGACCGGAAACAGCAGTACAAGTAGTACCCAGCAGCACGGAACAGGGGAGAGGGAAGCACCAGCAATGAGCGTGGTCCTGGATGTCATCTACATCGCGCTGATGTGCTTCCTCATCGTGCTCATCTTCCGGTTGGTCATGGACTACGTCTTCCAGTTCGCCCGCTCATGGCAACCCGGCAAGGCGATGGTGGTCGTTCTGGAGGCCACCTACACTGTCACTGATCCACCGCTCAAGCTTCTGCGGCGGTTCATCCCGCCGCTGCGTCTCGGGGGCGTGGCGCTCGACCTGTCCTTCTTCGTACTGATGATCATCGTCTACATCCTGATCTCGATCGTGAGCCGGCTGTGAGCGATGTGACCTACCGTCTTGCCGATGCCGACGACTACGTTGAGGTGAAGAGATGCCGTTGACCCCCGAGGACGTGCGGAACAAGCAGTTCACGACCGTCCGCCTCCGAGAAGGCTATGACGAGGACGAGGTCGATGCCTTCCTCGACGAGGTCGAAGCCGAACTGACCCGCCTGCTCCGGGAGAACGAGGACCTGCGCGCCAAACTGGCCGCGGCCACGCGCGCCGCTGCACAGAACCAGCAGAACATGCGCAAGCCCCCGGAGGGTCCCGGCGGTCCGCAGGACCAGCAGGGCGGCATGCCGCAGGGTGGCATGCCTCAGCAGGGCGGTATGCCTCAGCAGGGCATGCGCGGGCCGGGCGCCCCCGTGCCGGCCGGCATATCGGGCCCGCCGCAGCAGCAGATGGGTGGCCCCATGGGTGGCCCGCCCCAGCTGCCGAGCGGTGCGCCGCAGCTGCCCGCCGGTCCCGGTGGACAGGGCGGCCCGCAGGGTCCCGGCCCGATGGGTCAGGGGCCGATGGGCCAGGGTCCGATGGGTCAGGGTCCGATGGGTCAGGGTCCGATGGGTCAGGGCCCCATGGGCCAGGGTCCGATGGGTCAGGGCCCCATGGGTCAGGGCCAGATGGGCGGCCCCATGGGCCAGCCCCCCATGCAGCAGCAGATGGGCGGCCCGATGGGTGGCCCCATGGGCGGTCCGATGGGCGGCCCCGGTCAGGGCCCCGGTGGCGACAGCGCCGCCCGTGTCCTCTCGCTGGCCCAGCAGACCGCCGACCAGGCGATCGCCGAGGCCCGTTCCGAGGCCAACAAGATCGTCGGCGAGGCCCGCAGTCGCGCCGAGGGTCTCGAGCGTGACGCCCGTGCCAAGGCCGACGCCCTGGAGCGGGACGCGCAGGAGAAGCACCGCGTCGCGATGGGCTCCCTGGAGTCCGCCCGCGCCACGCTGGAGCGCAAGGTCGAGGATCTGCGCGGCTTCGAGCGCGAGTACCGCACGCGTCTGAAGTCGTACCTGGAGTCGCAGCTGCGTCAGCTGGAGACTCAGGCCGACGACTCGCTGGCCCCGCCGCGCACTCCGGCCGCCGCGAGCCTCCCGCCGTCCCCGGCGCCTTCCATGGCCCCGGCCGGCGCGAGCGCCCCGTCCTACGGTGGCAACCAGACCATGGGCGGTGCGCCGAGCCCCGCTGGCCCGTCCTACGGCGGCCAGCAGCAGATGACGCCGGCCATGACCCAGCCGATGGCTCCGGTCCGTCCGCAGGGTCCGTCCCCCATGGGCCAGGCCCCCTCGCCCATGCGCGGGTTCCTGATCGACGAGGACGACAACTGACGGCCGCGACACGGTGAGTAGTACGCCGTAGGCGTCGGCAGCGTTCAAGGGCGGGGTCCCGGATTTCGGTCCGGGACCCCGCCCTTTTTATGCGCGTTGATCGCTGGGCTTCCCTTCGCGGTGGCCGCGCTCTTCATGCGCGGTGACCCAGCCGGAACGCCGAAGGCCCGACCCTCGGGAGGGCCGGGCCTTCAAGCGTGCGGGATGCTATGCCTTGCGCAGGCGGAACGTGAGGGACAGGCCCTCGTCCGTGAACGGCTCGCCGTACGAGTCGTCGGCCTCGCCCTGGGCGAAGTCCGTCGCCAGGACCTCGTCCGCGATCAGACCGGAGTGCTCGCCCAGCGCCGCGACGACCGCGGAGTCCGTGGACGTCCAGCGCAGGGCGATCCGGTCGGCCACGTCAAGACCGCTGTTCTTGCGGGCCTCCTGGATCAGCCGGATCGCGTCACGCGCGAGCCCCGCCTGCCGCAGCTCCTCCGTGATCTCCAGATCCAGCGCCACCGTCGCACCGGAGTCGGACGCCACCGACCATCCCTCGCGCGGGGTCTCGGTGATGATCACCTCGTCCGGAGCCAGGGTGATCGTCTCTCCGTCGACCTCGACCGACGCCGTGCCCTCACGCAGGGCCAGCGACAGCGCCGCCGCGTCCGCGTTCGCCACGGCCTTGGCGACCTCCTGCACCCGCTTGCCGAACCGCTTGCCCAGCGCCCGGAAGTTGGCCTTGGCGGTGGTGTCCACCAGGGAGCCGCCGACCTCGCTCAGCGACGCGAGCGCGCTGACGTTCAGCTCTTCCGTGATCTGACCGTGCAGCTCCCGGTCCAGCGAGTCGAAGCCCGCCGCCGCGACCAGCGCCCGCGACAGCGGCTGACGGGTCTTGACGCCCGACTCCGCGCGCGTGGCCCGGCCGAGTTCCACCAGCCGCCGTACCAGGACCATCTGCTTCGACAGCTCCGGGTCGATGGCGGACAGGTCCGCCTCCGGCCAGGAGGCGAGGTGCACCGACTCCGGGGCGCCCGGGGTCACCGGCACCACCAGGTCCTGCCAGACCCGCTCGGCGATGAACGGGGTCAGCGGGGCCATCAGCTTGGTGATCGTCTCCACGACCTCGTGCAGGGTGCGCAGCGCCGCCTTGTCGCCCTGCCAGAAGCGGCGACGGGAGCGGCGGACGTACCAGTTGGACAGGTCGTCGACGAACGCCGAGAGCAGCTTGCCGGCGCGCTGGGTGTCGTACGCCTCCAGAGCCTGCGTCACCTGGTCGGTGAGCGCGTGGAGTTCGGACAGCAGCCAGCGGTCCAGGACCGGGCGGTCGGCGGGGGCGGGATCGGCCTCGCTGGGCGCCCAGTCGGACGTACGGGCGTACAGGGCCTGGAAGGCGACCGTGTTCCAGTAGGTCAGCAGCGTCTTGCGCACCACCTCCTGGATCGTGCCGTGGCCCACGCGGCGTGCCGCCCACGGCGAACCGCCGGCCGCCATGAACCACCGCACCGCGTCCGCCCCGTGCCGGTCCATCAGCGGGATCGGCTCCAGGGTGTTGCCCAGGTGCTTGGACATCTTGCGGCCGTCCTCGGCGAGGATGTGGCCGAGGCAGACGACGTTCTCGTAGGAGGACTTGTCGAAGACCAGCGTGCCGACCGCCATCAGCGTGTAGAACCAGCCGCGGGTCTGGTCGATGGCCTCGCAGATGAACTGCGCCGGGTAACGGCTCTCGAACAGCTCCTTGTTCTTGTACGGGTAGCCCCACTGCGCGAACGGCATCGAACCCGAGTCGTACCAGGCGTCGATGACCTCCGGCACGCGCGTGGCCGTCTTGGCACACGTCGGGCACGCGAAGGTGACCTCGTCGATGAACGGGCGGTGCGGATCGAGGCCCGACTGGTCCGTGCCGGTCAGCTCGGTGAGCTCGGCGAGGGAGCCGACGCATGTGAGGTGATCGTCCTCGCAGCGCCAGATCGGCAGCGGGGTGCCCCAGTAGCGGTTGCGGGACAGCGCCCAGTCGATGTTGTTGTTCAGCCAGTCGCCGTACCGGCCGTTCTTGACCGTCTCCGGGAACCAGTTGGTGTTCTCGTTCTCCTGGAGGAGGCGGTCCTTGATGGCCGTGGTGCGGATGTACCAGGACGGCTGCGCGTAGTAGAGGAGCGCGGTGTGGCAGCGCCAGCAGTGCGGGTAGCTGTGCTCGTACGGGATGTGCTTGAACAGGAGGCCGCGCTGCTGGAGGTCCTCGGTGAGTTTTTCGTCCGCCTTCTTGAAGAAGACGCCGCCGACCAGCGGGACGTCCTCCTCGAAGGTGCCGTCCGGGCGCACGGGGTTGACGACGGGGAGGCCGTAGGCGCGGCAGACCTTGAGGTCCTCCTCACCGAAGGCGGGGGACTGGTGGACCAGACCCGTACCGTCCTCGGTCGTCACGTACTCGGCGTTGACCACGTAGTGCGCGGGTTCGGGGAACTCAACCAGCTCGAACGGACGTTGATAGGTCCAGCGCTCCATCTCGGCGCCGCTGAAGGACTCGCCGGTGGCCTCCCAGCCCTCGCCGAGCGCCTTGCCGACGAGCGGCTCGGCGACGACGAGTTTCTCCGTGCCGTCGGTGGCGACGACATAGGTGACCTCGGGGTGCGCGGCGACCGCGGTGTTGGACACCAGCGTCCACGGGGTCGTCGTCCACACCAGGAGCGCGGCCTGGCCGGCCAGCGGACCGGAGGTGAGCGGAAAACGGACGTACACGGAGGGGTCGACGACCGTCTCGTAGCCCTGCGCCAGCTCGTGGTCGGACAGACCCGTGCCGCAGCGGGGACACCAGGGGGCGACGCGGTGGTCCTGGACCAGCAGGCCCTTGCCGAAGATCTCCTTCAGCGACCACCAGACCGACTCGATGTACTCGGGGTCCATCGTGCGGTAGGGGTCCTGGAGGTCGGTCCAGTAGCCCATGCGGGTCGTGAGCGCCTCGAAGGCGTCCGTGTGCCGGGTCACCGACTCACGGCACTTGGCGTTGAACTCCGCGATGCCGTACTTCTCGATGTCCTGCTTGCCGCTGAAGCCGAGCTCCTTCTCGACCGCGAGCTCCACCGGGAGGCCGTGGCAGTCCCAGCCGGCCTTGCGGGCCACGTGGTAGCCGCGCATGGTGCGAAAGCGAGGGAAGACGTCCTTGAAGACGCGCGCCTCGATGTGGTGGGCGCCCGGCATGCCGTTCGCGGTGGGCGGGCCCTCGTAGAACACCCACTCGGGGCGGCCCTCGGACTGCTCCAGGGTCTTGGCGAAGATCTTCTGCTCGCGCCAGAAGTCGAGCACCGCGTGCTCGAGCGCGGGCAGGTCGACCTGGGCGGGCACCTGGCGGTACGTCGGCGTTGTCATCAGCGAGCTTCCTCCGGCGGACTTGCTGCCTTCCGTCCGGAGGGACGAGAGCCGTGTCTTTCTCTACGCCGGTTTCGGCGTGCTCCCGCGGTACCACCCTCCTTGGCCCTCCGGCGCGTGGTGTGCACCGGTGAGCCCCCTCATTGGGGTCGCGATGCCGGTTCTACTGCCCCTCGCGGGGGTTCCTCCGGCGGCTCCGGGGTGATCTTCGCGTCGCGCTCGCCCCCGGGCTTCCACCGTCCCCGGGTCGCTCTGGGCTGCGTACGCCGCTACTCGTCCCCATCCACGCTTTTCGCTCCGCCCAGTGTACGGCGCCGCGCGGACAGCGTCCGACCGGTTTTCGGGTACCCGGGGGTCGCGGTGCCCTACGGCCGGATGTGACCCGAATGGAGCGGTACGCGTGTTCGGATCCTGGGACGGACGGCACGGCGGATTACCCCGCGGGGAGCTGGGCACAACGCATGCAGGCTTGCGGAGCGGCGTGCGCGAGCCGGGCGAATCGGGCGGTGTGCCCCGTTGCCGCGGGACTCAAGTCGATTTATCGTCCCAGCACGATTCGCGTGCAAGATCACAATATGTGAAGGGGCCGCGGCCATGGTGGCGAAGAAGACCGCCGTACAGCAGTCGGCGTCCGGCAGGTCCACACAGGCCTCGGGCGGTGCGGCCAAGGATGTGAGCGGCAAGAAGAGGGTGAGGACGGTACGGGGGGCCGCCGGCGGGGCGGCGAAGAAGACGGCCGAGGGGGAGGGGCCGGAGAGACATCCGGGCACGGGGAGGGCGACGGCCGCGAAGAAGCCGGCCGGCAGGGCGGCGACGGCCGAGAAGGCCGTAGCGAAGAAGTCGACGGCGAAAAAGTCGGCGGCGAAAAAGTCGGCGGCGGAGAAGACGGCAGAGAAGAAGTCGGCAGCGGAGAAGTCGACGGCGGGGAAGACGGCGGCGAAGAGCACCGCGGCTGGGAAAACCGCGGTGGAGAAGTCGGCAGAGGCGAGGAAGACGGCGGCCAAGAAGACGGCCGCGGCGACGAAGAAGGCGGTGGGCAAGGAAACGGCCGCGGGTAAGAAGGCGGTGGGCAAGGAAACGGCCGCGGGTAAAAAGGCGGCGGTCAAGGCAGCGGATCCGGGGAAGAAGGCCGCTGCGAAGAAGACGGCCGCCAGGAAAGCCGCGGTGAAGAAGGCCGCTGCGAAGAAGGCCTCGGGGAAGGAGGAGGCCACGAAGCGGGCGGCTGCCGGGAAGACGGCCACCGGGAAGGCGGCCGGCGGCAAGGTCACCGCCAAGAGGACCGCCGGCGCCGAGAAGGTCGCCGCGGCGAAGAAGAGCAAGAGCACGGCCAAGAAGGCGGGCGCGGCGCAGACCGCGGAGCAGACGGGAGCCACGACAGTGGTTGCGAAGAAGACTCCTGGCACGGCCACGGCGGCGAAGACCGCCGTACCCAAGGCGCGGATCGCGGCGGCTGTGGAGCCGGGCGAGCTCGCGGTGCGCCCCGGTGAGGACCCGTGGACGCCGGAGGAGGTCGAGGAGGCGCGTGCGGAGCTGCTGTCCGAGGAGCAGCGGCTGCGGGACGAGATCACGTCGTCGGAGCAGGCTCTGCAGGGCCTGATGCGGGACTCCGGGGACGGCGCGGGCGACGACCAGGCGGACACCGGCGCCAAGAACATCACGCGCGAGCACGAGATGGCGCTCGCGGCCAACGCGCAGGAGATGCTCACCCAGACCGAGCACGCCCTGCAGCGGCTGGACGCCGGCACCTACGGGCTGTGCGAGAACTGCGGCAACCCCATCGGCAAGGCCCGTATGCAGGCCTTCCCCCGGGCCACCCTGTGTGTGGAGTGCAAGCAGAAGCAGGAACGCCGGTACTGAGGGCCCACACATGCGTGCCGTACCCTCGTGCTCAGTCAGGTACCTAGGTTGAGGGACTCACGTGGCAGAGGCGGAGCGCATCATCGGTACGCCGGATTCCCCGGAGGCGGCGGGGGCCGAGTCGCAGCGGGACGGGTCGGCGCCGCCCAGGGGCAGGCGCAAGATCGCCGTGCTGTTCGCGGTGGCCGCCTTCGCGTACACGCTCGACCTGGTCAGCAAGCTGCTCGTGGTCGCGAAGCTGGAGCACCACGCGCCGATCGAGCTGATCGGTGACTGGCTGAAGCTCGAGGCGATCCGCAACGCGGGCGCGGCCTTCGGCTTCGGCGAGGCCTTCACCGTGATCTTCACGGTGATCGCCGCGGCGGTGATCGTGGTGATCGCCCGGCTCGCCCGCAAGCTCTACAGCCTGCCCTGGGCGATCGCGCTGGGCCTGCTGCTGGGCGGCGCGCTCGGCAACCTCACCGACCGGATCTTCCGCTCGCCGGGCGTCTTCGAGGGCGCGGTGGTCGACTTCATCGCTCCCAAGGGCTTCGCGGTCTTCAACCTGGCCGACTCGGCGATCGTGTGCGGCGGCATCCTGATCGTGCTGCTGTCCTTCAAGGGGCTGGACCCGGACGGCACCGTCCACAAGGACTGACCGGCGGTTGTCCACAGGCGCGGTCGGGACGGTCGGCGCTGTCCGGCATACTCGACGGGTGAGCACGATTCCCGAGATCCGTACCCTGCCCGTGCCCGACGGCCTGGAGGGCGAGCGTGTCGACGCCGCCATCTCCCGCATGTTCGGCTTCTCCCGGACGAAGGCCGCGGAGCTCGCCGCGACGGGGAAGGTCACGGTCGACGGCTCGGTGGTCGGCAAGTCCGAGCGGGTGCACGGCGGCGCCTGGCTCGAGGTCGAGATGCCGCAGGCGCCCGCCCCCGTGCAGGTGGTCGCCGAGCCGGTCGAGGGCATGGAGATCGTGCACGACGACGACGATGTGGTGGTGATCGTCAAGCCGGTCGGCGTGGCCGCCCACCCGTCGCCGGGCTGGACGGGGCCGACGGTCATCGGCGGTCTCGCCGCGGCCGGCTACCGCATCTCCACCTCGGGTGCCGCCGAGCGCCAGGGCATCGTGCACCGGCTCGACGTCGGCACCTCCGGGCTGATGGTGGTCGCCAAGTCGGAGCGCGCGTACACCTCGCTCAAGCGGCAGTTCAAGGAGCGCACGGTCGACAAGCGCTACCACACGCTCGTCCAGGGCCACCCCGACCCGACCAGCGGCACCATCGACGCGCCCATCGGCCGCCACCCCCACCACGACTACAAGTGGGCGGTCACGGCCGACGGCAAGCCGTCCGTCACGCACTACGACCTCATCGAGGCGTTCCGCGCGGCCTCCCTGCTCGACGTGAAGCTGGAGACCGGCCGCACCCACCAGATCCGCGTCCACATGGCCGCCCACCGCCACCCGTGCGTCGGCGACCTCACCTACGGCGCCGACCCGACCCTCGCCAAGCGGCTGCACCTGACCCGGCAGTGGCTGCACGCCGTCCGGCTCGGCTTCGAGCACCCCGGGGACGGCGAGTGGGTGGAGTTCGCGAGCGACTATCCGGCGGACCTGCAGAAGGCCCTGGACCAGGTCCGCGAGGAGACGTACGGATGAGCACGCGCGCGTACGACGTACGCATCGCCGAGGACCCGGCCGATCTGGAGGCGTGCTTCGCGGTGCGCAAGGAGGTCTTCGTCGGCGAGCAGGGCGTGCCCGAGGACATCGAGTACGACGCGTACGACGCCGTGGCCCTGCACGTGCTGGCCGTGCGGGACGACGGGGTGCCGCTCGGCACCGGGCGACTGCTGCACGGGGAGGCGGCCGCGGCGAAGGTCGACGGGGACCTCTCGGTGGGCTCGCTCGGGCGGCTCGCCGTCACCCGGGAGGCCCGTGGCCTCGGCGTCGGCGTGGCGCTCGTACGGGCGATCGAGGACGCGGCACGCGCGCGGGGGCTGACGGCCGTGGACCTGCACGCGCAGACGCACGCCCTGGGGTTCTACGAGCGGCTGGGGTACGCGGCGTACGGGCCGGAGTACCCGGAGGCGGGCATCCCGCACCGGGCGATGCGGCGCACCCTGTAGCGAAGGGGACCGAAAGGGCTGGTGGGATCGGTGGCGTGGCAGGCTTGAAGTCCGCCTCCCGTCCGTCGATCCTCCCGGAGCGCTGACCGTGGATCAGTTGGCCCTGCTGTTCGTCCTGTTGCTGGGGGCCGTGCTGAGCGTGCCGCTGGGGGACCGGTTCGGGGTGCCGGCGCCGGTGCTGATGACCCTGCTCGGGGTCGCCCTCGCGGTGGCCGACTTCGTGCCGAACGTGAACGTCCCGCCCGAGCTGATCCTGCCGCTGCTGCTGCCGCCCCTGCTGTACGCGGCGGTGCGCCGCACGTCCTGGCGGCAGTTCGCGGCGAACCGGCGGCCGATCTTCCTGCTGGCCGTGGCGCTGGTCTTCGTCACCACCCTCTGCGTGGCCGTCATGGCCCACGCCATCGTGCCGGGACTGCCCGTCGCCGCCGCCGTCGCGCTCGGCGCCCTGGTCGCGCCGCCCGACCCGGTCGCGGCGACCGCGGTCGCGGGCCAACTGGGCCTGCCCCGCCGTCTGGTGTCCATCCTGGAGGGGGAGGGCCTGTTCAACGACGTCACGGCGATCGTGCTCTACCACGTCGCGGTCGCCGCCGCGGTGAGCGGCGAGTTCCACGCGGGCCGCGCCGCCCTCGACCTGGTGCTGTCCGCCGTGGTCGCCGTCGCGATCGGCGTCGCCCTCGGCTGGGGCGCCAACAGGTTCCTCGACGTGCTCGGCGACGCCACCCTGCAGGTCGGCCTGACGCTGCTCGTGCCGTACGCCTCCTACGTGCTGGCCGAGGAGTTGCACGGTTCCGGGGTGCTGGCCGTGCTCACCACCGCGCTCTTCCTCGCGGAGTACGCGTCCGACCCCGACGACGTGATGACCCGGCTGGCCGGGCACACCTTCTGGGACATCGTCGACACGCTCGTCACCGGTGTCGCCTTCGGGCTGATCGGCCTGGAGCTGCACAACGCGATCCGCACCGCGTCCGGACGGTGGGGCGAGATGCTCGGCTGGGCGGCTGCGGTGCTCGCCGTGGTGGTGCTGGTCCGGCTCGCCTGGCTGCTCCCGGCGACCTGGCTCACCAAACGGCTGCACGCCAGACGGGACCACGACGAGGACATCCCGATGGGCTGGCGCGAGACCATCGTGATGTGGTGGTCCGGGATGCGGGGCGTGGCCTCGGTGGCGCTGGCGCTCGCGATCCCCCTGACCACCGACGACGGTTCGGCCTTCCCCGACCGGGACGAGATCGTCTTCATCGCCTTCGGCGTGATCATGGGCACGCTGGTGCTGCAGGGCCTGACCCTGCCCTGGCTGGTGCGGAGGCTCGGGGTGCAGGCCGACACCGAGCACGAGAAGGCGTTCGAGAAGGAACTCGCCGTACGCGCCGCCAAGGCCGCCAAACGCAGGCTCAAGGAGATCGAGGAGGTCGAGGACCTGCCGGACGAGTTGTCGGAGCAGATGCTGCGGCGGGCCCTGGAGATCGGCGTGCGGATCAGCCCGGACATGGGCGAGGAGGAACGGCGCGAGGCGCACGAGATGCGGGTGCGTCGGCTCAAGCGGATGCGGCGGATCCAGGGCGAGCTGCTGAGCGCCGCACGGCACGAGGTGATGGCCGCGCGCAGCGAGCCTGGGGCGGACCCGGAGATCGTGGACCGGGTGCTGCGCCATCTCGACGTACGCAGCCTGCGCTGACCGGAAACGGTTGCGCGCGCCGGGCTGCGCATGCGTAGGGTTCGGATCATGGCTCGCAATGTGGTGATCAGTGGTGGAGGTACGGGAATCGGGCTCGCGGCGGCGCGGGTGTTCGCGGCGGAGGGCGACCGCGTCCTGCTGCTCGGGCGGCGGGCCGAGATCCTGCGGAAGGCCGATGTGCCGGGGGCGTCGACGTACGCCGCCGACCTGGCCGACACCGCCGCCGTGCGCGGGGTCGCGGAGTTCGTGGCGGAGGAGTTCGGGACCGTGGACGTGCTGATCCACGGCGCCGGCGGCACCGGGCAGCTGGAGCCCCCGGCCGGGAGCGAGGACCCGCTCGACCGGGTCGCGCACAACTGGACGGTCAACTTCCGGCTCAACACCCTGACCGCCGCCCTGCTCACCGAGGCCCTCAAGAACCGGCTCGCCTCCCCGGGCGGACGGGTGCTGTTCGTCAGCTCCATCGCCGCCTACCGGGGCTCAGGCAGCGGGGCGTATGGGGGCGCCAAGGCCGCGTTGCACCCGTACGCCCATGACCTGGCGCGGGAGCTCGGGCCGCGCGGGATCACCGCGAACGTGGTCGCGCCCGGCTACATCGAGGACACCGAGTTCTTCGGGCCCGCCATGGACCCGGCCCGGCGCGAGCGGCTCGTCGCCGACACGCTCGACAAGCGCGCCGGCACCCCCGGCGATGTCGCCTCGACCCTGCACTGGCTGGCCTCAGCGGGCGCCGCGCACGTCACGTCCCAGGTGATCCAGGTCAACGGGGGCGCCGAGCGCGGGCACTGAGCCCGCCGGCGCCCCCTGTTCGGCTACCCGCGCGCCCGGCGCGCCGCGGCGGCGTCGCGGTGGCCGTCGAGATGCCCGTTCACACGGCCGTCCAAGTGGTCGTCGAGGGCGGGCCGGCTCGGTGGCAGCACGGCGTCCGCCGTATTGACGCGGGGCAGCGCGTACGGGTGCTCCGCGCACAGCCAGCTGAGCATCTGCTCGCGCACCGCCACTCGCACCGTCCAGATGTCGTCCGCGTCCTTCGCCGTGACCAGGGCGCGGACCTGGATGGTGTTGGGCGTGGAGTCGGTGACCACGAGGTTGTGGGCGCGGCCGTCCCAGGCCGGGCACTCGCGCAGGATGTCCCGCAGCCGCTCCCGCATCGCCTCTACGGGCGCCGAGTGGTCGAGGTGCCAGTAGACGATGCCCGTCATCTGGTTGCTGCCCCGCGACCAGTTCTCGAACGGCTTGGAGGTGAAGTACGACACCGGCATGGTGATCCTGCGCTCGTCCCACGTCCGCACGGTCAGGAACGTCAGGGTGATCTCCTCGACCGTGCCCCACTCGCCGTCCACCACCACGGTGTCGCCGAGCCGCACCATGTCGCCGAAGGCGATCTGCAGCCCCGCGAACATGTTGCCCAGCGTCGACTGGGCGGCGACACCGGCGACGATGCCGAGGATGCCGGCCGAGGCCAGCAGCGAGGCACCGGCCGCGCGCATCGCGGGGAACGTCAGCAGCATCGCGGCCACGGCCACCACGCCGACGATCGCCGAGACCACGCGCATGATCAGCGACACCTGGGTGCGCACCCGGCGGACCCGGGCGGCGTCGTGGTGGGCACGGGCGTACCGGCTGTAGGAGGTCTCGACTATCGCCGCCGCGATCCGGATCACCAGCCAGGCCGCCGCCCCGATCAGCACCAGGGTCAGGAACTGGCCCACCGCGACCCGGTGTTCGCGCAGCAGCCAGGCCTCGTCGTAGGAGCCTCTGAGCATGGCGGCGCACAGCACGAGCTGGTAGGGGATGCGGCCACGGCGCAGCAGACCCCACAGCGGGGTCTCGCTGTGGCGTCCGTCGGCCTTGCGCAGCAACTGGTCGGTGGCCCAGCCGATCACGAGCGTGAGGACGACCGAGCCGCCGATCACGATCAGCGGGCGGAGTACGTTCTCCATGCCTCCGAACCTAACCGGCTCTCCGGGGTCATGAACATGTGACTTCCGGCGCGAAGGGGGTACGGCGGTCGCGGGGCGTTGTCAGTGCCGGCTGGCACCATGGGCCTCATGAACATCGTGCTCTTTCACTCGACCTACGGCCTCAGGCCCGGGGTGCGCCTGGCCGCGGACCGGCTGCGCGGTGCCGGACACGAGGTGTGGACCCCGGACCTCTTCGAGGGGCGTACGTTCGAGACGGTGGAGGAGGGCATGGCCTTCAAGGACCGGATCGGCAAGGACGAACTGCTCAGAAGAGCCGTGCTGGCCGCCGCGCCCTACTCCGAGAGGGGCCTGGTGTACGCCGGGTTCTCGCTCGGCGCCTCCGTCGCGCAGACCCTCGCCCTCGGCGACGAGAAGGCCCGCGGGCTGCTGCTCCTGCACGGCACCTCGGACATCGCGCCGAACGCGTCGGTGGACGATCTGCCGGTCCAACTGCACGTGGCCGAGCCGGACCCGTTCGAGACGGACGACTGGCTGAGCGCCTGGTATCTGCAGATGGGCAGAGCGGGCGCGGACGTGGAGATCTACCGGTACGCCGGCGCCGGCCACGTCTACACCGACCCCGAACTGCCGGACTACGACGAGGAGGCCGCCGAGGCCACCTGGCGGGTGGCGCTCGGCTTCCTCGAGACGCTCTGATCAGGCGGGTCTGATCAGGCGGGTCTGATCAGACGGGTTTGCTCAGACGGGGTCGTACGTCCGCTCGACCTTCTGCGTGCCGCTGCGGGTGCGGTACGAACGCGCCCAGGAGGAGGTCGCGTTCTTGTCCGTGCGGTCGGACAGGACGTAGTAGTCCATCTGCGCGCGATCGGCGGTGATGTCCAGGACGCCGTAGCCGTGGCGGTCGGTGTCGACCCAGTGGACGTGCCGGTTGGCGGCGCGGATGACCGGTGACGCGATCGCGGAGACCGTGCCCTCGGGGACCTTCACGATGTCGTCGAGGTTGTCGGAGGTCACCGACGTCACGACGAACTCGGTGGCGGCGGAGGCCGACAGCGGGTACGTACCGGCGTCCACCGGCACGTCGTTGGCCCACGCCATGTGGATGTCACCGGTCAGGAACACGGTGTTGCGGATGGCGTTCGAGGTCAGATGGGCGAGCAGTTCGCGCCGGTCGTCGGTGTAGCCGTCCCACTGGTCGGTGTTGACCGCGAGGCCCTCCTGCGGCAGTCCGAGCAGCTTGGCGAGCGGCTTGAGGAGGTCGGCGGAGAGCGAGCCGACGACGAACGGCGCGATCATCACCGAGTTGCCGACCAGCCGCCAGGTGGTGTCGGAGGCCTTCAGCCCGGCCTTCAGCCAGTCGAGTTGGGCGCGGCCGGTGATCGTGCGGTCCGGGTCGTCCACCGAACCCGAACCGGAGGTGGCCTGCTGGGAGCGGAAGGAGCGCAGGTCCAGCAGGGACAGGTCGGCGAGCTTCCCGAAGCGCAGCCGACGGTAGGTGGTGCCCGCGATCGCCGGACGCACCGGCATCCACTCGAAGTAGGCCTGCTTGGCGGCCGCCTTGCGGTCGGTCCAGGTGCCCTCGGCGCCCTCGGTGTGGTTGACCGCGCCGCCGGACCAGGCGTTGTCGGCGAACTCGTGGTCGTCCCAGATCGCGACGACCGGCGCCTTCGCGTGCAGCGCCTGCAGGTCCGGGTCGGTCTTGTACTTGCCGTGCCGGGTGCGGTAATCGGCGAGGGTGAGGATCTCGTCGGCCGGCGCGTGCGGCCGTACGACCGTGCCGCGGGCCGCGTACTCGCCGGACTTGTACTCGTAGACGTAGTCGCCGAGATGCAGCCAGGCGTCCAGGTCGCCGCGTGCCGCGAGATGGCGGTACGAGGCGAAGTAACCGCCCTCCCAGTTGGCGCAGGAGACCACGCCGAAGCGCAGGCCGGTGACGGCCGCGTCGGCGGCGGGCGCGGTGCGGGTGCGGGCGGCGGGGGAGTCCGTGCCGCCGGCCGAGAAGCGGAACCAGTAGTCGGTGGCCGGCTCCAGGCCCCGTATGTCCGCCTTCACGGTGTGGTCGGAGGCGGCGGTCGCCGTGGTCGAGCCCTTGGCGACGATCGTCGTGAACGCCTTGTCCCGGGCCACCACCCAGCTCACCTGGGTGTCCGGGCCGAGCCCCGAGCCGGGCACCGCCTCGGCGGTGGGCGTCACCCGGGTCCACAGCAGGACGCCGTCGGGCAGCGGGTCGCCGGAGGCGACGCCGTGCAGGAACTGCGGGGTGTCGGCGGCGGCCCGGGCGGGCAGGGCGGCGGCGAGCGGGCCGGCCAGAACAGCCGTCGCCGCCGCGGCCTTGACGACCGTACGGCGGCGGGGCGA
This sequence comes from Streptomyces sp. NPDC005799, assembly GCF_040630525.1. Taxonomy (NCBI): domain Bacteria; kingdom Bacillati; phylum Actinomycetota; class Actinomycetes; order Kitasatosporales; family Streptomycetaceae; genus Streptomyces; species Streptomyces sp. NPDC005799. Next base: position 134,592 of record NZ_JBEXXQ010000002.1, read on the forward strand.
GCGCGAGTTGAGGTCCTGGGACGCCTCGGTGGATCTGTATCGACTGGTCACGGGCGAACAGGTTACTGACCGGTACGTGCGAGAGCGGGCGAACTCGCAAAAGTTCGCCCGCTCTTCCCTCGGAGGTCGTTCACCGACCCCGGGATCAGGCCTTGAGGGCCGCGTCCACCACCTGGTTGAACTGCTGCACCGTCATCGGCGGGTTGCCCTGGCTGTCGGCCGTGAGCATCTTGCCGTTCATGACGAAGCTCGGCGTGCCGGTCACCCCGTCCTTGTTGTCGTCGAAGGTCTTCGACATGGCCATCGCCCAGGCGTCGTACGTGCCCTTCTTCACCGCGTCCTGGAACTTGGTGTTGTCCTTCAGCGCGGGCACGGTCTGGGCGACCTTGATGAGGTAGCTGTCGTCCTTGAACTTGTCGGTCGTCTCGTCCGGGTGCCACTTCGTCGAGTACAGGGCGGTCTTGTACGCGAGGAACGCGTCGTCGCTGACGTTCAGCGCGGCACCCAGGGCGCTCAGCGCGTTCTTGGAGCCCTGTCCGTTGTCCTTGTTGTCGATGAACGTGCCACCGATGTACTGGATCTTGAACTTGCCGCTGTCGATGTCCTTGATCACGGTCGAGCCGACGGTCTGCTCGAACTGGGCGCAGACCGGGCAGCGCGGGTCCTCGTAGACCTTGAGGGTCTTCTTCGCGTCGGCCTTGCCTATGACGAGGGTGGTGCCCTTGGTGCCCGTCGTGTTGGCCGGGGCCACCACCTTGGCGTCCTTCAGGCCCGCCCAGTAGCTGGGCTTGTTGGCCTGGACGACCGCGTAGCCGATGCCGCCGGCCGCCGCGAGGACGGCGACGATCGAGGCGGCGACGATGATCTGCCGCTTCGCCTTGGCCCGCTTGGCCTGACGCTCGCGCTCCTGGCGCAGCCGCTCCCGGGCCGCCGTCTTGGCCGCCTGGGTGTTCCGCTTGCTCATGTTGGTGTTCTCCATGTGGGACGCGCATCTGTCGTGCGCGGGATACGTGTGGGGGACTGCTCGTGCTCAGTGCTCGTGAACGGCGACGGGCGCCGTCGGCACCGGATATGTTCAGGCGAGGGCGAGCGGCAGCGGTGGTCCGCGTCGGCCCAGGGAGTGCACGAGGAGCCGGTCACGCACGACGGCCGGGGCCAGCTCGGGGCGCCCGAGTCGCCGTACCGTCGAGGCCGGGCGGACGGTGACGGCGGCGACCGCCAGCAGCAGCGGCCGGAAGGTCGTGGCGGCCACCGCGCGCAGCAGCTGGGCCAGCGCCCGCTCGCCGCGGCGCAGCCAGGCGGCGGCGAGCAGGCCGACACCGACATGGGCGCCCAGCAGCAGCCAGGCGGTGGCCGGGTCGGCGTGCGCGAGCAGCGCCGCGAGGCGGTCGGGGTCCGCGCCGGTGACCTGCGCCAGCGGGGTGCCGACCTGGGTGTTGCTGCCGCACAGCACGTCCCAGCCGACCGAGGCCAGGGGGCCGGCGACCGGGCCGCCCGCGCGGCCGTAGCAGACGTGCTGGCCGGTGGTGAGGATGGTGTCGGCGGCCAGCTCCAGCGGGATCAGCAGACCGGCGATCGGCCAGAAGCCGCGCTCACGGCCGGCCAGCGCGTAGGAGACCGCGAACACGGCGGCGGCGAGCGCGGCCACCGTGTTCAGCGGCAGCGGGACCCGTGACAGCAGCACGTGCGACGCGGTGCTGAGCGTCACGACGAGTGCCGTGAACAGCGCCGCGCGCAGCGCTCTGAGTCGGATCCCGGAGATGTCCATAGCGTGGAGAGTGTGTCACGTGCTCCGGTAAGGGACCCTTAAAAGGTCCCTGTGAGATGACGGACTGTGCCGGACTGTTGGAGACCCGGAATCCGCCCGTTGCGGAACAGGTCCACGAAGATCTGGTGGTCGGTACGCGCGCGTGCGCCGTAGTCGTGCGCGAAGCCGACCAGGACGTCCGCGAAGCCGTCCTCGTCCGCCGCGATCGCCGCGTCGATGGCCCGCTCGGTGGAGAACGGCACCAGGGACTCGCCGGAGGTGTCGTCCGCTGCCGCGTGCATGGTCGCCGTCGCCCGGCCCAGGTCCGCGACGACCGCCGCGATCTCCTCCGGGTCGTCGATGTCGCCCCAGTCCAGGTCGACCGCGTACGGCGAGACCTCCGCCACCAGCTGGCCCGCGCCGTCCAGCTCGGTCCAGCCCAGCCACGGGTCCGCGTGCGCCTGCAGGGCGCGCTGGGAGATCACCGTGCGGTGGCCCTCGTGCTGGAAGTACTCCCGGATCGCCGGGTCGGTGATGTGCCGGGAGACGGCCGGGGTCTGGGCCTGCTTGATGTAAATCACGACGTCGTTCTCCAGGGCGTCGCTGTGCCCCTCGAGAAGGATGTTGTACGACGGCAGCCCGGCCGACCCGATGCCGATGCCGCGCCGGCCCACCACGTCCTTGACCCGGTAGGAGTCGGGGCGGGCCAGCGAGGAGTCCGGCAGCGTCTCCAGGTAGCCGTCGAAAGCCGCCAGGACCTTGTAGCGGGTGGCCGCGTCCAGCTCGATGGAGCCGCCGCCCGGGGCGAAGCGGCGCTCGAAGTCACGGATCTCCGTCATCGAGTCCAGCAGCTCGAAACGGGTCAGCGAACGGGCCGCGCGCAGGGCGCCCAGCAGCGGGCCCTCCGCGGTGTCCAGGGTGAACGGCGGCACCTCGTCGCTCTTGGCGCCGGTCGCCAGCGCGTGGATCCGCTCGCGGTACGCACCCGCGTACACCCGCACCAGCTCGCTGATCTGGTCGTCGCTGAGCGCCTTCGCGTACCCGATCAGCGCGACGGAGGCGGAGAAGCGCTTCAGGTCCCAGGTGAACGGGCCGACGTAGGCCTCGTCGAAGTCGTTGACGTTGAACACCAGACGGCCGTTGGAGTCCATGTACGTGCCGAAGTTCTCCGCGTGCAGGTCGCCGTGGATCCACACGCGCGAGGTGCGCTCGTCCAGGTAAGGGCCGCCCCGCTTCTCTGTGTCGAGGTCGTGGTAGAAGAGGCACGCCGTGCCCCGGTAGAACGCGAACGCGGAAGCCGCCATCTTGCGGAACTTCACCCGGAACGCGGCCGGGTCGGCGGCCAGGAGCTCGCCGAAGGCGGTGTCGAAGACGGCGAGGATCTCCTCGCCGCGCTGCTCGTCGTTGAGCTGGGGAACCGACATCGCGGGATGCCTCCTGGTGCATGGACGGGTGCGACAGCGTGTCTGCCGCTTCAACGGGCGGCGGGTCACGGAAGTGCCCGCGACCCCCGCTGTGAAGGTACGCGGGGGACCCCTCGGATTGTCAGTGCCGAGGCATAGACTTCGACGCTGACCCCAGGACTGTCGCCGGCCCGTCGTCCACCGTTTCATCTGGAGGCTCCACCGTGTCAAAGCCGCCGTTCACGCACCTGCACGTCCACACCCAGTACTCGCTGCTGGACGGTGCCGCGCGGCTCAAGGACATGTTCAACGCCTGCAACGAGATGGGCATGACGCACATCGCCATGTCCGACCACGGCAACCTCCACGGGGCGTACGACTTCTTCCACTCCGCGAAGAAGGCGGGGGTCACCCCGATCATCGGCATCGAGGCCTATGTCGCCCCGGAGTCCCGGCGCAACAAGCGCAAGATCCAGTGGGGCCAGCCGCACCAGAAGCGGGACGACGTCTCGGGTTCCGGTGGTTACACCCACAAGACCATGTGGGCCGTGAACTCGACGGGTCTGCACAACCTCTTCCGCCTCTCCTCGGACGCCTACGCCGAGGGCTGGCTGCAGAAGTGGCCCCGGATGGACAAGGAGACCATCTCCCAGTGGTCCGAGGGGATCGTCGCCTCCACCGGCTGCCCCTCCGGCGAGGTGCAGACCCGGCTGCGTCTGGGGCAGGAGGAGGAGGCCCTCAAGGCGGCCGCCGACTACCAGGACATCTTCGGCAAGGACCGCTACTTCCTGGAGCTGATGGACCACGGCATCGACATCGAGCACCGGGTCCGCGACGGTCTGCTGGAGATCGGCCGGAAACTCGGCATCCCCCCGCTGGTCACCAACGACTCGCACTACACCTACGCGCACGAGGCGACCGCCCACGACGCCCTGCTGTGCATCCAGACCGGCAAGAACCTCTCCGACCCCGACCGCTTCAAGTTCGACGGCACGGGCTACTACCTGAAGTCCACGGACGAGATGTACGCCATCGACTCCTCGGACGCCTGGCAGGAGGGCTGCCGCAACACCCTCCTGATCGCCGAGATGGTCGACACCGACGGCATGTTCGAGGCCAGGAACCTCATGCCGAAGTTCGACATCCCCGAGGGCTACACCGAGGTCACCTGGTTCAAGGAGGAGGTCCGCCGCGGCATGGAGCGCCGCTTCCCGGGCGGTATCCCCGAGGACCGCCAGAAGCAGGCCGAGTACGAGATGGATGTCATCATCTCGATGGGCTTCCCCGGCTACTTCCTCGTCGTCGCCGACTTCATCATGTGGGCCAAGAACAACGGCATCGCGGTCGGCCCCGGCCGAGGCTCCGCGGCCGGCTCGATCGTCGCCTACGCCATGGGCATCACCGACCTCGACCCGATCCCGCACGGTCTGATCTTCGAGCGGTTCCTCAACCCCGAGCGCATCTCCATGCCCGACGTCGACATCGACTTCGACGAGCGCAGGCGCGTCGAGGTGATCAGGTACGTGACCGAGAAATACGGCGCCGACAAGGTCGCCATGATCGGCACCTACGGCAAGATCAAGGCGAAGAACGCGATCAAGGACTCCGCGCGCGTGCTGGGTTACCCGTACGCGATGGGCGACCGCATCACCAAGGCCATGCCCGCCGACGTCCTCGGCAAGGGCATCGACCTCAACGGCATCACCGACCCCTCGCACCCCCGCTACTCGGAGGCGGGCGAGGTGCGCAGCATGTACGAGAACGAACCGGACGTGAAGAAGGTCATCGACACCGCCAAGGGCGTCGAGGGCCTGGTCCGGCAGATGGGCGTGCACGCCGCCGGCGTGATCATGTCCAGCGAGACCATCACCGAGCACGTGCCGGTCTGGGTGCGGCACACCGACGGCGTGACCATCACGCAGTGGGACTACCCGAGCTGCGAGTCGCTCGGCCTGCTGAAGATGGACTTCCTCGGCCTGCGCAACCTGACGATCATGGACGACGCCGTCAAGATGGTGAAGTCCAACAAGGGCATCGACCTGGAGCTGCTGAGCCTCCCGCTGGACGACCCCAAGACCTTCGAACTCCTCCAGCGCGGCGAGACCCTCGGTGTCTTCCAGTTCGACGGCGGCCCCATGCGCTCGCTGCTGCGCCTGATGAAGCCGGACAACTTCGAGGACATCTCCGCCGTCTCCGCGCTCTACCGTCCGGGCCCGATGGGCATGGACTCGCACACCAACTACGCGCTGCGCAAGAACAAGCTCCAGGAGATCACCCCCATCCACAAGGAGCTCGAAGAGCCCCTCAGGGAGGTCCTGGACGTCACCTACGGCCTGATCGTCTATCAGGAGCAGGTGCAGAAGGCCGCGCAGATCATCGCCGGCTACTCGCTCGGCGAGGCCGACATCCTCCGCCGCGTGATGGGCAAGAAGAAGCCCGACGAGCTCGCCAAGAACTTCACCATCTTCCAGGCCGGCGCACAGAAGAACGGCTACAGCGACGAGGCCATCCAGGCCCTGTGGGACGTGCTGGTCCCCTTCGCCGGCTACGCCTTCAACAAGGCCCACTCGGCCGCGTACGGACTGGTCTCCTACTGGACCGCCTACCTCAAGGCGAACTACCCGGCCGAGTACATGGCGGCGCTGCTGACCTCCGTCAAGGACGACAAGGACAAGTCGGCGGTCTACCTCAACGAGTGCCGTCGCATGGGCATCAAGGTGCTCCCGCCGAACGTCAACGAGTCGGTGCACAACTTCGCCGCCCAGGGCGACGACGTGATCCTCTTCGGCCTGGAGGCCGTGCGCAACGTCGGCACCGGCGTGGTCGACTCGATCATCAGGGCGCGCAAGGCAAAGGGGAAGTTCGCCTCCTTCCCCGACTACCTCGACAAGATCGACGCCGCCGCCTGCAACAAGCGGACCACGGAATCGCTCATCAAGGCGGGCGCGTTCGACTCGCTCGGCCACACCCGCAAGGGACTCACCGCGCAGTACGAGCCGATGATCGACAACGTGGTCGCGGTCAAGCGGAAGGAGGCGGAAGGGCAGTTCGACCTCTTCGGCGGGATGGGCGAGGAGGACTCCAGCGAGCCCGGGTTCGGTCTCGACGTCGAGTTCACCACCGAGGAGTGGGACAAGACCTACCTGCTCGCCCAGGAGCGGGAGATGCTCGGTCTGTACGTCTCCGACCACCCCCTGTTCGGCCTGGAGCACGTGCTGTCCGACAAGGCCGACGCGGGCATCGCCCAGCTCACCGGCGGGGAGCACGCGGACGGCGCGGTGGTCACCATCGGCGGCATCATCTCGGGCCTGCAGCGCAAGATGACCAAGCAGGGCAACGCCTGGGCGATCGCCACCGTCGAGGACCTCGCCGGGTCCATCGAGTGCATGTTCTTCCCGGCGACCTACCAGCTGGTGTCGACCCAACTCGTCGAGGACGCCGTGGTGTTCGTCAAGGGCCGGCTCGACAAGCGCGAGGACGTGCCGCGGCTGGTCGCGATGGAGCTGCAGGTGCCAGACCTGTCCAATGCGGGCACCAACGCGCCGGTGATCCTCACCATCCCCGCCACCCGGGTCACCCCGCCGATGGTCAGCCGCCTCGGCGAGATCCTCACGCACCACAAGGGCGACAGCGAGGTCCGCATCAAGCTCCAGGGGCCGACGAAGACCACGGTGCTGCGACTGGACCGGCACCGGGTGAAGCCCGACCCGGCGCTCTTCGGTGACCTCAAGGTGCTGCTCGGCCCGTCCTGCCTGGCCGGCTGAGCACGGCACCCACGCGCGAGGGGCGCCCCTTCACGGGTGCGCCCCTCGGTCATGCCTGGGTCTCAACAACCCGTTACACAGCGTCAGTTGTGACCGAAGCTCTTCTGCCGCCCCTTGCGGGCCATGTCGCCCGGGGTGACCGTCGGGATGTGCTGCTCGGCCGGCGACTCCATGGGGATCTGCTCGGCCTGCTGCCGACCGCGCTCGGACTGCGGCTGCTTACGGTTCTGCTTCTTGTTCTTGGCCATGGTGATCTGCCTCCTGTGGGTGATCTAGGGGCCAGGGCCGGGATCAGATTCACATAGGCTGACAACAAGCGCATGTCGGATAATTACCGTGTGTGACATGGGTTGTCGGGGAGTGCGGACCCGCTCCGCACTCCGAAACGCCACGCCGAAGATCGAGTTCGGGCCGTTAACCCCTCCGTAGTCGGGCAGACTCGAAGGAAGCCCGAAGCAAACCTCCCGGAAAGAGGGTGGATCGCGTGGACCGCTGCATCGTCCTGGTGGACGCCGGGTATCTGCTGGGGGCCGCCGCCAGTCTCCTTGCCGGGGAGCCCTCCCGCTCCCGCATCACCGTCGACCACACCGCCCTCATCCAGGGGCTGCGTGAGCGCGCCGAGTCCGACACCGAGCGGCCCCTGCTGCGCATCTACTGGTTCGACGGCGCCCCGGACCGCGTGCCCCAGCCCGAGCACCGCCGGCTGCGGGTGATGCCCCGCGTCACCGTCCGGCTCGGCGCGCTGACCCGCAGCGACGGACGCTGGGCCCAGAAGGGCGTGGACGCGGCCATGCACGCCGAGCTCACCGAGCTGGCCCGCAACCGCGCCTGCTCCGACATCGTCCTGGTCACCGGCGACGGCGATCTGCTGCCGGGCATGATGGCCGCCAAGGAGCACGGGGTGGCCGTGCACCTGTGGGCGGTGCAGGCGGCCGACGGGGACTACAACCAGTCCGAGGACCTGGTCGCCGAGGCCGACGAACGGCGGGTGCTGGACCGTACGTGGATCACCAAGGCCGTACGGGCCAAGGAACTCGGCGGGGTGTGCGCGCCGCCGCCCGCGCCCCGGCCCGAGATCGCAGCGATCCTCTCCGCGCCGCTGCCGGAGTCCGCGCTCGGTGCGGCCGAGCGGTCCGCCGAGGAGAGCGAGCACGCCCCGGCCGCGGCCGGGGAGAACGGCAGGCAGGAGCGGGTCCCGGCGCCCAAGGGCGTGCCCACCCCCAAGGACCTCGCCGCGCTGCGCGCGCCCGGGGTGCAGCCGGCCCCGCAGCCCGCGAGCGCGACGCTGCGCTGGTCCTCCGACAAGGGCTGGGTGGACCGGCCGGCGGCCGAGCCGCCCGAGGTGGCGTCGATGCCGACCCTGGCGCAGCTGACGACGGCCGAGCAGCGCTGGGCCGACCGGGAGGAGGACATCACCACGGTCGGCGGGGACCCGTTCGAGGTCGGACAGGTGTTCGCGCGGCGGTGGATGGAGCGGCTCGGGGACCAGAGCCATCTGCAGAAGCTGTCCGCCATGTACCCGCGCGTCCCGCACCGCATCGACGGCGAGCTGCTGCGCTACGCGGCCCGCTTCGGTCTGCTGGCCCACAAGGACGACCAGATCGACGAGCACGACCGTTACGCCATCCGGGCGGGGTTCTGGCGGGAGATCGACGTCCGCACGGCCGCCGAGCACGCACCCGCGGGTGAGTAGTTCTTTACCGGCGGATGTGCCGCCCTGGACCAACCCGAGAGCGGGCGGACGGCGGCGACCCCGTACCCTCGTCCTTTGTGAGTACGCGCGCGGCACAGGCACTTCGGCACGGTGGGGATGTCGTGTGCGCGGTGCGCGGGCTGACCAAGACCTATCCGGCGGTGCGCGGGCGGCGCGGGGCGCCGGGCACGCCCGCGGTGCGGGCCACCGACGACGTACGGCTGGACATCCGCCGCGGTGAGATCTTCGGGCTGCTCGGACCGAACGGGGCCGGCAAGTCCACCCTGGTCCGCCAGCTGACCGGGCTGATGCGGCCCGACGCGGGGCGCGTGGAGATCCTCGGGCACGACATCGTGCGGCATCCGGAGCGGGCCGCGCGGATCCTCGCCTACCTCGGCCAGGAGTCCAGCGCGCTCGACGAACTCACCGTGTCGCTGGCCGCCGAGACGACCGGACGGCTGCGCGGCCTGGAGGGGCGGCAGGCGCGGGACGAGAAGGACGCCGTACTCGAGGAGCTGGGGCTCACGGCCATCGCCGGGCGGCCGCTGAAGAAGCTGTCCGGCGGGCAGCGGCGGCTGGCCTGCCTCGCCGCCGCGCTGGTCGGGGAGCGGCCGCTGCTCGTGCTCGACGAGCCGACCACCGGGATGGACCCGGTGGCTCGGCGGGCGGTGTGGGCGGCCGTGGACCGGCGGCGGGCCGAGCGCGGCACGACCGTGCTGCTCGTCACCCACAACGTCATCGAGGCAGAGACCGTCCTCGACCGGGTCGCCGTCCTCGACCAGGGCAGGGTGATCGCCTGCGACACCCCGGCCGGGCTCAAGGAGCAGGTCGCCGGGGAGGTCCGGGTCGAACTGGTGTGGCGTGAGACCGCGCCCATGTACGTCCCCGAGGTCGCCGCACTGCGCGAGCGGGCCGTGGAGGCCGGGCGCCGCTGGACGCTGCGGCTCGCGCCGGAGGAGGCGCGGGCGGTGGTGGCCACGGTCACCGGCGGCAGCGCCTTCGCCGCGCTCGACGACTTCACGCTGGCCACGCCCAGCCTGGAGGACGTGTACCTGGCGCTGGGGGGCGCCGCGCAGCAGGGGTTGGTGAAGGCGTGAGCGACCTGGTGAGTGCGCGGACCGTGGCGTCCGTATGGACCCTTCGGGAGACTGCCTCAGTGAGCCCGAGCGAGAAGGGGAGCAGCGCGACGTGAGTGTCGTACCCGCCGATGTCCTGCCCGGCGCCCTGGGCGCGGAGGGGGGCGAGCGTCGCGCGGCCGAGCTGGGGCCGCGGGCGCGGATGTGGCCGGCGCTGGTCGCCGTGTACCGGGCGCAGCTCTCCCGTGCGCGGGTCGCCCGGATCCCGCTGCTGTTCGTGGCGACCTTCCAGTCGATCGGGATCATGGTCCTGATGCGGGGGGTCGTGGACGGCGGCGGTGAGGCCGAGTCGGTGGTCGCCGGCTCGTCCGTGCTCGTCGTGGCCTTCGTCGCGCTGAACCTGCTCGCGCAGTACTTCGGGCAGCTGCGGGCCAGCGGCGGACTCGACCACTACGCGACGCTGCCGGTGCCGCCGGCCGCCGTGGTGCTGGGCGCGGCGGGGGCGTACGCCTCCTTCACCGTGCCGGGGACCGTGGTGACCGCGGTGTTCGGGTGCGTGCTGTTCGGGCTCCCGCTGGCGCATCTGTGGGTGCTCGCCGCGGTGATCCCACTGGCGGGGGCGGCCCTGTCCGGGCTCGGGGCGGCCCTCGGGCTGCTCGCGCCCCGGCCGGAACTCGCCACGCTGCTGGGGCAGTTGGGGATGTCCGCCGCGCTGCTGCTGGGTGTGCTGCCCGCCGACCGGATGCCGGAGATCGTGCGGCTGGCGCGGGATCTGCTGCCGTCCACCTACGGCGTCGAGGCGTTCGCGCGGACGTTCGGGGGTCATCCCGACTGGGCGTTCGTGGCCGGTGACCTCGCCGTCTGCGCCGGGGTCGGGGTCGTCTCGCTGGCCGTGGCCACCTGGGCCTACCGTCGGGCGGCCGTCCGGTGACGCGCCGCACAGGCGGGCCTGGCACGATGGCAGGGTGACCGCACCGTTGACTCCGCCTCCGCCGCCCCATGAACAGTCCTCGCAGTCTTCCCAGGGTTCGCCCGCACCGCAGCAGGCCTGGCAGCTGCCTGCCGGGGGATCTGCGGTGCCCTCGGGCCATGACCACCTGTGGGACGGCACGTACGGACAGGACGGGCCCGGGATGAAGACCGAAGTGCGCGAGGCCGCCCTGATCACGGTCGCGGTGGCGCTCGGAGGGGTTCTGCTCGGTGTGCTGTGGTGGTGGCTCGCCCCGCAGGTGCCGCTCGTCGGGGACCTGGTGAACAAGCGCTGGATCGTCTACCTCGCCGACAGCGAGGGGGAGCAGGCGATAGGCGTGGACGGCACCTTCACGCTGCTCGCGCTGGCCTTCGGAGTGGTGAGCGCGCTCGTGGTGTTCCTGGTGCGCCGGCGCGGCGGGATCCCCCTGGTGGTGGCGCTCGGCGTCGGCGGGCTGCTGGGATCCCTGCTGGCCTGGCGGCTCGGCGTGTGGCTCGGGCCCGCGCAGGACGTGATCGCGCACGCCAAGCAGGCGGGCAACGGCGTCACCTTCTCGGCGCCGCTGAAGCTGGGCGCGAAGGGCGCGCTGCTGGCCTGGTCACTGGCCGCGCTGGTGGTGCACCTCGGACTGACCGCGCTGTTCGGCCCCCGCGACCCGGAGCCGTACCAGCAGAACCCCGTGCAGACGGATCCGTACGGGGCCCCGCTGCCGTAGGGCCCGTCGGCGAAGCCCTGGGCCGCGGGCCCCGCCCTTCGGACGGGCCGCGGGGCTTTCGCGACGGGCCTGGGGATCACGCCGGACGGTGGCCGTGGTTCGAGTGGCCCTTCTTGGTGCGCCATTTGCGTTTCCGCGTTTTCTTCGACATGTCCCTCGTTCTTAACCGAACGAGCCGGGGTCGTCGAGGGGTCACGCACGCCCGATGGGGGCCACCACCGCTTGTGTGAGCTTCGCCAGGTCCTCGGGGGACAGCTCCACCTCAAGGCCCCTGCGGCCCGCGGAGACGCAGATCGTGGCGTGCGCGGAGGCCGAGGCGTCCAGGACCGTGGGGAGCCGCTTGCGCTGGCCCAGGGGCGAGATACCGCCCCGGACGTAGCCCGTGGTGCGTTCGGCGAGGGCCGGGTCCGCCAACGCCGCCCGCTTGCCGCCCACCGCCGAGGCGAGGGCCTTCAGGTCCAGGGACCCCGCCACCGGGACGACGGCGACCGTCAGGGCGCCGTCCACGTCCGCCACCAGCGTCTTGAAGACGCGGTCCGGTGAGACGCCCATGGCCTCGGCCGCCTCCTCGCCGTAGGAGGGGTGGGCGGGGTCGTGGTCGTAGGCGTGGAGCGTGTACGGCACCCCGGCCGAGGTCAGCGCCACGGTCGCCGGAGTGCCGCCCTGCGCCGGGGACTTCTTGGACTTCTTCGCCATCGCGGCCTTCGCTTGTGTCGTCAGTTGAGGCTGGTCTGCCCGCGCGTCAGCTCCGACGCCGGCAGTGACGGCAGGCTACGGATGATCGCCGTCTCGGAGCGAAGGAGTTTCAGTTCGTCGCGCAGCCGGGAGGCGGTGTCCGGCGCCTGCAGCAGCCGTTGCTTGGTCGGGGTGTCCAGCATCATCGCGGCCGCGACCAGGTAGGAGACGACCGACGGCTCGTCGGGCAGGTCGGCGCCCGTCGACAGCGAGCGCTCCCGAGCGCCTGCCAGCCGCTTCTGGTACTGGCGGAACGCCCGCAGCACCCCTTCGGCGATCGCACCGGCCTCGTCGCCCTGCTCCTCCGCGAGCTCCTCCAGCTCCGCGCTCAGGAACGGGCCGGAGGTGTCGACGGAGACCAGACGCACCCGGTTGGTCCCGGTCGCCAGCACCTCGAACGTGCCGTCCGCCCGCTCCCGGATCGTCGCCGCGTCCGCGATGCAGCCCACCGCGTGGAAGGACTTCGCCGGGTCGGGGCCGAAGCCCGCCGCGGGGCCGCGCTCGGGCACGGCCGTGGGATCCGGCATGCCGGGCGCGCTCGGCGCGACCTCGTGGCCGTCGCGGATCGCCACGACGGCGAACCGGCGCGGCTCCTCCTCGGGTGTCTTGAGCAGATCGCGCATCATGGCGCGATACCGCTCCTCGAACACGTTGAGCGGCAGGACGAGGCCCGGGAACAGCACCGAGTTCAGCGGGAAAAGCGGAAGACGGACGGTGGTCACGACGCAGAAGCCTAGTGGTCGCGGGAGTGTGTGCGTTCGACCCGCTCGGTCCGCGGACCCCCGGGACCCTGCCGAGCCACCCGCGCGCGGACCTCGGCGCGCATCTTCAGGAAGAGCGCCAGGGGGTCCTCGGACAGGTGGATCCAGGGGAAGGACGTGGCATACGGACCGATCAGCCGCAGCTGCTCCAGCGCCTCCGGCCAGCGTTCCAGGCGTACGAGGACGTAGGTGAGCTTGTTGCGGATCTCCGACGGCCAGGGGTCCGCCGCCGGGAACCGGGCCGACAGCGCGATCGCCCGGTCGGCGGCCGCGTCGAGCCGCTCGCGCGCCACCTCCACCGCGCAGCCGTCGGTCAGGCAGCCGAAGGCCGCCCGTGAGGGCAGCGCCTGGATCAGGGAGTCCGGCGGGGCGTCCTGGGCGGCCCGGTCGGCGAAGTCGAAGCACTCCTGGTGGGAGTGGCGCCAGGAGGCGGCGAGATAGCGCAGGGCGGCCACGTGGCAGCCGTAGTGCAGCGGGGCGCGGCGCAGGGCCGCCTCCCACAGCTCGGAGAAGTACTTGTGCCCGGCGCCGGTCCCGCGCGCGTGGTCCAGCGCGATCCGCCACGGCACCGGGTCGCGGTCGTCGCCCCGCGCGGCGGCCGTGATCAGCGGGCTCACGTCCCTGAGCAGCTCCGCGCGGGCCGGCGAGACCCAGGAGTGGTCCACCGCGAGCTGGGCCCGCAGCAGCAGCACGTCCGGGTCCTCGGGAGTCTCGGCGTACCAGCGCTCCAGCCACTCGCCGCGCGAGCGCGCGAACGCCGTCAGCCGTCTCGCGTACCGGTCGCGGTACTCCCACTCGGCACGCACGCGCGTGCCGGCCAGCAGCTCGGACGCGGGCCCGTACTCGCCGCGGGCGGCCGCGACCAGCGTGGCGCCGAGGTGGTCGTCGGGCGCGTCGAGCAGTACCTCGTCGTCCGCGGGCAGGCCGGAGGCGTCCGCGGGCGGGGCGGAGGAGGCAGGGCGCGGCGCGGTCCGGGAGGTCCGGGCCGTGCGGCTGAAGGGGTGCTGCAGAGCCATGGTGTCGACCATTGAAAGGCCGCAGGTCAAGGCTGCGCCAGACGGAAAGGGCAAGTTGCGGAAAGTTGTATGCCGAGCGGTCAAGACCGCGTAAAAGTCCGCTGTTCAACAACTGTTCGATCGGTGTACGTCCTGTGATGATCAGCTCCGGCGCAGCAGCCGGGTCGCCCCCGCGGCCACCGTCGTCGCCAGGATCCAGCCCAGCAGGACCATCGCCGCGGCCAGCCACTGCCAGCCCCCGCTGAGCTGCCACACGCCGACCTGGCCCAGATCGATGACGGGAAGCAGCAGGTCCAGGGCGAACAGCGCGGGGTTCCACGGCGGATGCGCCCCGGGCTGCAGCGGCGGATGGCTCGCGTGCGCGAAGGCCAGTGAACCCGCCGCCCACAGCACCGCCATCCACACCGCGGCCCGCCCGGGCCGGTAGCCGTAGGCCACCGTCCAGTCCTGCGCGTACCCCCACAGCTTGGCCGCCAGCGGCAGGCTCTCCCGGCGCCGGCGCTGCTTGGCCAGCAGCACCTCGCGCGCGTCCTCGTCCTCGCCGCCGGCCCGCAGCACGGAGGCCAGCCGCTCGTACGGCTCCGGGTTGTACTCGGCGGTCGCCGCGGCCACCCAGTCCAGCCGCTCCTCCAGCGGAAAGGGCCCCTGCGGTACGAGGTTCTCGTACTGGAAGCCGCCCATGTGCAGGTTCCCCGGCCCGGGCCAGGCGCTCGCCCGGTCGATCAGGTTGACCACCCGCGCCCCCGAGAGCACCACCTTCCCGCGCTGCGGCCGCTCGCCGAGGAAGCGCAGCTCGGGCGTCTGCACCCGGCGCAGCGACAGCTCCTGGTCGTCGGTGAGGGTGAACCGGGCCCGCTCCAGGTCGACCGAGTCCCCGAAGCGCCCGTCGTCCAGCCGGAGCCCGCCCTGGCACTCGAAGCGCTGGATGCGCGTCCCGCGCGCGGGAGTCGCCCCGCTGAGCATCGAGGCGCCGACACCCGCCGGCGTCAGGTACATCGTGCGCTCCACGGTCAGCTGGGGTGCGTTCAGCGCGAGCCGGCCGTACGGGTTGGCCAGCCGGGCGCCGCGCAGGCTCAGGCTGACGCCGACCTTGGCGCTGCGCAGTCTCAGCTCACCGTGCGACTCCAGCAGCTCGGCCTGGAGGTCCTGGCCGACGGTCATGCCGTCGGCGGCGATGGAGCGGCCGCTGCGGTCGGGGTGGACGACGGCCTGGTTGAGCATCAGGTCGGTGCCGATGTGCGCGTCGGTCAGCCGTACGCCGCCCAGGAACCGGCAGCGCGGCAGATGCAGGTCGCCCTCGGTGTGGACGCGGGCCGCCTCCAGGCGGGGCACCGAGCAGTCGATCATGCGCATGGTGGTGAACCGGGCCTCCGGCAGCAGCACCTCCCGCTCGAAACGGCAGGTGCGCAGCTCGACGTACGGCACCACGATCCCGCCGGCGAGGTCGAGCGTGCCGCTGATCTGCACCCCGCGCAGCTTCAGCGAGGACACCCGGCCCGCGAGCGCGGGCGGGCCGTCCAGCAGCAGCCAGCACACGATCCGCGCCCGCACGGTCCGCTCGGGTCCCCAGGGGCGCCCGCCGTGCGGATCGTCGACGACCGCGTCCCCGCTGCTGAGGTCGTACACACTGCCGTTGCGGAACGCCTGCCACATGCCGGCCTCGGCGGCGGTCAGATCGTCCGGCAGGTCTCCGGCGCGCAGGCCGGCCCCCTCGGTCACAACTCCTCCACTCCTGTGTTCGCACAGCTGGTGATGCCCGTTGCGTAACTCCCGAATCACTGGACGTGAAGGCGATCTTCCGGGTTCCGGAGCATATTCCGGCGCGGTTCTGTATCAGCCATTGATACGCGCGGACGACGGCGAACCCAGGTCTGAGAGAATTGAGCCCGTGATCTCCCGAATCGATCTGCGCGGCGACGCCCTCCCCGAAGGGCCCGCCCTGCGCGACCTGCTGCCCCGAGCCGACTTCGACGTTCAGGCCGCCCTCGAGAAGGTGCGTCCGATCTGCGAAGCCGTGCATCATCGGGGCGACGCGGCGCTGATCGACTTCGCGGAGAAGTTCGACGGGGTCAGGCTCGACCAGGTGCGGGTGCCCGCCGCGGCCCTCGCGAAGGCCCTCGACGAGCTCGACCCGGCGGTGCGCGCGGCCCTGGAGGAGTCCATCCGGCGCGCCCGTCTCGTCCACCGCGAGCAGCGCCGTTCGACCCACACCACCCAGGTCGTACCGGGCGGCACGGTCACCGAGAAGTGGGTGCCCGTCGAGCGGGTCGGGCTGTACGCGCCCGGCGGACGGTCGGTCTACCCGTCCTCCGTGGTCATGAACGTCGTGCCCGCCCAGGAGGCCGGCGTCCCGTCCGTGGCCCTCGCCTCGCCCGCCCAGGCCGACTTCGGCGGCCTTCCGCACCCGACGATCCTCGCCGCCTGCGCGCTGCTCGGCGTCGACGAGGTGTACGCGGCCGGCGGCGCCACGGCTGTCGCGATGTTCGCGCACGGCACCGAGTCCTGCCCGCCCGCCAACATGGTCACCGGGCCCGGCAACATCTGGGTCGCCGCCGCCAAGCGCTATTTCACCGGCAGGATCGGCATCGACGCCGAGGCCGGCCCGACCGAGATCGCGATCCTCGCGGACGACACGGCCGACCCCGTGCACGTGGCCTCCGACCTGATCAGCCAGGCCGAGCACGACCCGCTCGCCGCCGCCGTCCTGGTCACCGACTCCGTCGCGCTCGCGGACGCCGTGGAGAAGGAGCTGGAGCCGCAGGTCGCGGCCACCAAGCACATCGAGGACCGGATCGTCCCGGCCCTGAGGGGCCGCCAGTCCGCGATCGTCCTCGTCGACGGCGTCGAGGAGGGACTGCGGGTGGTCGACGCCTACGGCGCCGAGCACCTGGAGATCCAGACGGCCGACGCGGCCGCCGTCGCCGACCGGGTGAAGAACGCCGGCGCGATCTTCATCGGCCCCTGGGCGCCGGTGTCGCTGGGCGACTACGCGGCCGGCTCCAACCACGTCCTGCCCACCGGCGGTTGCGCCTGTCACTCCTCGGGCCTGTCCGTCCAGTCCTTCCTGCGCGGCATCCACATCGTCGACTACACCAGGGACGCGCTGGCCGAGGTCGCGCACCACGTGGTCACGCTGGCGGAGGCGGAGGACCTGCCGGCGCACGGCGCGGCGGTCAAGGCAAGGTTCGGCTGGAAGGTACCGACGAGCAAGTGAACCCCGGAATCGACGATCTCCCCGTACGGGACGAGCTGCGCGGCAAGTCCCCTTACGGCGCGCCCCAGTTGGACGTCCCCGTACGGCTGAACACCAACGAGAACCCCTACCCGCTGCCCGAGCCGCTGGTCGAGCGGATCGCCGAGCGCGTCCGTGAGGCCGCCCGCGACCTCAACCGCTACCCGGACCGGGACGCGGTCGAACTGCGCACCCGGCTCGCCGAGTACCTCACGAACACCTCCGGCCACGAGGTGGGCCTCGCCAACGTCTGGGCGGCGAACGGCTCCAACGAGGTCATCCAGCAGCTGCTGCAGACCTTCGGCGGACCGGGCCGTACGGCGATCGGCTTCGAGCCGTCGTACTCGATGCACGCGCTCATCGCGCGCGGCACCGGCACGGGCTGGATCTCCGGTCCCCGCACCGAGGACTTCCGCATCGACCTCCCGGCCGCCGAGCGGTCGATCGCCGAGAACGAGCCGGACGTCGTCTTCGTCACCACCCCCAACAACCCCACGGGCAACGCGGTTCCGCCCGAGACGGTCCTCGCGCTGTACGAGGCCGCGCAGGCGGCGAAGCCGTCCATGGTCATCGTGGACGAGGCGTACATCGAGTTCAGCCACGGCGACTCGCTGCTGCCGCTCATCGAGGGCCGGCCGAACCTCGTCGTCTCCCGGACGATGTCGAAGGCCTTCGGCGCGGCGGGGCTGCGCCTGGGCTATCTCGCCGCGCACCCGGCCGTCGTCGACGCCGTCCAGCTCGTACGGCTGCCGTACCACCTCTCGGCCGTCACCCAGGCGACCGCGCTGGCCGCCCTGGAGCACACCGACACGCTGCTGAAGTACGTCGAGCAGCTGAAGGCTGAGCGGGACCGGCTGGTCGGCGAGCTGCGCGCGGCCGGCTACGAAGTCGTGGAGTCCGACGCGAACTTCGTGCAGTTCGGGCGGTTCGACGGCGAGGGCGGCTCCCACGCCGCCTGGCAGAAGATCCTCGACCGGGGTGTGCTGGTCCGCGACAACGGCATTCCGGGGTGGCTGCGGGTGTCCGCCGGCACCCCGGAGGAGAACGACGCGTTCCTCGACGCGGTCCGTGCAATGAAGAAGGAGCAGAGTTCATGAACCGCGTGGGACGCGTGGAGCGGGTCACCAAGGAGACGTCTGTGCTCGTCGAGATCGATCTCGACGGCAGCGGCAAGGTCGATGTGTCGACAGGCGTCGGCTTCTACGACCACATGCTCGACCAGCTCGGCCGGCACGGCCTGTTCGACCTCACCGTGAAGACCGAGGGCGACCTGCACATCGACTCGCACCACACCATCGAGGACACCGCCCTCGCCCTCGGCGCCGCCTTCAAGCAGGCGCTCGGCGACAAGGTGGGCATCTACCGCTTCGGCAACTGCACGGTCCCGCTGGACGAGTCCCTCGCCCAGGTCACCGTGGACCTGTCCGGCCGCCCCTACCTCGTGCACACCGAGCCCGAGAACATGGCGCCGATGATCGGCGAGTACGACACCACGATGACCCGGCACATCCTGGAGTCCTTCGTCGCCCAGGCCCAGATCGCGCTGCACGTGCACGTGCCCTACGGCCGCAACGCGCACCACATCGTGGAGTGCCAGTTCAAGGCCCTGGCGCGGGCTCTGCGCTACGCCTCCGAGCGCGACCCGCGCGCGGCCGGCATCCTCCCCTCCACGAAGGGCGCGCTGTGAACGGGCTGTCGACCATCCTGATCGTCGTCGGCCTCTTCCTGGTCGGCGGCATCATCTCCTTCGTCAAGCAGAAGATGCCCAAGCAGCTGATCGTGCTGCTGTCGATCGGCGCCGCGATGTGCCTGGTCGCGGGGATCATGCGGCTGGAGGTGTGGAATTGAGCGCACCCAGGAAGGTAGTCGTCTTCGACTACGGCTTCGGCAACGTCCGCTCCGCCGAACGCGCTCTCGCGCGCGTGGGGGCCGCCGTCGAGATAACGCGTGACTTCGACACGGCCATGAACGCCGACGGCCTGCTGGTGCCGGGCGTCGGCGCCTTCGCCGCCTGTATGCAGGGCCTGAAGGAGGCGCGCGGCGACTGGATCGTCGACCGGCGGCTGTCCGGCGGGCGCCCCGTCATGGGCATCTGCGTAGGCATGCAGATCCTCTTCGCGCGCGGCATCGAGCACGGCGTGGAGACCGAGGGCCTCGACGAGTGGCCCGGTTCGGTCGAGCCGCTGCAGGCCGAGATCGTGCCCCACATGGGCTGGAACACCGTCGACGCACCGGCCGGCTCCGAGCTGTTCGCCGGCCTCGACGCGGACGCGCGCTTCTACTTCGTGCACTCCTACGCCGTCCACGACTGGTCCCTGGAGACGCACAACCCGACCCTGCACACCCCGAAGGTCACCTGGTCGACACACGGCAAGCCCTTCGTGGCCGCCGTGGAGAACGGCGCCCTGTGGGCCACCCAGTTCCACCCCGAGAAGTCCGGCGACGCCGGCGCCCAGCTCCTCACCAACTGGATCGGAACACTGTGAGCAAGCTCGAACTCCTCCCCGCCGTCGACGTCCGCGACGGCCAGGCCGTCCGCCTCGTCCACGGCGAGTCCGGCACGGAGACCTCCTACGGCTCCCCGCTGGAGGCCGCCCTCGCCTGGCAGCGGTCGGGCGCCGAGTGGCTGCACCTGGTCGACCTGGACGCCGCCTTCGGCACCGGTGACAACCGCGCGCTGATCGCCGAGGTGACCAAGGCGATGGACATCAGGGTGGAGCTGTCCGGCGGCATCCGCGACGACGACACCCTCGCCGCCGCCCTCGCCACCGGCTGCACCCGGGTGAACCTCGGCACGGCCGCCCTGGAGACCCCGGAGTGGGTCGCCAAGGTCATCGCCGAGCACGGCGACAGGATCGCGGTGGGTCTGGACGTCCGCGGCACCACCCTGCGCGGGCGCGGCTGGACCCGGGACGGCGGCGACCTCTACGAGACGCTGGAGCGCCTCAACAAGGAGGGCTGCGCCCGCTACGTCGTCACCGACATCGCCAAGGACGGCACCCTCCAGGGCCCGAACCTGGAGCTCCTGAGGAACGTCTGCGCGGCGACGGACCGCCCGGTCGTGGCCTCGGGCGGCGTCTCGTCGCTCGACGACCTGCGCGCCATCGCCGAACTGGTCCCCCTCGGTGTCGAGGGCTCGATCGTCGGGAAGGCCCTGTACGCGAAGGCGTTCACCCTGGAAGAGGCCTTGGAGGCTGTGGCGTCATGAAGTCGGAAGCCGTACGGCGTGTGCAGAGCGGAACGTCCTGGGAAGAGACCTTCGGTTTCGCGCGCGCCGTGGCGGCGGGCGACCAAGTGCTGGTGGCGGGCACCACGTCCTTCAAGGGCGATGTGCTGTACGGCGAGGGCGACCCGTACGAGCAGGCCAAGGTGGCCTTCGCCAGCGCGCTGGAGGCGATCGCCGAGTTCGGGCTCGGCGTCGAGTCCGTGATCCGCACGCGCGTGTACCTCGCGCATCCGCGGGACGTCGACGAGGTCGGCCGGGCCCACAAGGAGCTGTTCGACTCCGTGCGCCCGGTGGCCACCCTGCTGGTGGTGGAGGGCTTCGTCGACCCGCGCGTGCTGGTCTCGGTGGAACTAGAGGCATACAGAGGAGCCGTGGATTCATGACCCTGGCGGTCCGAGTCATCCCCTGCCTGGACGTGGACAACGGCCGGGTCGTCAAGGGCGTCAACTTCCAGAACCTGCGCGACGCCGGCGACCCCGTCGAGATGGCCAAGGTGTACGACGCCGAGGGCGCCGACGAGCTGACGTTCCTGGACATCACCGCGTCGTCCGGCGACCGGGAGACGACGTACGACGTGGTGCGCCGGACGGCCGAGCAGGTCTTCATCCCGCTGACCGTCGGCGGCGGTGTGCGCACGGCGGAGGACGTCGACAAGCTGCTGCGGGCCGGGGCGGACAAGGTGGGCGTCAACACGGCCGCGATCGCCCGTCCCGACCTGATCCGGGAGATCGCCGAGCGCTTCGGCCGGCAGGTGCTGGTCCTCTCGGTGGACGCGCGGCGCACTCCGGAGGGCTCCTTCGAGGTCACCACCCACGGCGGCCGCCGCGGCACCGGCATCGACGCCGTCGAGTGGGCGCACCGGGCCGCGGAGCTGGGCGCGGGGGAGATCCTGCTGAACTCCATGGACGCCGACGGCACCAAGGACGGCTACGACGTGGAGATGATCCGGGCCGTCCGCAAGCACGTCACCGTCCCGGTGATCGCCTCGGGCGGCGCGGGCAAGCTCGACCACTTCGCGCCGGCCATCGCCGCGGGCGCGGACGCCGTTCTGGCCGCGTCGGTCTTCCACTTCGGCGACCTGCGCATCGGGGAAGTGAAGCAGGCGCTCAGGGACGCGGGGCATCCCGTCCGCTGACGCGGCCCTCTTCGGCAGCCCAGAAGCGAAAGGGAAGTTGCGCAAAAAGCATTGTGCAACTTTTCTTTCGCTTCTAGCGTGAGGGCATGGCAGACCGCGAGAAAGACCGCCGCATCACGGACGTGGGCACCCTCAAGGCGCTCGCTCATCCGCTGCGGGCGCAGCTGTACCGGCTGCTGATCATCGCGCGGACGGCCACCGCGTCCCAGCTGTCCGAGCAGGTCGACGAGGCGGTGTCGCTGGTCAGCTACCACCTGCGCAAGCTGGCCGCGCACGGGCTGATCGAGGAGGCCGAGCCGCGCGGGGACGGACGTGAGCGCTGGTGGCGGCCCGCCTCGGACGGCGTGAGCATCCGCGACGAGGACTTCCGGGACGCCCCTGAGAAGGCCGCCGCGCACATCGCGGCCAGCCGCCTCTTCTTCGAACAGCGCGCCGACATGGTCCGCCGCTACCTCGACGAGCGCGCGCACTGGAGCGACGCGTGGACCAGCGCCTCCGACTCCTCCGAGTGGCTGCTGCACCTGACCCCCGACGAACTGCTCGAACTGGCCAAGGAGATGAACGCCCTCGTGCGCCGCTACGAGGAGCACGGCCGGGCCGCCATGGCCGCCGGCGACACCGAGGGCCGGGAGAACGTCGCGGTGCACACGTACGGCTTCCCCTTCCGTCTCTGAGAGGACCCCCCGCATGACCACCGGGCTCGAGAGCACGGCCACGGTCACCACCCCCGAGAAGCCCGCCCACCGGGACGGCAACGTCCTGCGCTGGGTCGGCGCCTACGCCTCCTCGATGGCCGGCGACGGTGTGTACTACGTCGCCCTGTCCTGGGCCGCGGTACAGGCGGGCACCCCCGCACAGGCGGGGCTCGTGATGTCCGTCAGCGCTCTCCCGCGCGCGGTGCTGATGCTGGGCGGCGGAGTCGTCGCCGACCGGTTCGGGCCGCGCAGGGTCGTCATCGGCAGTGACGCCGTGCGCTGCGCGGCCGTGCTGGCGGTGGCGGCACTGCTGTTCCTCACCGGCCCGGGGCTGTGGCCGCTGGCGGCTCTCGCCCTGGTCTTCGGCATCGTGGACGCCGTGTTCGTGCCCGCCGTCGGGGCGCTGCCCGCCCGGATCACCGGCCGGGGGCAACTCGCCCGGGTGCAGGGCATGCGGGGTCTCGCGTACCGGTTCGCCGTCGTGGTGGGGGCGCCGCTCGGGGGGCTCGGTGTGGCGGTGGGCGGGGCGGCGGCCGCGTTCGGGCTCGCGGGCCTGCTGATCGCCGTGTCCGTGCCGCTGCTGGTCTCCGTACGGATGCGGGAACTGCCGCCGGACGACGCGGTGGACGGGCGGGGCGGCACCGCCTGGTCCGACCTGGTGGCGGGCCTGCGGTACATCCGCCGTCACCGCGTTCTCGCTCCGCTGGTCCTGGCCATCGCCCTGGGGGACCTCGGGTTCGTCGGGCCGTTCAACGTGGGGCTGACGCTGCTCGCCGACGAGCGCGGGTGGGGCGCCTCCGGGATGGGCTGGGTGCTGGCCGGGTTCGGCGTGGGCGCGGGGTTCGTCTCGCTGCTGCTGGCGGTGCGGGGGCGGCTGCCGTACGCCGGGCGGGTGGCGGGATGGGCGCTGCTCGCGGGGGCGGTCGCCGTCGGCGCGCTGGCCTTCGTGCCGAGTCTCCTCGCGGCGGTGGGCACGGCACTCGCCGTCGGGCTGCTGGCGGGGCTCAGCGGCGCCATGTGCACGGCCCTGCTGCAGACTCACGCGGCCTCCGCCTACCTCGGCCGCGTCACCGCGGTCTCCAGCCTCGTCAGCCTCGGCCTGACCCCCCTCACCATGCCCCTGACGGCCGCGGCGATCGGCGCGTGGGGAACGGGGCCGGTGTACGTGGCCAGCGCGGCGGTGTGCGGACTGGGCGGGCTGGTCGCGCTGGGCGTGAGCGAGTTGCGGCGCGCGGAACTGCCCCGGTGAGGCACGGAGGGGCGGGCAGGGCGGCGACGCGGATGCGCCACACGCCCCGGACCCGGCCGGCGCTTGGTCGGGTGTGCCGTGTGGTCCTGGGTCTGGCCGGGGCTTGGTCGGGGCGCCGGTGTCTGCGGACCGGGTCGGTGGTTCGTCGGGTGTGCCGCGTGCCCCGGACCCGGCTGGCGCCTCGTCAGATGCCGAGTTGCTTCGCCTCGTGGAGCTTGGTGATCGCTTCCTTGTCGCCGTCCAGTTCGACCTTGGCGGCGCTTTGCCGGCCGTAGGAGAACAGCAGCAGCTCGGACGGTTCGCCGGTCACCGTGACGACGGGAGTCCCGCGGTGCGCCACCGCCGTCTGGCCGTCGGGGCGGCGCAGCACCAGGCCGGTCGGGGCACTGCGGCCCATCAGCCGGGCCGAACGCTCCAGACGCGACCACAGCGTGTCCTGGAAGACCTGGTCCAGCTCCCGCGGCGCCCAGTCCGGCCGGGCCCGGCGGACGTCCTCCGTGTGGACGTAGAACTCCACGGTGTTCGACAGCTCGTCCACCTGCTTGAGCTGGAACGGCGAGAAGCGCGGCGGGCCGGTGCGGATGAGCTGGATCAGCTCCTCGTACGGCTTCGCGGTGTACTCCGCCATCACCCGCTCCAGGCGCGGCGCGAGCTGCTTGATCAGCATGCCGCCGGCGGCGTCGGGACGGCGCTCGCGCACCACCACGTGCGCGGCGAGATCACGGGTGAGCCAGCCCTCGCAGAGGGTCGGGGCGTCGGGGCCCTCGGCCTCCAACAGATCGGCCAGAAGAAGTCGTTCACGCTTGGCGAAAGTCGACATGCCAGCCAGCCTACGACCCCCTGACGGGTCCGCCCACCCGTCACCCGACCACCGCCCCCCACCGAGGCGCTTCGCGCCGCTGTTTCCATTCAGTGGACACAGCCCGTCACTGTCCGTGGCGCGCGGCACAATGGCACCCATGACCAGTACGACCGGTACCCCCCGGCCCAGCAGCCTCGACCCCGAGATCGCCGCGCGGCTCAAGCGCAGCGCCGACGGGCTCCTTCCCGCGATCGCCCAGCAGTACGACACCGGTGAGGTGCTGATGCTGGGCTGGATGGACGACGAGGCGCTGCACCGCACGCTCACCACCGGCCGCTGCACCTACTGGTCGCGCAGCCGCCAGGAGTACTGGGTCAAGGGCGACACCTCGGGCCACTTCCAGTGGGTCAGGTCGGTCGCGCTGGACTGCGACGCCGACACCGTGCTGGTCAAGGTCGACCAGGTCGGCGCCGCCTGCCACACCGGCGCCCGCACCTGCTTCGACGAGGACGTGCTCCTCAAGGAGACCGAGGGCGCCGATTCCGCCGTACCGGCACGGGATCAGTAAGGTCAGCCGCCATGGACCTCGAGACCTTCCGCAAGCTCGCCACCGACCGGCGTGTCATCCCGGTCACGCGCAAGCTCCTCGCCGACGGCGACACCCCCGTCGCGCTGTACCGCAAGCTCGCCGCCGAGCGCCCCGGCACCTTCCTGCTGGAGTCCGCGGAGAACGGCCGCTCCTGGTCCCGCTACTCCTTCGTGGGCGTCCGCAGCGCCGCCACCCTGACCTCCCGCGACGGTGGAACCCACTGGCTCGGCACCCCGCCCGTCGGCGTTCCCCTGGACGGCGACCCGCTCGCCGCGCTGCGCGCCACCATCGAGGCCCTGCACACCCCGCACCAGGAGGGCCTGCCGCCCTTCACCGGCGGCATGGTCGGCTACCTCGGCTACGACATCGTGCGCCGCCTGGAGAAGATCGGCCCCGGCGAGCGGGACGACCTGAAGCTGCCCGAGCTGACCATGCTGCTCACCAGCGATCTGGCCGTGATGGACCACTGGGAGGGCTCGGTCCTGCTGATCGCCAACGCGATCAACCACAACGACCTCGACACCGGCGTCGACGAGGCCTACGCGGACGCCGTGGCCCGGCTGGACGCGATGGAGGCGGACCTGTCCCGCGCGGTCGCGCAGCCGCCTGCCGTCCTGCCGCCCTCGGAACTGCCCGAGTACACCGCGCTGTGGGGCGGCCCCGACTTCCAGGCGGCCGTCGAGGACGTCAAGGAACGCATCCGCGCCGGTGAGGCCTTCCAGGTCGTCCCCTCCCAGCGCTTCGAAACACCGTGCACGGCAAGTGCGTTGGACGTGTACCGGGTGCTCAGGGCCACCAACCCCTCCCCGTACATGTACCTCTTCCGCTTCGACGGCTTCGACGTCGTCGGCTCGTCCCCCGAGGCCCTGGTGAAGGTCGAGGACGGACGGGCCATGGTCCACCCCATCGCCGGCACCCGGCACCGCGGGGCGACCCCGCAGGAGGACCAGGCGCTCGCCGACGAACTGCTCGCCGACCCCAAGGAGCGCGCCGAACACCTGATGCTGGTCGACCTCGGACGCAACGACCTCGGACGGGTCTGCGAGCCGGGCTCCGTCGAGGTCGTCGACTTCATGTCCATCGAGCGGTACTCGCACGTGATGCACATCGTCTCGACGGTCACCGGCCGGGTCGCCGCGGGCCGCACCGCCTTCGACGTCCTGACGGCCTGTTTCCCGGCCGGCACCCTCTCCGGCGCCCCCAAGCCCCGCGCGATGCAGATCATCGACGAACTCGAGCCGTCCCGGCGCGGGTTGTACGGCGGCTGCGTCGGCTACCTCGACTTCGCGGGCGACTCCGACACCGCCATCGCCATCCGCACCGCCCTGCTCCGGGGCGGCACGGCGTACGTCCAGGCGGGCGCCGGCATCGTCGCCGACTCCGACCCTGTCGCCGAGGACCAGGAGTGCCGCAACAAGGCGGCGGCGGTGCTGCGCGCGGTCCACACGGCCAACCGGCTCGGACAGTAGGACGGGTCTCACGTGAACCCCGGGTGACGGTTCACCCGGGGTTCGGGCGATAGTGGAGTACGTGACTGCCGTACCTCACCCCCGTTCCGAAGCCGCAGGACCCTCCCGGGCCGGCCGCATCTCCCTCGCCGTCGCCCTGTCGGCCGGTGCGCTCGGCGCGGCCGTGGCGCTGCTGTCGACCCGGCAGCGCTGGTCGGAGGGCACCACGACGGTGGCCGGCGGCGCCTTCTCCCTGACCGCCAAGGGCAGTGACGTCACCGGCGTCCCCGCCGCGCTGGCCATAGTGGGACTGGCCGCGCTGGTCGCCGTGTTCGCCGTCCGCCGGGCCGGCCGCCTGCTGGTCGCGGCCCTGCTCGCGCTCTCCGGCGCCGGCACGGTCGCCGCGGCCCTGCTCGGCGCGTCCGACAGCTCGTCCCTCGACGACAAGGCCGCCCAGGCGGCCGGCGACACCTCGGCCACGGTGCACGCCCTCAGCCACACGGCCTGGCCGTACGTGGCCGCGGTGGGCGGCGCGCTGATCCTGCTGGCCGGGCTGCTCGCGCTGCGCTACGGGCGGTACTGGCCGGCGATGTCCGGCCGCTACGAGCGGGACGGGGCGGCCAGGCCGCGGCGCAGGCCCGCCGGCGTCGATCCCGACCGTCCCGAGGACCTGTGGAAGGCCCTGGACCGCGGGGAGGACCCGACGAGCGCGTAGGCGACGGCGCCGACGCGCGAAGGGCGACCCCCGGGCAGCGCACGCGCGCGCGTGCGGGACAATGTCGGCTGAGCGTCCGGCTCAGACACGTAATCAGCAACGAGGAGCAAGTCATGGCGGGCAGCAGCCACGGTCACACCCCGGCCGCCTGGACCGGTGTCATCATCGCCTTCATCGGTTTCTGCGTCGCGGGCGCCTTCATGGTCATGGCTCAGCCCGCGGGCTTCTGGGCCGGCATGGCGATCGTGGTCATCGGCGGCATCGTCGGCTGGGTGATGAGCGCCATGGGCATGGGGCAGCCGAAGGACGCGCACGACAGCTTCCAGGCGGAGCTGGCACAGAGCCAGGCGGCGCACGCCAAGAGCTGAGCGCGCACGGCTACTGCACGCACGCGTGAGGGGCGATCCGGAAAGCCGGGTCGCCCCTCACGCGTGCGCGGCGGCCGTTCCGGGGGAGAATGCCTGACGTGAACGTCGAGACCCGGACCGTCACGCCCTCCCGCGCCGAACCCACCACGGCGGCGCGGCTCGCCGTGCCCGCGGGCATCATGGCCGCCGTCGCCGGGGCCTTCGCCTACGTGGGCACGGTCGACCCCAACCAGCCCGGCCACTACCCCGTCTGCCCCCTGTACGCCGTCACCGGCCTGTACTGCCCCGGCTGCGGCGGACTGCGCAGCGCGCACGCCTTCGTCCACGGCGACTTCCTCGCGGCGCTCCACGACAACGCCCTGGCCACCGTCGGCTATCCGCTCTTCGCCGTGCTGTGGACCGTATGGGTGGTGCGTGCGGTACGGGGGCGGCCGCTGCGGCTCGGGCTCGGGTCGGCGCACCTGTGGGCGCTGGGGGCGTTGCTGCTGGTCTTCACTGTTGTCCGGAACCTGCCGTTCGGTGGCTGGCTGCATCCTTGATCAAACCGTGAACGTCCAGGTAGTGGGACCGGTGTCAACCGGATGCGGGGGCTACGCCGTCCTCCGGATACCATCGCAGTGACCATCGGTTTTCTCCCGACGGTCAAAAAGCTTCAACAGTCCACCGTCTGGAAGGGGGCCGCTCGCGTGAGTGTGCTCGACGAGATCATCGACGGAGTCCGTGCCGACCTCGCGGAGCGGCAGGCGCGCGTCAGCCTCGACGAGCTCAAGGAGCGTGCGGCGAAGGCTCCCACCGCCAAGGACGGGGTCGCCGCGCTCAAGGGCGACGGCGTCAAGGTCATCTGCGAGGTCAAGCGCTCCAGCCCCTCCAAGGGCGCGCTGGCCGCGATCGCCGACCCCGCCGGACTCGCCGCGGACTACGAGGCGGGTGGCGCGGCCGTCATCTCCGTCCTCACCGAGCAGCGCCGCTTCGGCGGCTCGCTGGCCGACCTGGAGGCGGTCCGCGCGCGCGTGGACATCCCCGTCCTGCGCAAGGACTTCATCGTCACGTCGTACCAGCTCTGGGAGGCCCGCGCGTACGGCGCCGACCTCGCCCTCCTGATCGTCGCCGCCCTGGAACAGCCCGCCCTGGAGTCCCTCATCGAGCGCGCCGTCTCCATCGGCCTCACCCCGCTCGTCGAGGTGCACGACGAGGACGAGGTCGAGCGGGCGGTGGACGCCGGCGCCAAGATCATCGGCGTCAACGCGCGCAACCTCAAGACCCTCGAGGTCGACCGCTCCACCTTCGAGCGTGTGGCCCCCGAGATCCCCGACCACCTCGTCAAGATCGCCGAGTCCGGCGTCCGCGGCCCCCACGACCTGATCGCCTACGCCAACGCCGGCGCCGACGCGGTCCTGGTGGGCGAGTCCCTGGTCACCGGCAAGGACCCGAGGACAGCCGTCTCGGACCTGGTGGCGGCGGGCGAGCACCCGGCTTTGCGGCACGGGCGCGGTTGATCTTTCGGTAGGCTGACCCCGATGACTCTCACCCTGACGACCGTGGACCGGTACGCCCGCCTCGCGCGCGGCTGCCGCCCACGCGGCTGCCGCGCCCCGGCCCGCCGCGTACACGGCCGCCGCGTGCGCTACGTCATCGGAGACGAACCCGGGCAGGTCAACGGCCGCCGATGGCAGCGCGCCCCACAGGGGCGCGGGGCTCTACTCGATGTGCGGCTGCCGCCGCGCGAGCGCGACAAGCCACAGACGGCCTGAGGTCGCACGACGAACTCCGCCCCCACGGCGAATAGTGTTTTTCCACGCACTCACCGTGAGGTATCCGCATGCCCAGCGACTTCTTCATTCCCGACCCCGAGGGTCAAGTACCGAGTCCCGAAGGCTACTTCGGCAACTTCGGCGGCAAGTTCATCCCGGAGGCCCTCGTCGCCGCCGTGGACGAGGTGGCCGTCGAGTACGACAAGGCCAAGCACGACCCCGAGTTCGCCCGAGAGCTCGACGACCTGCTGCTCAACTACACGGGGCGCCCCTCGGCGCTCACCGAGGTCCCCCGTTTCGCCGCGGAAGCCGGCGGCGCACGCGTCTTCCTCAAGCGCGAGGACCTCAACCACACCGGCTCCCACAAGATCAACAACGTCCTCGGCCAGGCCCTGCTCACCAAGCGCATGGGCAAGACCCGGGTCATCGCGGAGACCGGCGCCGGCCAGCACGGCGTGGCCACCGCCACCGCCTGCGCCCTGTTCGGCCTCGAGTGCACGATCTACATGGGTGAGATCGACACCCGCCGCCAGGCCCTCAACGTGGCCCGCATGCGCATGCTCGGCGCCGAGGTCGTCGCGGTGAAGTCCGGCAGCCGCACCCTGAAGGACGCCATCAACGAGGCCTTCCGCGACTGGGTCGCCAACGTCGACCACACCCACTACCTCTTCGGTACGGTCGCCGGCCCGCACCCCTTCCCGGCCATGGTCCGCGACTTCCACCGCGTCATCGGCGTGGAGGCCCGCCGTCAGCTCCTGGAGCGCGCCGGCCGCCTCCCGGACGCGGCGATCGCCTGCGTCGGCGGCGGCTCCAACGCCATCGGCCTCTTCCACGCGTTCATCCCCGACAAGGGCGTCCGCCTGATCGGCTGCGAGCCGGCCGGCCACGGCGTGGAGAGCGGCGAGCACGCGGCCACCCTCACCGCCGGGGAGCCCGGCATCCTGCACGGCTCCCGGTCCTACGTCCTGCAGGACGACGAGGGCCAGATCACCGAGCCGTACTCGATCTCGGCCGGCCTGGACTACCCGGGCATCGGCCCGGAGCACTCGTACCTCAAGGACAGCGGTCGAGGCGAGTACCGCGCGGTCACCGACGACGCGGCGATGCAGGCCCTGCGCCTGCTCTCGCGCACCGAGGGCATCATCCCGGCGATCGAGAGCGCCCACGCCCTCGCGGGCGCCCTGGAGGTCGGCAGGGAGCTGGGCGAGGACGGTCTGATCGTCGTCAACCTGTCCGGCCGCGGCGACAAGGACATGGACACCGCCGCGCGCTACTTCGGCCTGTACGACACCGACGCCGAGGTCGCGGCGAACGCCGCCGACACCGCGGAGATCGAGGGGGACGCCAAGTGAGCGGGAACATCCAGCTGCTGTCGGACACCCTCGCCGCCGCAAAGGCCGAGGGCCGGGCCGCGCTCATCGCCTACCTCCCGGCCGGGTTCCCGACCGTGGACGGCGGCATCGAGGCGATCAAGGCCGCCCTGGAGGGCGGGGCGGACGTCATGGAGGTGGGGCTGCCGCACAGCGACCCCGTCCTCGACGGTCCCGTCATCCAGACCGCCGACGACATCGCCCTGCGCGGCGGCGTCAAGATCGCGCACGTCATGCGCACGGTCAAGGAAGCCCACGAGGCCACCGGCAAGCCGATCCTCGTCATGACGTACTGGAACCCCATCGACCGCTACGGCGTCGAGCGCTTCACCGCCGAGCTGGCGGAGGCCGGGGGCGCCGGGTGCATCCTGCCCGACCTGCCCGTCCAGGAGGCGGCGCTGTGGCGGGAACACGCCCAGAAGCACGGGCTCGCCACGGTCTTCGTGGTCGCGCCCAGCAGCAAGGACGCGCGGCTCGCACAGATCACCGCGGCCGGCAGCGGCTTCGTGTACGCCGCCTCGCTCATGGGCGTCACCGGCACCCGTGAGTCGGTGGGCGCGCAGGCCCAGGACCTGGTCGAGCGGACCCGGGCGACCGGCACCGATCTGCCCGTCTGCGTCGGTCTCGGCGTGTCCGACGCCGCGCAGGCCGCCGAGGTGGCCGGCTTCGCCGACGGCGTGATCGTCGGCTCGGCGTTCGTGAAGCGGATGCTGGACGCGCCGGACGACACGGCCGGCGTCGAGGCGGTCCGCGCACTCGCCGGGGAACTGGCGAAGGGCGTGCGCGGCCAGGCGTAACGGCACACTACGGAACATTCGGTCACTCGAACGGGTGGACCTGGGACCGGGGAGGCGCGCTGCGCCTCCCCGGTTCGTTCTGGGGGTGTGAGCGAGAAGAACCGTGAGGGAAAGCGCACCGCCCGTGAGCGGCTGGCGGTCGAGCGCGAGAAGCAGAAGTCCGCCGAGAAGCGACGGCGGGCGCTGATCGTCGGCGCGAGCGTCGTCTGCGTGCTGGGGCTCGCCGCGGTGATCGGCGTGGTCGCCGCGAACGCCGGCAAGGACAAGGCCGGCAAGAGTTCGGGCCCGATCGCGGCGCCGTCCGGGGCGCAGGGCAAGGACAGTCTCGCGATCCCGGTCGGCAAGGACGGCGCCAGGCCGACGCTCACCGTCTGGGAGGACTTCCGCTGCCCGGCCTGCCAGGCCTTCGAGATGACCTACCGCCCGACCATCCACGAGCTGACCGACTCCGGACAGCTCCGGGTGGAGTACCACCTGGTCAGACTGATCGACGGCAACCTCGGCGGCACCGGCTCGCTGCGCGCGGCCAACGCGGCGGCCTGCGCCCAGGACGCCGGGAAGTTCCGCGACTACCACGACGTGCTGTACCAGAACCAGCCGAAGGAGACCGACGACGCCTTCGCGGACAACAGCAAGCTGATCGCGCTCGCGGGCAAGGTGCACGGCCTCGACACCCCGGCCTTCCGCACCTGCGTCAACGACGGCACGCACGACAGCTGGGTCGACAAGTCGGCCGCCGCGTTCAGGTCCAGCGGTTTCTCCGGCACGCCGACCGTGATCCTCAACGGCAAGAACATCTACCAGGACCAGACGATGACCCCGGCCAAGCTCAAGCAACTGGTACAGGAGGCCGCAAAGCGGTAAGGCGCACGGGGCGCATTCACACCTGCCCGTTATGGACCCGTAGCCGGGCCGCCTGCCGTGGTCCCGGTCCGGCACGGTAGCGTCGACCCTGCCATGGAAGAACTTGCCTACATTCCGAGCCCGTCGCGCGGGGTGCTGTATCTCGGCCCCATTCCGCTGCGCGGCTACGCGTTCTGCATCATCATCGGCGTCTTCGTCGCGGTCTGGCTCGGCAACAAGCGCTGGATCGCCCGCGGGGGACGGGCCGGGACGGTGGCCGACATCGCTGTCTGGGCGGTGCCGTTCGGCCTCGTCGGCGGCCGGCTCTACCACGTGATCACGGACTACGAGCTGTACTTCAGCCAGGGCCGTGACTGGGTGGACGCCTTCAAAGTGTGGGAGGGCGGCCTCGGTATCTGGGGCGCGATCGCGCTAGGTGGGCTGGGTGCCTGGATCGGCTGTCGGCGCCGGGGCATCCCGATGCCCGCGTACGCCGACGCCGTGGCGCCCGGTATCGCCCTCGCGCAGGCGATCGGGCGGTGGGGCAACTGGTTCAACCAGGAGCTGTACGGCAAGGAGACCAACGTTCCCTGGGCGCTGCACATCACGTCCTCGGCGGACGGTCGGGTGCCGGGGTACTACCACCCGACGTTCCTCTACGAGTCCCTGTGGTGCATCGGCGTCGCCTTCCTGGTCATCTGGGCCGACCGGCGGTTCAAGCTGGGGCACGGGCGGGCGTTCGCGCTGTACGTCGCCGCTTACTGCGTGGGGCGGGCGTGGATCGAGTACATGCGGGTCGACGACGCGCACCACATCCTCGGGCTGCGGTTGAACGACTGGACCGCGGGAATCGTGTTCCTGCTCGCGGTGGCGTACATCGTGGTGTCCTCGAAGAAGCGGCCCGGGCGGGAAGCGGTGGTCGAACCGGGGGCGGCGGACGAGCCGCCGGGCGAGGAGACCGAGGGCGAGGCCGAGGCCAAGGACGCCGAAGCCAAGGACGCCGACGTCAAGGACGCTGACGTCAAGGAGGCCGACGTGGAGTCCTCCGAGGAGAACGCCGCTGAAGCCGAGGCCAAGGACGAGGCCGAGTCGACCGAGTCGGCCAAGAAGCTCTGACGCACGACCGACGGCGGGTTTCGGCGGCTCAGGCCGCCGGGACCCGCCGGCGGCGTTTCATCGGCAGCGGTTGGCCAGGGACAGGGTGCGCCGGGCCGTTGCCACGACCGCCGCGTCGATGAAGCGGCCGTCCGGGAGGGCCTGGGCGCCCTGGTCTCTTGTCGCCGCCTTCACGATGGTTTCCGCCTCCTCGATCTCGTGGGTCGTGGGGAGGTAGGCCCGTTCGATGATGGGGAGCTGGCGGGGGTGGATGGCGGCTCGGCCGAGGAAGCCCAGGGCGCGACCGTGGGTGCAGGAGGCCGCCAGGGCCTCCAGGTCCCGGATGTCCGGGTGCACCGACTGCGGTGGCGGGGGCAGGCCCGCCGCCCGGGCGGCCACGACGACCCGGGAGCGGGACCAGTCGAGGCCCGCGTCCTCACGTACGCCCAGGTCGGCCCGGAGATCCGCCTCCCCCAGCGAGATGCCGCGCAGCGCCGGGTGAGCGGAGGCGATGGCGTGGGCGTGTTCCACGGCCACGGCGGTTTCCAGGAGGGCGTACAGGGCAAGGGCGTCGCCCGTCGACGAGTTCATGTGATGGGCGATGCGGATGATCTGGGACGGTGACGTCACTTTCGGCAGGCGCAGGCCCGACAGGCCCGGGAGCATGGCGATCGCTTCGAGGTCCCGGGGCGCCAGCGGGCCGTCCAGGGCGTTGACACGGACATGGACCGGGACCGGCGGGGAGTCGGTGAGGAGCTCGGCCGTGGCGGCGCGGGCGTAGTCCTTGCGGTCCGGGGCGACCGCGTCCTCCAGGTCGACCACCACGACGTCGGCGCCGGCGAGGAGGGCCTTGGCGACCACGTGCGGGCGGTCGCCGGGGGCGTACAGCCAGGTGAGCGGGGTGGTCCTCGCGGTCATACGGCACCCTCCTGCCGTAGAGCCGCCAACTCGGCCCGGCTCAGGCCCAGTTCGGTCAGGACCTGTTCCGTGTCAGCGCCGTGCGGGCGGCCCGCCCAGCGGATGGCGCCCGGCGTGGAGGAGAGCCGGAAGAGGACGTTCTGCATACGGAGCGGGCCGAGTTCGGGATCGTCGAGAGTCGTGATCGTGTCGAGGGCCTGGTACTGCGGGTCGGTGAGTACGTCCCGTACGTCCTGCACGGGCGCGATGGCCGCCTCCGCCTTCTCGAAGGCCGCGAGGACCTCCGTGCGGGTGCGGGTGGCGATCCAGTCGCCGACCGCCGCGTCGAGGACGTCCGCGTGCGCGGCGCGCTCGGCGCCCGTCGCGAACCAGGGCTCGTCGATCAGCTCCGGGCGGCCCACCAGGTGCATCACGCGTTCCGCGATCGACTGGGCGGAGGTGGAGACGGCGACCCAGGTGCCGTCGGCGGTGCGGTAGGTGTTGCGCGGGGCGTTGTTGGCCGAACGGTTTCCGGTGCGGGCCTGGACGTATCCGAGCTGGTCGTACCAGGTGGGCTGGGGGCCGAGGACCGTGAGGATCGGTTCGATGATCGCCATGTCGACGACCTGGCCCTCGCCGGTGCGGTCGCGCGCGGCGAGCGCGGTCAGCACGGCGTACGCCGTCGCCAGGCCGGCGATGGAGTCGGCGAGGCCGAAGGGCGGGAGCGTCGGAGGGGCGTCCGGTTCCCCGGTGATCGCGGCGAAGCCGCTCATCGCCTCGGCGAGGGTGCCGAAGCCGGGGCGGTGGGCGTAGGGGCCGAACTGGCCGAAGGCGGTGACACGGCTGAGGATCAGCCGGGGGTTGACGGCGGACAGCTCCGGCCAGCCGAGGTCCCACTTCTCCAAGGTGCCCGGACGGAAGTTCTCGATCAGCACGTCGGCTGTCGCGGCCAGGTGGAGCAGGGTGGCGCGGCCGCCGGGCTTGGAGAGGTCGAGGGTGATCGTGCGCTTGTTGCGGCCGAGGATCTTCCACCACAGACCGACGCCGTCCTTCGAGAGACCGTGGCCGCGGGAGGGATCCGGTTTGGTGGGGTGCTCGACCTTGACGACCTCCGCGCCGAAGTCGCCGAGCAGGGTGGCGGCGAGGGGGCCGGCGAAGAGCGTGGCGAGGTCGAGGACGCGCAGGCCGGTGAGCGGGGGCTGGGTGCCGGGAGTGGTCATGAGGAGCACCGCGCCTCGATCTCGGAGCGGTACGGCATCGACGCGGAGGCGCCGGGGCGCTGCACCGAGAGCGCGGCGGCCGCGGCGGCCCAGGTCAGGGCCTCACGGATGGGCCGCTCCTCGCCGAGGGCCACCGCGAGGGCGCCGACGAAGGTGTCGCCCGCGCCGGTGGAGTCCACGGCGTTGACCTGCGGGGCCCCGACGGCGAGGGGCTCGGCGTCCCGTGCCAGATACAGGCTGCCCGCCACGCCGAGCGTGACCACCACGGCCGGGACCTTCGCCAGCAGGGCGGTGGCCGCGTCGACCGTGTCGGTCTCGGCGGTGAGGGTGACCGCCTCGTACTCGTTGGCGACCAACAGGTCGGTGGCGGCGAGGAGTTCGGGGGGCAGGGGCTGTGCCGGGGCGGGGGTGAGGACCGTACGGACGCCGTGGGCGCGGGCGGTCCGCGCTCCCGCGACGACCGCGGGCATCGGGATCTCCAGCTGCAGCAGCAGGGTGTCGGCGGAGGCGATGAGGCCCTCGTCGCCGGGGACGAGGTGGTCGACGGTGCCGTTGGCGCCGGGGATCACGACGATCGCGTTGCCACCCTCGTCGTCGACGACGATGTGGGCGGTGCCGGAGGGGCCGTCGATGGTGCGGAGCAGGTCCGTCTCGACGCCCGAGTGTTCCAGGGTGGAGCGGAGACGGGTGCCGTAGGTGTCGGTGCCGACGGCACCGATCATCGACACGGTGGCGCCCGCGCGGGCCGCGGCGATCGCCTGGTTGGCGCCCTTGCCGCCGGGGATCGTACGGAACTGTCGTCCCGTCACGGTCTCTCCGCGCTGCGGGGCCTTCTCGACATAGGTGACGAGGTCCATGTTCGTGCTGCCCAGCACGACGATGTGGGTCATGGGCGGGATGCCTCCCGGTGGGTGAGGTGGGCCAGGGTGTCGAAGCCGACGCCGTTGAAGTCGCCGACGGACGTGGACAGCCGGTTCTTCAGGGGGGACGTCCAGCGGTCGGGGAGGGCGGCGGGGCTGCCGGTGAGCAGTGCGGCGATGCCGCCCGCGGTGGCGCCGTTGGAGTCGGTGTCCAGGCCGCCCGACACGGCACGGGAGATGGAGCCGGTGAAGTCGCCGTCGGCGTGGGTGAGGGCGGCGGCGATCAGGGCCGTGTTGGGGATGGCGTGGACCCAGTGGTGGGTGTCGGCGTAGAGGGCGTGGAGTTGGTCCACGACGGTGTCGAAGTCGGGCTGTTGTGTGGCCAGCCGGATGGCGTGACGGATCGCCTCGGACAGGCGGGAGCGGGGTGGGATCACCGTGAGGCCGGTGCTCAGGCAGCTGTGGATGTCGTGGGTGCCCGTGGCGGCCTCGGCGATGACGGCCGCGGTGAACATCGCCGCGTAGACGCCGTTGCCGGTGTGGGTGAGGGCGGCGTCCGCGTGGGCCTGTTCCGCGGCGGCGGCCGGGTCGCCGGGGTTGGTCCAGCCGTGGACGTCCGCGCGGATGAGGGCGCCGATCCACTCACGGAAGGGGTTGCGGTGGCGGGCGGTGTGCGGGGGCTCGATGCCGGTGAGGAGGTTGCGGTAGGCGACGCGTTCGGCGGTGAAGGTGCGGCCGGCGGGGAGTTCGTCCAGCCAGAGCCTCGCGACGTCGGCGGTGGTGAAGCCGCGGCCGTGGCGTTGGAGCAGGAGCAGGTTGAGGAGGGGGTAGTTGAGGTCGTCGTCCTCGGGCATCCCGTCGATGTTCTCGACGAGGGAGGTGGGGGCCGAGCGGCGGTTCCAGGGGTGCTGTGAGAGGAGTTCTTCCGGGACCCCTCGGGCGGTGAAGTAGGTGTTCAGGGGCCAGTTGCCGGTGGATCGGGCCAGTTGGCGGATGCCGGTGAGGGGGAGTTTCTCGACGGGCTTGCCCAGGAGGCAGCCCGCGGCCCGGCCCAGCCACGCGGCTTCCAGACGGAGTCGGCTCGTGGCCGCTCGGACCGGCCGGGGCCAGTCGGGGCAGCAGGCCTTGATCCTCGTGAGGTCGGTCGGCTCCGCCTCGGTCAACGTGCCGGGCAGGTCCGCCAGTTCGTCCAGCAGATCCTCCGCCAGTTGCCGCAGGTAGCGCGATGCCCGTTCCGTCGACGCA
Organism: Streptomyces sp. NPDC005799; assembly: GCF_040630525.1. Taxonomy (NCBI): domain Bacteria; kingdom Bacillati; phylum Actinomycetota; class Actinomycetes; order Kitasatosporales; family Streptomycetaceae; genus Streptomyces; species Streptomyces sp. NPDC005799. The sequence continues at coordinate 172,009 of NZ_JBEXXQ010000002.1, forward strand.
CCCGCTCGGCCGGGGGCTTGCGCACCCCCCGCCGCCCTCCAGCGCGCCGCGATCACCGACGCCTCACGACCGTCCAGAGCCGCCTGACGCAGCTCATGGCCGATCAGGTCCTCCGGCTGTACCCAGGTCAGTCGGAGCATCCGAGGCTTCCGAGTCCCGTGAACGCCGCCTCGTGCGCCCGCCGTCGCCGTACGTCCCGCTCGAAGATCTCGTACGCCACCTCGGTGAGGACGCGGGCCGGTTCCCACAGGTCCAGACGGCTCGCCTCCGAGACCGTCTTGGACCAGTCGTCCGGGACCGGGGAGCCGAGGGCGCCGGTCAGGGCGCCCGCCATCGTGGCGATCGAGTCGCAGTCCCGGCCGTAGTTCACCGAGCCCAGGACCGCGTGGCGGTAGTCGCCGCCGGAGACCAGCACCATGCCGAGGGCGATGGGGAGTTCCTCGATGGAGTGCAGACGGGAGGGGCGGCGGGCGCCGAGGGAGGGGGCGCGGTAGTCGGGGCCCACCGTGTCGTACGGCGTCACCGCCTCGCGCAGCGGGACCAGGGCGGACTCGAAGTCCGTGTGCCGGGACGCCACTTCGCAGACCCGCTCGATCGCCTCGCGGGTGCCGTCCTTGGCGAGGGAGAGGACGGTCGAGACGATCGTGTCCGGGGTGGCACCGGGGACGCAGGCCGCCGCCACCGCCGCCGCGAGGACGGCCGCCGCCTCCCGGCCGTACGACGACTGGTGGGCGCCCGCGACGTCCAGGGCCTCGGCGTAGGCGGCCGCCGGATCGGCCGCGTTGACCAGGCCGACCGGGGCCATGTACATCGCGGCGCCGCAGTTGACGATGTTCCCGACGCCGGCCTCGCGCGGGTCGGCGTGGGCGTAGTGGAGGCGGGTCACCAGCCACTTCTCGGCGAGGAAGACGCGGTGGAGGGGAAGGGCCTCGGCTTCCAGCTCCGGGATCCAACGCGGGTTCGTCATCAGGTCGGGGACCAGGTGGTCGGCGATCGCGTACGCGTCGAGGTGGTCGCGGACGCTTCCGTAGACCCGTACCAGCGCGTGCGTCATCAAGGTGTCGTCGGTGACGTGTCCGTCGCCCTTGTGGTACGGGGCGAGGGGGCGGGCCGTGCGCCAGGCGTCGCCGTTCCAGGGGCCGACGATGCCGTGGACGCGGCCGCCGTGACGTTCGAGGATCTGGGTGGGGGAGTAGCCCTCGACCGGGCCGCCCAACGCGTCCCCGACCGCCGCGCCCACGAGGGCTCCGGTGATGCGGTCCTCGAGGCCGTTTGTTTCTTGTTCTGCGAGGCTGGTTGTTTCCTGCTCTTTGGGCGTCATGCCCGAATCATCCTCCCGGTGGAGCCGGTTGCGTGGCTTCCAGGAGTTCGGCGAGTTCCACCAGGTCGGTGGCGGTGAGGCGGGGGAGCGCGCAGCCGGAGAGGGTGCGGCAGGCGTCCCGCCAGGAGGCCGGGATCGTGCTGCCGCCGCCCAGTGCTCCGGTCAGGGCGCCGGCGAGGGCGGGGGCGGAGTCGGCCACTCGGGAGAGACAGGCCGCCGCCGGTACCGCTTCGGCGATGCGGCCCCTCGCGGCTGTCGTCAGGGCCAGCGCCACGGGGACGGTTTCGGCGGCCGCGATGCCGTAGCTGTAGACGTGGTCGACGATCTGGTGTTCCAGGAGGGGGACCAGGGCGAAGGCGGACTCGGCCTGGCGGGCCAGGTCGAGGGCGTGGCGGGCGTTGCGGCCGATCTCGGTGGTCCCGGGGAGTTCGGCGAGGGCGGCCGTCACACAGGTGTGGACGTCGGCGCCGGTCAGCGCCAGGGACACCGCCGCCGCCATCGCGCGGGCACCGTGCACGCCGTCGCCGTCCTGGGTGTAGCGGGCGTCGAACTCGGCCAGCTCCGCGGCGAGTCGGGGGTCGCCCGGGTGGGCCACGGCCAGGACGCAGGCCCGGACGCAGGCCGCGTCGTCGAAGTAGTGGGGGTTGTCGTGGCCGGTGGCGGGCGGGCGGAGACCGGCGGCGAGGTTGCCGAGGCCGGCGCGGACGGAGATGCGGGCGCGAAGGGGGAGGACGGCGGACTCCACCTCCGGGGCGCGTTGGGCCGCGGCGGCGACCTCGCTGGCCAGGGCGTTCCAGGTGAGGTCGATGGCGGCTCTGGTGCGGCGTTCGCGGCTGAGGTCGCCGAGGGCGGTGTCGTCGCCGGCGCGGAGGAGGGCCTCGGCGGCGAAGGCCGCCCACTCGGCGTCGTCGGAGGGGCCGAGGAGGAGGGGCTCGGGGGGTTGGTTGAGGGCGATGGGGACGGGGAGGGTGGTCGTGGCGTTGTGCTCGGCGAAGTTGTCGAGTTCCCGGGTGAGGCGGCGGGTCCAGTCGGGCATGCGGGTGGCTCTGTGGCGGGCGGAGGGCCAGCCGGCGGCGTCGCCTGCGGCCAGGCCCAGCAGCAGGCCGACCGTTCTTCCGGCCTCGGCGGGTCGCTGCGGGGGCTTGTTGCCGGCCAGCGTCTCGGTGGGGCGCTGTGGGGGCTTGTCGCTGACCAGCGTCTTGGTGGGTCGCTGTGAGGGTTTGCTGCTGACCAGCGCCTTGGTGGGTCGCTGCGGGGGTTTGTCGCCGACGAACGTCTCGGTGGGTCGCTGTGAGGGTTTGCTGCCGACGAACGCCTTGGCGGGGCGCTGTGAGGGTTTGCTGCCGACGAACGCCTTGGTGGGTCGCTGTGAGGGGTTGCTGCTGACCAGCGCCTTGGCGGGGCGCTGCGGGGGCTTGTCGCTGACCAGCGTCTCGGCTTCGTCTTCGGCGGGCTCGCTCCCACCCGCACCACCCGCACAACCATCGTCGTCGGGTGCGGGTGGCCCCTGTGGGGCGTCCCCGTCGACGGCGGCCGCGGGAGCTGTCGGCTGCGTACTGAGCGTCGGTACAGCCGTGCCGTCGGTACCCACGGGGGCGGGGGGCGCGTCCGTGAGGGCGGTGGCCTGTGTTCCCTCGTCCCAGGGGCCTGGGGGCCTCACCGGGGTGCCCCCGCCTCCGTGTCGGGGGCCAGGGTGAAGGACGCGGGGTCCGGGGGACGTACCGTTGTCTCCTCGTCCTGCGTCAGCAGGTCCGCGACCTCCAGGACGTGGTGGCCCGCCATCGCCGGCAGGCAGCTGCCCCTCGCCGGGGTGATCGCCGCCGCCCAGGCGGCCGGGATCGCGGCGACGCCCTGTGTCGCTCCCGCCAGCGCGCCCGCCACCGCCGCCGTCGTGTCGGCGTCGCGGCCCATGTTGACCGCCGTGAGGACCGCGTCGCGGAAGTCGCCGTCGGCCGCCGCGTAGGCGCCGAAGGCCAGGGCGACGGCTTCCGGGGCCAGGTCCGTCCAGGGATAGCCGCCGATCACCACCGCCGAGCGGACCGCGCGTTCGCCGCGGTGGGCGGCCGTCACGGCCCGGCGCAGGGAGCGGGCCGTCCAGGAGTCGTCCGGGACGACGGCGAGGGCGGAGGCCACCACCGCGATCGGCGCCGCTCCGGCCATCGCCGCCGCCACCCCCGCCGCCACCGCCTGGCCGCCGTAGATGCCCTCGCCCTCGTGGCTCACCGAGCCGTCGATCGCCGCCAGCCGGGCCGCCTCGGCGGGCCGGCCCGCGGCGAAGACGCCGAAGGGGGCCGCGCGCATGGCGAGACCGTCGCTCCAGGCGTGCCGGTGCTGGGCGGAGATGGGGGCGGCGAGACCGCGGCGGAGGTTCTCCAGGGTGCCGCGCTCGCTGAAGCCCGCCCCGCGGAAGGGGCCCTCGGCGCGGTCGGCGATCCACTCGTGCCAGGCCGCCTCCACATGGGCGGGGGTGAGGGCCGAGCCGTGGCGGGCCAGCAGCAGGCCCGAGAAGATCGCGTACTCCGTGTCGTCCGTGCCGGCCGGTACGTCCATGACGTACCCCGTGATCCGGCCCCAGCGGGCGCGGATCTCGGACGGTTTCATGTTCTCCGCGGGCGCCCCGAGGGCGTCCCCCACGGCCAGACCGAGCAGTGCGCCGCGTGCCCGTTCGCGGATCGATGGCATGGCCCATGTGTCCCACCATCAGCGGTTGACCCCAGCCTCGCGGGGCTCCATGTCACCCGGTCGATCGGCAAAGTCGCAGGTTAGCCCAGCCTTTCCTTGCTGGCGGCGGGGAATGCGGAGGCGTAGGTTTTGCGTTGTCGGAACTTAGAACGTGTCCAAAGTTAGCTTTGGCTTAGCTTCCCTGGGGGACCCCGTAATGGCGATCATCGAGACCGAGGCCACGCTCCATGAGGCCCACCGCGACAACCACACGCACCGTGACGTCAACGGTGGGTGGCTGCGGCCGGCGGTGTTCGGGGCGATGGACGGGCTCGTCTCCAACCTCGCGCTGATGACCGGTGTCGCGGGCGGCGCCGTGAGTCCGAACACCATCGTGCTGACCGGCCTCGCGGGTCTCGCCGCCGGCGCCTTCTCGATGGCCGCGGGTGAGTACACCTCCGTCGCCTCCCAGCGCGAGCTCGTCGAGGCCGAACTGGACGTCGAGCGCGCCGAGCTGAGGAAGCACCCGGCGGACGAGGAGGCCGAGCTCGCCGCGCTCTACCAGGCGCGCGGCGTCGAGCCCGAGCTGGCCCGCGAGGTCGCCCGGCAGCTGTCCCGTGATCCCGAGCAGGCGCTGGAGATCCACGCCCGCGAGGAGCTCGGCATCGACCCCTCGGACCTGCCGTCGCCGCTGGTCGCGGCCGTGTCGTCCTTCGGGTCCTTCGCGCTGGGCGCGCTGCTTCCCGTACTGCCGTATCTGCTCGGTGCCACCGCGCTGTGGCCCGCCCTGCTGCTCGCCTTCATCGGGCTGTTCGCGTGCGGTGCCGTGGTGGCCCGGGTGACCGCGCGCAGCTGGTGGTACAGCGGGCTGCGGCAGCTCGCGCTCGGCGGCGCCGCGGCCGGTGTGACCTACGCCCTGGGCAGTCTGTTCGGAACGGCCGTAGGATAGCTCGGCTGGAACTTATGCGTTGGGCCGCATAAGTAGCCGTTACCCGCTGGTTTCGAATGGTTTTCCACCGGGCATGAGCCGTAAGCGCTGTGGGCAATGAGGCCTGCCGCGCACCACCGGGAAGGGCGACGCGGCCCTCCCCGTCTTTCGGGTCGGCGGACAACGATCTGTCCCGTCCGGTCCCCATAGCTTCCACCGCAGGCGCGGCACCCGCGCTGCAGCCGAGCGGTGTCCGCATGCTGGAACGGAATATCCCGGTTCCCGAGAACCGCTCCATCATGTAACCTGCACGAAATTTTGCACTCCGCAGAGGGCCAACGTCGTCCCTCGGCAATCTGCATGCCACTTGAGACGACGACGGGAGAGCCGATGCGTACGCCGCGCCAGCCGTCCCAGCATTCCGCGAATGGCCAGAACTGGTCCTTCATGGATGCTCGCCCTGCTGCGCAGGGTATGTACGACCCCCGCTTCGAGCGCGACGCGTGCGGCGTCGGCTTCGTTGCCACCCTCACCGGCGAGGCGTCCCACACCCTGGTCGAACAGGCCCTGACCGTCCTGCGCAACCTCGAACACCGCGGTGCCACCGGCTCGGAGCCGGACTCCGGGGACGGCGCCGGCATCCTCTCCCAGGTACCCGACGCGTTCTTCCGTGACGTGGCCGGATTCGAACTGCCCGAGGCGGGCGGTTACGCGGTCGGCATCGCCTTCCTGCCCGAGGAGGAGACCGAGGACGCCGTCTCACGCATCGAGACGATCGCCGACGACGAGGGTCTCACCGTCCTCGGCTGGCGCGAGGTCCCGGTCGCCCCCGAACTGCTCGGTGCCACCGCCCGCTCGACGATGCCCGCCTTCCGCCAGATCTTCGTCACGGACAACGCCTCGAAGGGCATCGTTCTCGACCGCAAGGCCTTCGCGCTGCGCAAGCGCGCCGAGCGCGAGGCCGGTGTCTACTTCCCGTCGCTCTCCGCGCGCACCATCGTCTACAAGGGCATGCTGACCACCGGTCAGCTCGAGCCCTTCTTCCCGGACCTGTCCGACCGCCGCTTCGCCTCCGCGATCGCGCTCGTGCACTCCCGGTTCTCCACGAACACCTTCCCGTCGTGGCCCCTCGCGCACCCGTACCGCTTCGTCGCGCACAACGGTGAGATCAACACCGTCATGGGCAACCGCAACTGGATGCGCGCCCGCGAATCGCAGCTGGTCTCCGACCTGTTCGGGGACAAGGGCCTGGAGCGCGTCTTCCCGATCTGTACGCCGGACGCCTCCGACTCGGCGACCTTCGACGAGGTGCTGGAACTGCTGCACCTGGGCGGGCGTTCGCTGCCGCACTCCGTGCTGATGATGATCCCGGAGGCGTGGGAGAACCACGACTCCATGGACCCCGCCCGCCGCGCCTTCTACAACTTCCACTCCACGATGATGGAGCCCTGGGACGGCCCGGCCTGTGTCACCTTCACCGACGGCACCCAGGTCGGCGCGGTCCTCGACCGCAACGGCCTGCGCCCCGGCCGCTACTGGGTCACCGACGACGGCCTGGTCGTCCTCGGCTCCGAGGTCGGCGTCCTGGACATCGACCCGGCCAGGGTCGTCCGCAAGGGCCGGCTGCAGCCCGGCAAGATGTTCCTCGTCGACACCGTCGAGCACCGCATCATCGAGGACGACGAGATCAAGGCGACCCTCGCCGCCGAGCAGCCCTACGCCGAGTGGATCGAGGCCGGCGAGATCGAGCTGGGCGACCTGCCCGAGCGCGAGCACATCGTCCACACCCACGCCTCGGTCACCCGCCGCCAGCAGACCTTCGGCTACACCGAGGAAGAACTGCGCGTCATCCTCGCGCCGATGGCCAAGGCCGGTGCCGAGCCGATCGGTTCGATGGGTACGGACAGCCCGATCGCCGCGCTCTCCGAGCGCCCGCGGCTGCTGTTCGACTACTTCACCCAGCTGTTCGCACAGGTCACCAACCCGCCGCTGGACGCGATCCGCGAGGAGCTGGTCACCTCCCTGCGCTCGTCGCTGGGCCCGCAGGGCAACCTGCTCGACCCGAGCGCCGCCTCCTGTCGCTCCGTCGTGCTGCCCTTCCCGGTCATCGACAACGACGAGCTGGCCAAGCTCATCCACATCAACGCCGACGGCGACATGCCCGGCTTCAAGGCCGCGACCCTCTCCGGCCTCTACCGGGTCTCCGGCGGCGGTGACGCCCTCGCGGCGCGCATCGAGGAGATCTGCGCCGAGGCCGACGCCGCCATCGATAACGGAGCCCGGCTGATCGTCCTGTCGGACCGCCACTCCGACGCCGAGCACGCGCCGATCCCCTCGCTGCTGCTCACCGCGGCCGTCCACCACCACCTCATCCGCACCAAGCAGCGCACCCACGTGGGCCTGCTGGTCGAGGCCGGCGACGTCCGCGAGGTCCACCACGTCGCCCTGCTCATCGGCTACGGCGCCGCGGCCGTGAACCCGTACCTGGCGATGGAGTCGGTCGAGGACCTGGTCCGCGCCGGTACCTTCCTCTCCGGCATCGAGCCCGAGCAGGCCATCCGCAACCTGATCTACGCCCTCGGCAAGGGCGTGCTGAAGGTCATGTCGAAGATGGGCATCTCCACGGTCGCCTCCTACCGGGGCGCCCAGGTCTTCGAGGCCGTCGGCCTCGACGACGCGTTCGTCGCCAAGTACTTCAGCGGTACGGCCACCAAGATCGGCGGTGTCGGCATCGACGTCGTCGCCAAGGAGGTCGCCGCCCGCCACGCCAAGGCCTACCCGGCCTCCGGCATCGCGCCGGCCCACCGCGCCCTGGACATAGGCGGCGAGTACCAGTGGCGCCGCGAGGGCGAGCCGCACCTGTTCGACCCGGAGACGGTCTTCCGCCTCCAGCACTCCACGCGCACCGGCCGCTACGACATCTTCAAGAAGTACACCGAGCGGGTGAACGAGCAGTCCGAGCGGCTGATGACGCTGCGCGGGTTGTTCGGCTTCACGTCGGACCGTCCCTCGATCTCCATCGACGAGGTCGAGCCGGTCTCCGAGATCGTCAAGCGCTTCTCCACCGGCGCCATGTCGTACGGCTCCATCTCGCGCGAGGCGCACGAGACGCTCGCCATCGCCATGAACCAGCTGGGCGGCAAGTCCAACACCGGCGAGGGCGGCGAGGACCCGGACCGTCTGTACGACCCGGCCCGCCGGTCCGCCATCAAGCAGGTCGCCTCCGGCCGCTTCGGCGTGACCTCCGAGTACCTGGTCAACGCGGACGACATCCAGATCAAGATGGCCCAGGGCGCCAAGCCCGGTGAGGGCGGCCAGCTGCCCGGCCACAAGGTGTACCCGTGGGTCGCCAAGACCCGTCACTCGACCCCGGGTGTCGGTCTGATCTCCCCGCCGCCGCACCACGACATCTACTCCATCGAGGACCTGGCCCAGCTGATCCACGACCTGAAGAACGCGAACCCGCAGGCGCGGATTCACGTCAAGCTGGTCTCCGAGGTCGGCGTCGGCACGGTCGCGGCGGGTGTGTCCAAGGCGCACGCGGACGTCGTGCTCATCTCCGGTCACGACGGCGGCACGGGCGCCTCCCCGCTGACCTCGCTGAAGCACGCGGGCGGTCCCTGGGAGCTCGGTCTCGCCGAGACCCAGCAGACCCTGCTGCTCAACGGCCTGCGCGACCGGATCGTGGTCCAGACCGACGGCCAGCTCAAGACCGGCCGTGACGTCGTCATCGCCGCGCTGCTGGGCGCCGAGGAGTTCGGTTTCGCGACCGCGCCGCTCGTCGTCTCCGGCTGCGTCATGATGCGCGTCTGCCACCTGGACACCTGCCCGGTCGGCATCGCCACCCAGAACCCGACCCTGCGCGACCGCTTCTCCGGCAAGGCCGAGTACGTCGTCAACTTCTTCCAGTACATCGCCCAGGAGGTCCGCGAGATCCTCGCCGAGCTCGGCTTCCGCTCCATCGAGGAGGCCGTCGGTCACGCCGAGGCGCTCGACGTGACCCGCGCGGTCGACCACTGGAAGGCGCAGGGCCTGGACCTGGCCCCGCTGTTCCACGTGCCGTCGCTGTCCGAGGGCGCGGTCCGCCACCAGGTGATCGCCCAGGACCACGGCCTGGAGAAGGCGCTCGACAACGAGCTGATCAAGCTCGCCGCCGACGCCCTGGCCGCCGACTCCGCGACCGACGCCCAGCCGGTGCGCGCCCAGGTCTCCATCCGCAACATCAACCGCACGGTCGGCACCATGCTCGGCCACGAGGTGACCAAGAGGTTCGGTGGCGCGGGCCTGCCCGACGACACCATCGACATCACCTTCACCGGTTCCGCGGGCCAGTCCTTCGGCGCCTTCCTCCCGCGCGGTGTCACGCTGCGCCTGGAGGGCGACGCCAACGACTACGTCGGCAAGGGCCTCTCCGGCGGCCGGGTGATCGTCCGTCCCGACCGGGACGCCGACCACCTCGCCGAGTACTCGACCATCGCGGGCAACACCATCGCGTACGGCGCGACCGGCGGCGAGCTGTTCCTGCGCGGCCGTACCGGCGAGCGGTTCTGTGTCCGCAACTCCGGCGCGACGGTCGTCTCCGAGGGCGTGGGCGACCACGGCTGCGAGTACATGACCGGCGGACGCGCGGTGGTGCTCGGGCCGACGGGCCGCAACTTCGCGGCCGGTATGTCCGGCGGTGTCGCGTACGTGATCGACCTCGACCGCGACAACGTCAACGTCGGCAATCTGGAGTCGGTCGAGGAGCTGGACGACACCGACAAGCAGTGGCTGCACGACGTGGTGCGCCGGCACCAGGAGGAGACCGCCTCCACGGTCGCCGAGAAGCTGCTGGCCGAGTGGGACACCGCGGTCGAACGCTTCAGCAAGATCATCCCCAGCACGTACAAGGCAGTGCTCGCCGCCAAGGACGCCGCCGAGCAGGCGGGACTCTCCGAGTCCGAGATCACCGAGAAGATGATGGAGGCGGCGATCAATGGCTGACCCGAAGGGCTTTCTCCACCACGGCCGTGAGGTCGCCAAGTCCCGTCCGGTCGAGGACCGCCTGAAGGACTGGAACGAGGTCTACGTCCCCGGCTCCCTGCTGCCGATCATCAGCAAGCAGGCGAGCCGCTGCATGGACTGCGGTATCCCGTTCTGTCACAACGGCTGTCCGCTGGGGAACCTGATCCCCGAGTGGAACGACTACGCCTACCGCGAGGACTGGTCGGCGGCTTCGGAGCGCCTGCACGCGACGAACAACTTCCCCGAGTTCACGGGCCGGCTGTGCCCGGCCCCGTGCGAGTCGGCGTGCGTGCTGGGTATCAACCAGCCGCCGGTGACCATCAAGAACGTCGAGGTCTCGATCATCGACAAGGCGTGGGAGACCGGTGACGTCGCGCCGCAGATCCCGGAGCGCCTCTCGGGCAAGACCGTCGCCGTCATCGGCTCGGGCCCGGCGGGCCTGGCCGCCGCCCAGCAGCTGACCCGGGCCGGCCACACCGTCGCCGTCTACGAGCGCGCCGACCGCATCGGCGGCCTGCTCCGCTACGGCATCCCCGAGTTCAAGATGGAGAAGCGGCACATCAACCGCCGTATCGAGCAGATGCGCGCGGAGGGCACCCGCTTCCGTACCGGCATCGAGATCGGCCGCGACCTCAAGGCGACCGACCTGAAGAAGCGGTACGACGCCATCGTCATCGCCGCCGGTGCGACGACCGCTCGTGACCTGCCGGTGCCGGGCCGTGAGCTCAAGGGCATCTACCAGGCCATGGAGTACCTGCCCCTGTCGAACAAGGTCCAGGAGGGCGACTACGTCGTCGCCCCGGTCTCGGCCGAGGGCAAGCACGTCGTGGTCATCGGCGGCGGCGACACCGGCGCGGACTGCGTGGGCACCGCCCACCGCCAGGGCGCGGCCTCCGTCACCCAGCTGGAGATCATGCCCCGGCCGGGCGACGAGCGGAACGCCGTCACCCAGCCGTGGCCGACCTTCCCCATGCTGTACAAGGTGACCTCCGCGCACGAGGAGGGCGGCGAGCGGGTGTACTCCGTCTCCACCACCCACTTCGAGGGCGACGAGGACGGCAACGTCCAGTGGCTGCACCTCACCGAGGTCGAGTTCATCGACGGCAGGCTCACCCCGAAGCCGGGCACCGAGCGCAAGATCCCGGCCCAGCTGGTGACGCTGGCGATGGGCTTCACCGGCACCGACCGGGACAACGGCCTGGTCGACCAGTTCGCCCTGGACCTCGACGAGCGGGGCAACATCGCCCGCGACGCCGACTTCCAGACCAACGTCCCCGGGGTCTTCGTCGCCGGTGACGCCGGCCGCGGCCAGTCGCTCATCGTGTGGGCGATCGCGGAGGGCCGCTCGGCCGCCCGCGGCGTCGACCGCTTCCTGACCGGCGCCAGCGACCTGCCGGCCCCGATCCGCCCGACGGACCGCGCGCTGATGGTCTGACGGTTCACCAGGAACGTCCCGTACAAAGGCGTACGGGCTGGTTGTCTGGGGGGTGTCCCCCCCCAGACCCCCCGTGACGGCGTCTGCCCAGTCCCCGACCGGACTACGGGCAGGCGCTGTCGCCTTTTCGGCTGCTCAGACCGTCAGTTCCGCGACCTTCGCCATCGCCAGGATCACCAGCAGCGCCAGCAGGGCCACACACGCGCCCGCCTGGACGAGGGTGCGGCGCTGGCCGCGGGGCGCGTAGGCGACCGTCACCACGGTGCCGGCCAGCAGTCCGCCGAGGTGGCCCTGCCAGGAGGTGAGGCTCGCGGAGATCAGCAGCCACAGCAGCAGGCCCGCCATGAAACGGTTGACCTGAGCCATGTCGGCGCCCAGCCGCCGGGCCATGACGTAGTACGCGGCGCCGAGCCCGAAGATCGCGCCGGACGCGCCCAGCGTCGGGGAGTCCGGCGCCAGCAGCAGCACCAGCACCGAGCCGCCCAGCGCCGACAGCAGATACAGGGTGACGTACCGGATCCGGCCGAGCTGGAACTCGACCACCCGGCCGATGTTCCACAGCGACACCATGTTCATCACGATGTGCAGGATCCCGAACGTGCCCCCGGTCGGCGGCAGATGCAGGAACGCACCGGTCAGCAGCCGGTACCACTCCCCGTCGACGACACCCTCGGGGTGGTAGGCCGAGGGGTACCCGGCCACCCACACGTAGTGCCCGCCGTCCGGCCCGACCAGCCCCCGGCCCAGCATCTCGAACCGGTCCACGACCGACGGCCGCACCAGCTCGCCCAGATACGCGAGCACATTGAGCCCGATCAGGACGTACGTCACCACGGGCGCCGTGGTGATCCGCCCGCCGAACGCCGTGCGCGCCTGCCGCACCGACCGCGCTCCCTGACGTACGCACTCCACGCACTGGTGGCCGACGGACGCCTCCCGCATACAGTTCGGGCAGATGTAGCGGTCGCAGCGGGTGCAGCGGACGTGGGACTCCACCGCGGGATGGCGGTAGCAGGTGGTGACGGTGGACTCGGGTTCCACGCCGGCTCCTCGGAGGGGATGGGACGAACGGTGAGCCGGTGGGGACGGCGGCGAACAAAATAACGAACACAGGTGACGGATGGGAGAGTAGGGGCCATGGTTGCGATCAGTCTGAAGAAGGTCGAGGAGACCGCGCCGGCCCTGGTCAGCCTCTACAAGAGCGCCGGGGTCTCGCTGCGCAAGCACGGGCTGGACGGGCTGCGGGCCGCCGTGTACCTCGTCGTCGACTACTCCGGCTCCATGGCGCCGTACTACAAGGACGGCAGTGTGCAGGCGCTGGCCGACCGGGTGCTCGGGCTGTCCGCGCATCTCGACGACGACGGAAGCGTGCCGGTGGTGTTCTTCTCGACGGACGTCGACGCCGAGACCGAGATCGCGCTCGCCGACCACGCGGGGCGCATCGAGAAGATCGTGGCCGGGCTCGGGCACATGGGCAAGACCAGCTACCACCTGGCCATGGACGCCGTGATCGACCACTACCTCGACAGCGGCTCCACCGACCCCGCCCTGGTGGTCTTCCAGACCGACGGCGGCCCGATCAACAAGCTCGCCGCGGAACGGTACCTGTGCAAGGCGGCCGGGCTGCCGCTGTTCTGGCAGTTCGTGGGCTTCGGGGACCCGCACAGCAAGCAGTTCGACTTCCTGCGCCGGCTCGACGACCTGGCCGTCCCGGACAAGCGGGTCGTGGACAACGCCGGGTTCTTCCACGCCGGGGCCGACCCGCGGAAGGTGTCGGACACCGAGCTGTACGACCGGCTCGTGAGCGAGTTTCCGAAGTGGCTGGTGGCGGCGCGGGCGCAGGGAATCGTGCCGCCGTCCTGACCGCACCGTTGGCTCGGCCCCGGGGCGCGTGCAACCCTGATGTTGATCCGACGGGGAGGCGACGAACGTATGGACGGCGCACGTGCGGAGAACCGCGGGGCTTCGGCGCGCAGGGAGCCCCCGGGCAAGGGCGAGAAGGTCGCCGACTGGGCCGACGGACGGCTCGGCCTCTACGCCCTGGCCAAGGCCAACATGCGCAAGGTCTTTCCGGACCACTGGTCCTTCATGCTCGGCGAGATCTGCCTGTACAGCTTCATCATCCTGATCCTCACCGGCATCTACCTGACCCTGTTCTTCGAGCCCAGCGGGGTCGAGGTCGTCTACCACGGCTCGTACGTGCCGCTCAACGGCGTCCGGATGACCCGCGCCTACGAGTCCGCGCTCGACATCAGCTTCGACGTGCGCGGCGGACTGCTCATCCGGCAGATCCACCACTGGGCGGCGCTGGTCTTCGTCACCGGCATGCTGGTGCACATGATGCGGGTGTTCTTCACCGGAGCCTTCCGCAAGCCCCGCGAGGTCAACTGGCTGTTCGGCTGGACCCTGCTGATGCTCGGCATCATCACCGGCCTGACCGGCTACTCGCTCCCCGACGACCTGCTCTCCGGCACCGGCATCCGCTTCGCCGACGGCGCGATCCTGTCGATCCCGATCGTCGGCACGTATCTGTCGATGTTCCTGTTCGGCGGGGAGTTCCCGGGCCACGACATCATCTCGCGGCTCTTCCCCGTCCACGTCCTGCTGCTGCCAGGGCTGATGCTGGGGCTGGTGGTCGCCCATCTGATCCTGGTCTTCTACCACAAGCACACCCAGTACCCCGGGCCCGGGCGCGACCAGAAGACCGTGGTCGGCATGCCCTTCCTGCCCGTCTACATGGCCAAGGCCGGCGGCTTCTTCTTCCTCGTCTTCGGCGTGCTGGCCGTCATGGGCGGCATCGCCAGCATCAACCCCGTGTGGGCCTTCGGCCCCTACCGGCCGGACCTGGTGACCACCGGCGCCCAGCCCGACTGGTACCTCGGCTTCTCCGAGGGACTGATCCGGGTGATGCCGGGATGGGAGATCAACGCCTGGGGCCACACCCTGGTCCTTGGCGTCCTCATCCCCTTCTCGCTCTTCCCGCTGATCCTGCTCGCCCTCGGCCTGTATCCCTTCGTCGAGGCGTGGATCACCGGGGACAGACGCGAGCACCACATCCTGGACCGGCCGCGCAACGCGCCCGTGCGCACCGGGCTGGGCGTGGCCTGGCTCGCCCTGTACGTGGTGCTGCTGATCGGCGGCGGCAACGACATCGTGGCCACCCATCTGCACCTGTCCATCAACGCCATCACCTGGTTCGTGCGGGTCGCCTTCTTCGCGGCGCCGGTCGTCGCCTTCATCGTCACCAAACGGGTCTGCCTGGGCCTGCAGCGCCGCGACCGCGACAAGGTGCTGCACGGCCGGGAGACCGGCACCATCAAACGGCTGCCGACCGGCGAGTTCGTCGAGGTGCACGAACCGCTCCCGCAGGACCAGCTCTTCACCCTCACCCAGCACGAACAGAACCCGCCCTACGAGATCGGCCCCCTCGTCGACGCCAACGGCGTGCGCCGGCCGGTCACCGTCGCCCAGCGGGTGCGCGCCCAGCTGGCCCGGGCGATGTTCGGGCCCGATTCGCGGATCGCCAAACCGACCGCGGAGGAGTACCGGGAGCTCACCAGCGGCGACCACCACCACTGACCACCAGCGCCCGGCACTCCCGGGGTGTGCCCCACGCGGTGCGCAGCGCTCGGGCCTTGGTCAGCCACAGGGACAGGTCGTACTCCGCGGTGTACCCGATCGCGCCGTGCGACTGGAGCGCGGTACGTGCGGCCCGGTACGCCGCCTCGCAGGCCGCGACCTTGGCGGCGGCCACGTCGGCGGGCGCCATGGTGAGCGCGGCTGCGAACACCAGGGGCCGGGCGAACTCCAAGGCGATCTTGACGTCGGCCAGTCGGTGCTTCACGGCCTGGAAGGAGCCTATGGGGACGCCGAACTGGGTGCGCTGTTTCACGTACGCGACGGTCCGGTCGAGGAGGGCGAGACCGACGCCGAGGGCCTGGGCGGCGGTGGCGAGGCGGGCGTGGGTGAGGGCGTGCGCCACGGGCGGCTCGGCGGTGAGGAGTTCACCGCCCGGTGTCAGGGCGGTGAGGCGGCGGGCGGGGTCGAGGGACGGGCGTGCCGGGCCGTGACCGGGGGCGAGGCGCAGGCCGTCGGGTGCCAGCGAGAGACGGACGTCCGCCGCCTCGCCGTCGAGGGCGTACGACCCCTCGTGCGCCACCGTCGCCAGCGCCTCGCCCGAGGCCAGCGACGGCAGCAGGCGCTTGGCCGACGGACTCGGCTCACCGAGCAGGGCGGCCGCGAGGACCGTCTCCACCACAGGTCCCGGTACCGCGTGCCGCCCCAACTCCACGAAGGCGACGGCGAGTTCCACCGGACGGACGCCCAGTCCGCCGTACTCCTCCGGTACGGCGAGACCGAACACCCCCGCTTCGGCGACACGGCGCCACAGCGCACGGCCGCTCGACCGTTCGCCGCGGCTCCAATCCCGTATGACGGACGGCGTGTCGGAGGCGGTGAGCAGGGCGTCCAGCGAGGCCGCGAACGCCCGCTGTTCGGCCTCGAGCAGAAATCGCATCAGCGGCGTCCCTTCGGCAGGCCCAGCAGGCGCTCGGCGATGATGTCGCGCTGGATCTCGTTGGTGCCCGCGTAGATCGGGCCGGCGAGGGAGAAGACGTACCCCTCGGCCCAGGCCGTGTCCGCCGACTCGCCCTCCTCGCCGAGCAGGTCGAGGGCCGTCTCGTGCAGCGCGATGTCGTACTCGGACCAGAAGACCTTGTTCAGGCTGGACTCGGGCCCGATGGAGCCGCCGTCCAGGAAGCGGGAGGCCGCCGCGTGGGTGAACAGCTGGTAGGCGCGGGCGCCGATCAGGGCGTCGGCCACCTGGTCGTGTGCGTGGGACGGACCTCCCCGCTCCTCCCAGAGGGCGCGGAGTCTTTCGGCGCAGGCGAGGAAACGGCCCGGGGAGCGCAGCATCAGCCCCCGCTCGTTCCCCGCCGTCGACATCGCGATCCGCCAGCCCTCGCCGGGCGCGCCGATCACGTCCTCGTCCGGCACGAACACGTCGTCCAGGAAGAGCTCGGCGAACGCCGGCTTCCCGTCCAGGCGGCCGATCGGGCGGACCGTGACGCCCGGGGCACGCAGGCCGAACATCAGGTAGGTCAGGCCCTGGTGGGGTCTCGGCGTGTCCGGGTCGCTGCGGAACAGGCCGAAGGCGCGGTCGGCGAAGGCGGCCCGGGACGACCAGGTCTTCTGCCCGGTCAGCAGCCAGCCGCCGTCCGTACGCACCGCCCGCGACCGGAGGGAGGCCAGATCCGAGCCCGCCTCGGGTTCGGACCACGCCTGCGCCCAGATCACCTCGCCGGTGGCCATCGACGGCAGCACCCTCGCCCGCTGCTCCTCGGTGCCGTGGTCGAAGAGGGTCGGCGCCAGCAGACTGATCCCGTTCTGACTCACCCGCCCCGGCGCGCCCGCCGCCCAGTACTCCTCCTCGAAGGCCAGCCAGCGCAGGAGACCGGCGTCCCGTCCGCCGTACCCGGCCGGCCAGTTGACCACCGACCAGCCGTCCGCGGCCAGCTCCGCCTCCCACGCCCGGTGCGCCGCGAAACCCTCCGCGGTCTCCAGGGACGGCAGCGGGTCGGCCGGCACATGCGCGGTGAGCCAGGCCCTGGCCTCCGCGCGGAACTCCTCGTCGGCGCGCGAGTCGATGAGGTCCACGGTCGTCGCCCTCCTTCCCTAACAAGTGTTTGGTAGATTAGCGTGGCCCTATGACAACGGTCGAGACTCCGGCATACGTGCCCGGGCACGGCCTGCTGACCGGCCGCACCGCCGTCATCACCGCGGCGGCCGGAGCGGGCATCGGCGGCGCCACCGCGCGCCGCTTCCTGGAGGAGGGCGCCCGCGTGCTGATCAGCGACGCCCACGGGCGGCGGCTGAAGGAGTACGAGGCGGAGCTGGCCCGGGACTTCCCCGGAGCGGTGGCCGCGGTGCCGTGCGACGTCACCGACGAGGCCCAGGTGCGGGCCCTGTTCGAGACGGCGGTGAGCGAGCACGGACGGCTGGACGTCGTCGTCAACAACGCCGGGCTCGGCGGCACGTCGCCCCTCGTCGACATGACCGACGAGCAGTGGAGCCGGGTCCTGGACGTGACCTTGAACGGCACCTTCCGGTGCACCCGGGCCGCGCTGCGGCTGATGCGCGACAGCGGTGGCGGCGGCGTGGGGAACGGCGGTGGCGGGGTCATCGTCAACAACGCCTCCGTCGTCGGCTGGCGCGCCCAGGCCGGACAGGCCCACTACGCCGCCGCCAAGGCCGGTGTGATGGCGCTGACCCGGTGCGCGGCGCTGGAGGCGGCCGAGTACGGGGTGCGGGTCAACGCCGTCTCGCCGAGCCTCGCCATGCACCCGCACCTGGTGAAGGTGACGACCCCCGAACTGCTGGAGGAGCTGACCGCGCGCGAGGCCTTCGGCCGGTACGCGGAGCCCTGGGAGGTGGCCAACGTGATCGTCTTCCTGGCGTCCGGCTACTCCTCGTACATGACGGGAGAGGTCGTCTCCGTCAGCAGCCAGCACGCCTAGGACGAGAATGTATCCGTGCCGACCAAGAAGAAGCCCCAGGTGACCGCCGCGCCCGCCCGGCGCCGCGAACTCCTCGAGACCGCCGCCGAGGTCTTCGCCGAGCAGGGCTACAACGCCACCACCGTACGCAAGATCGCCGACCACGCGGGCATGCTCGCGGGCAGCCTCTACTACCACTTCGACTCCAAGGAATCGATGCTGGAGGAGATCCTGCGCACCTTCCTCGACGAGCTGTGGAGCGGCTACGACACCGTCCTGGACGCCGAGTTGGACCCGCGCGAGACCCTGGAGGCCCTGGTCACCGAGTCGTTCCGGGAGATCGACCGGCACCGCGCCGCCGTCGCGATCTACCAGAAGGAGAGCAGGCAGCTGGTGGCGCAGGAGCGGTTCGCGTTCCTCGCCGAGTCGCAGCGCAAGTTCGAGAAGGCGTGGCTGTCCACGCTGGAGCGCGGGGTCGCCGCCCGGGTCTTCCGGGCCGACCTCGACGTCCGTCTCACCTACCGGTTCGTGCGCGACACCGTGTGGGTGGCCGCGTCCTGGTACCGGCCCGGCGGACAGCACAGCCCGGAGGAGATCGCCCGGCAGTACCTGTCGATGGTGCTGGACGGGATCGCCGTACGTACGTGACCCATTGGGGAGTCGCCATGGCCGAGGCCTACATCGTCGAAGCGGTCCGAACGCCCGTGGGGCGGCGGGGAGGTGGGCTGAGCGGGGTCCATCCGGCCGACCTGGGCGCGCATGTGCTGAAGGAGCTGGTCGCGCGCGCGGGCGTCGATCCGGCCGCCGTCGAGGACGTCGTTTTCGGCTGTCTAGACGCGGTGGGGCCGCAGGCCGGGGACATCGCGCGCACCTGCTGGTTGGCGGCCGGACTGCCCGAGGAGGTGCCCGGTGTGACGATCGACCGGCAGTGCGGCTCCTCGCAGCAGGCCGTGCACTTCGCGGCGCAGGGGGTGCTGTCCGGCACGCAGGACCTGGTGGTCGCGGGCGGTGTGCAGAACATGTCGCAGATCCCGATCGCCTTCGCCACCCGTCAGGCCGCCGAGCCGCTGGGCTTCACGGCCGGGCCCTTCGCGGGCAGCGAGGGCTGGCGGGCGCGGTACGGGGACCAGCCCGTCAACCAGTTCGTGGGCGCCGAGATGATCGCCGCGAAGTGGGGGATCAGCCGGGAGGACCAGGAGGAGTTCGCGTTGCGGTCGCACCGGCGGGCGCTGCGGGCGATCGACGAGGGCCGGTTCGAGCGGGAGATCGTGGCCCTCGGCGAGGTCGCGGTCGACGAGGGGCCGCGCCGGGACACCTCGTTGGAGAAGATGGCCGGGCTGAAGCCGGTCCTCGACGGCGGCACCGTCACCGCCGCCTGCTCCTCCCAGGTCTCCGACGGGGCGGCGGCGATGCTGCTGGCCTCGGAGCGGGCGGTGCGCGAGCACGGGCTGCGGCCCCGAGCCCGCGTCCACCACCTCTCCGTACGCGGCGAGGACCCCATCCGCATGCTCTCCGCCCCCATCCCGGCCACCGCCCACGCCCTGAAGAAGACCGGTCTGACCATCGACGACATCGACCTCGTCGAGATCAACGAGGCCTTCGCCCCGGTCGTCCTCGCCTGGCTCAAGGAGACCGGCGCCGACCCCGAGAAGGTCAACGTCAACGGCGGCGCGATCGCCCTCGGCCACCCCCTCGGCGCGACCGGCGTCAAGCTCATGACGACCCTGCTGCACGAACTGGAGCGCACGGCCGGCCGCTTCGGCCTCCAGACGATGTGCGAGGGCGGCGGCCAGGCGAACGTGACGATCATTGAGAGGCTCTGAGGACGGTAGGGAGGGGGCGGGAGCCGTGCTGGTGGTGGGCGGTGCGGCAGCGGCCGGTGGAGCGGCGGTAGGCGTGCTGCGGTGGGCGTGCTGCAGTGGGTGGTGGGCTGCGGTGGGTAGTAGTCGGTGCGCGGCCGGCGAACTGTGGTGGGCGACGGCGCGGTGATCGGGGGCGGGGGCGGGGGCCGTGCGCGGGTGGGCGGCGGGGCGGTAGCCGGTGGGCCGCCAGCCGCCAGCCGCCAGCCGCCAACGCGCGGTGCGGGGCGGCGGCGGGCCGTGGGCGGCCGGCCGGTGGGCGGGGTGTGGCCGTGGGCCGAGCGGGTAAGCGGGCCGGGGTGGGTCAGTGGGTGAGGGAGAAGCCCAGGACCACGCCCGCGGACACCTCCACCATGCCGGGTGCGAGGTCGCCCGCCGAGGTGCCGCCCCCGCCGCCGTGACCCCGGTACTGGCGGAACTCGTAGGACTCCGAGTCCACGTCCTGGATGTGCACCACCGGGCCCAGCCTCACGCCCGCCGCCTCCGCGTACACCTCGGCCTTGCGGCGGGCGGCGGCCACCGCCTTGCGCCGCGCCTCGTCCCGCAGCGCCGGCTTGTCGTGCACGTCGAACTCGACACTGTCGATGTGGTGCGCGCCGGCGTCGACCGCGTCCACGATCAGCTGCTGGAGATCGTCGAGCACCTCGGTCTCGATGACGTACGAGGCCCGGCAGCGGTAGCCGAGGAACTTCCGTTCGCCGCCGTACCCGTCGTAGTCCGAGCTGAGCTTGAGCCGGGAGCCCGACACCGACGCGTCCGGTATCCCGTGCCCGCGCAGTACTTCACGCAGCCGCGCCACGGCAGCGCCCGCCTCCTGGAACGCCTTGTCCGGCAGGGGCTCCAGCACATCCACCGACAACCTCACCCGGACGAGCTGCGGTTCGACCCGCACGCTCCCCGCACCGAAAACACTCGATCCCCACGGCTCTCTGATCGTCTCCGTCATGTGCGCATTGAAGCACCGCCCCGCGCCAACTCGCCGATGATTTCCTCCGCTTGAGCCATCACCCCCGCCACCAGCTCCGCACACGAGGGCAGGTCCTCGATCACCCCGGCGACCTGCCCGGACGCCATCACCCCGAGATCCGTACGGCCGTCCACCATCGCCGACTTCAGCAGCATCGGCGTGTTCGCGGCGAGCAGTACCTGGCTCCAGGACAGCTCCTTGCCGTGTTTCATCGCAAGCCCGTCGCGCGCCATCTGCCGCCAGCTCAGCCCGGACAGCCTGCGGAAGCCGGCCGCATGGCGCAGGGCGTGCAGCAGGGCCCGCGCGCGGCCGGAGTTCTCCAGGGAGTCCACCAGCTCCGTGCGCAGCATCCGGTGCGGCAGACCGTCCACCGCCCTGGTCACGGTGACGTCCCGGACCGTCGCCGCCAGATACCGAGCCTTCACCGCGTCCGGCACCGTCGAGTCCGAGGTGAGCAGGAACCGCGTGCCCATCGCGACCCCCGCCGCCCCGTACGCCAGCGCCGCGACCAGGCCTCGTCCGTCGAAGAAGCCGCCCGCCGCCACGACCGGTATCCGCACCGCGTCGACCACCTGCGGCAGCAGCACCGTCGTCGCCACCTCGCCGGTGTGCCCACCGCCCTCGCCGCCCTGCACGATGACGGCGTCCGCGCCCCACGCCGCGACCTTCTCCGCGTGCCGTCGCGCGCCGACGGAGGGGATGACCACCACACCCGCCCCCTTCAGCTCCGCGATCAGCTCGGGGGAGGGAGCGAGGGCGAAGGAGGCGACCCGGACACCTTCCTCGATCATGATGCTCACCCGGTCACCGGCATCCACCGCGTCGGCCCGCAGATTCACCCCGAACGGACCGTCCGTACGGGACTTCACCTCCCGTATCGCCTCGCGCAGCCGGTCGGTCGGCATCGTCGCGGAGGCCAGGATACCGAGCACGCCCGCGCTCGCCGTCGCGGAGACCAGACGGGGGCCCGCCACCCAGCCCATGCCGGTCTGGACGATCGGGTGCCGGATGCCGATGAGGCGGGTGAGCGCCGTCTCCATCACGAACCGACCTCCCTGGCCCGGCTGCCGGCCGGGTCGAGCACCTCGCGGATCAGCCGCAGTTCCTCGGCCGTGGGCTCGCGGGTCGTCGGCACCTCGTCCGGGACCACCGGCTCGAAGGCGGTCGCCTCGCGCACCTCCTCCACAGTGACCCCCGGGTGCAGTGAGGCCAGGCGCATCGAGTGGTCCGGGGTCGCGAAGTCGAAGACGCCCAGGTCGGAGACGACACGGGGGATACGGTGGTAGCGAGCCGTTTCCGGGTGGGCGGCCGCGTGGTCGTAGCCCACCCCGCAGACCATGTCGACCTTCTCGACGAAGACCCGCCGTGAGTGCTTCGGAACCCAGTAACTCGTCGGGTTGTTCAGCGTGTTGACCGGCGCTCCGCGCACCCCGAGCAGCTGTCGCGCGGGCCGCTCCCAGTCGCCGATGCAGGAGATGTTCTGGTTGCCGAACCGGTCGATCTGGCTCGCGCCCATCATCACGTGCCGCCGCCCTCCGGTGACGAGGGCCAGGTGCTGACGGTAGGGGAGCCAGCCCTCGACCGTGCCGTCCGGGCGGACGAGCATCGCCTCGCCGTCGGTCAGCAGCAGGTCCGGCGAGAAGGTGAGCCGGGCGAGCCGGGCGCCGATGGAGGGGATCAGCCCCATCGGGCTGGCGAGCACCTCGCCCTCGCCCCGCCAGGCCTCGGCGCAGGCGATCACGCAGTACTCGGCGCGGGTGACGGGAACAACGGACGTGCCGGTGACCTCGGTCATGACTCCTGCCTCACCGCCGTCTGGTACGTCTGCTCGTCCCCGGCCAGGAACCGGGCCGCGAACTCCGGCCAGGGCGTGGTCGCGTACGTCCGCTGGAACGCCTCGTCCCGGCCGTAGTCGGGGGCGCAGGACGTGAAGTGCGCGCCGTTCGGGGCCTCCACGACACCCGTCACCCGGTGTCGCTTGACCAGCAGCGACTGGGGCGCCGCCTCCTTCGTCAACTCGGCCGTGTCCACGATCCGTTCGCACGACACATAAGCCGTGTCCGCCGCTTCGCAGAACAGGTCGTCGAAGTACGGGTCCGGGCCGAGGTACTGCCCGTTGCCCAGCCGGTCCGCGCGGCCCACGTGCACCAGGGCCGCGTCCATCCGCAGGGCCGGCATCGCCACGAACGTCTCCCCGTCCTCGTACGGCGAAGTGACGGTCCGCAGACCGGGGTTGACCCGCATCACGTCCGAGCCGATCCCGGCCCGCACCGGCAGGAACGGCAGCCGGTTCGCCGCCGCGCGCAGCCCCCACATGAACATCGCCTCGTCGATCTCCATCAGCTCGAAGGCACCACGCTCCCGGGCCGCGCGGTAGTGCGGTTCCAGCGGGACGGAGTCGAGGGTGACGAAGGCGGCGACCAGCTTGCGGATCCGTCCGGCCGCCGCCAGCATGCCCACGTCCGGGCCGCCGTAGGAGACGACCGTCAGGTCGGTGACGTCAGAGCGCAGCAGCGCTCTGACCAGGGCCATCGGTTTGCGGCGGGAACCCCATCCGCCGATGCCGAGGGTCATGCCGCTCTCCAGGCGGGAGACCACCTCCTCGGCGGTCATCGTCTTGTCACCCACGCCTACGCACCCTCCTTCTGCCTGCCGAAGGTGTCCCGGACCCGGTCGGCAACCCCGACCGCGCTCGCCTCGTATGTGAAGCCCTGCTCGAAGCGGTAGCTGCGGCGCACGTCGACCGGGTCGATGCCGTTGATGGCGGTCTTGGCCAGACGCAGCAGCTCTCCGTCCTTGGCGGCGATGTCGCGCGCCAACTCCAGGGCCGTTTCTCGCAGTTCGTCCCGTGGTACCACCCGCCACACCGAGCCGTAGCCGTGCAGCTCCCGCGCGGTGACCGTCTGGGAGGTGTAGTAGAGGGCGCGCATCCGGTGCTGCGGGACCAGCCGCGCCAGATGCGTGGCCGCGCCCAGGGCGCCCCGGTCCAGCTCGGGCAGGCCGAAGACGGCGTCCTCGCTCGCCACGATCACGTCCGCGTTCCCCGCCAGGCCGATGCCGCCGCCCAGGCAGAAGCCGTGCACCGCCGCCACCACGGGCACCTCGCACTCGTACACCGCGGCGAACGCCTCGAAGCAGCCGCGGTTGGCGCCCACCAGCGCGCTCGAGCCCTGCGCCTGTATCTCCTTGATGTCCACGCCCGCGTTGAAGCCCCGTCCCTCGGCGGCCAGGACGACACAACGCACCCCTTGGTCATGGCCCGCGGCACGCAGCGCGTCGGCCAGCTCGAACCAGCCGCGCACCGGCAGCGCGTTCACCGGGGGGAAGTCGACGGTGAGGAGACGGATCCCCTTTTCCGGGGACGAGGTGGAGACACCCATGGGCGCATCAGCTACCTTTCCAATCAACGCCTTTTCACCAAACATTTGTTAGGTGTGAGGCTTCGAAGCTAGCAGTCCGCGGATCGGAGCGGGAGACCTGTGGATAACTCGCTGCGCGGCAGGACGGTCGTGGTCACCGGGGGCACCCGGGGGGTGGGAGCGGGGATCGCCAAAGCCTTCGTGGAGGCCGGGGCGCAGGTCGTCGTCTGTGCGCGACGGCCGCCCGAAGTGCCGGTCGAGGGCGTGGAGTTCAGCCCGCTCGACCTGCGCGACCCGCCCGCCGTACGTGCCTTCTTCGCCGCGCTGCCCCGGCTCGACGTCCTCGTCAACAACGCGGGCGGCGCCCCCTACCGCAAGCTGGCCGACGCGGACGCCGAGCGACACGCACGGGTCGTCGAGCTCAACCTCCTCGCCCCGCTCACCGCATCCCTCGCCGCGTACGAGCACCTGCGGCGGGCCCGGGGAGCCGTCGTGATGATCGGCAGCGTCAGCGGCAGCCGGCCCTCGCCCGGCTCGGCGGCGTACGGGGCGGCCAAGGCCGGGCTGGAGAACCTCGCCCGCTCGATGGCCGTGGAGTGGGCACCGGAGGTCCGGGTCAACACCCTCGTCGTCGGCATGGTCCGCACCGAGCTGGCCCATCTGCACTACGGCGGCGAGGAGGGCGTCGACGCGGTCTCCCGCACTGTGCCGCTCGGCCGCCTGGCCACCCCGGCCGACGTCGGCACGGCCGCCGTCTTCCTCGCCTCCGACGCGGCCGCCTACATCAGCGGAGCGAGCCTGCTGGTGCACGGGGGCGGGGAGCGGCCGGCGTTCCTCGATGCCGCAACTGCCAACAAGGAGACCTGAGATGAGCGGAATCTGCGACGGACGAGTCGTCGTCGTCACCGGGGCGGGCAGGGGCCTCGGGCGGGCCCACGCGCTCGCGTTCGCGGCGGAGGGCGCGCGGGTCGTGGTCAACGACCTGGGCGTGGGGCTGGACGGGACGCCGGGCGCCGACAGTCCGGCCCGGCAGGTCGTCGAGGAGATCCGGGCGGCGGGCGGTGAGGCGGTCGCGCACGGCGGCGACATCGCCGGCACCGAGGGAGCGACCTTGCTGATCGCGGCGGCTCTGGAGACGTACGGGCGGCTCGACACGCTCGTCAACAACGCGGGGTTCCTGCGCGACCGGATGCTGGTCAACCTCGACGAGGGCGACTGGGACGCCGTGATGCGCGTGCACCTCAAGGGGCACTTCCTGCCGCTCAAGCACGCCGCCGCGCACTGGCGGGCCGAGGCCAAGGCGGGACGCACGCCGGTCGCCCGGATCGTCAACACCAGCAGCGGGGCGGGGCTGTTGGGGTCGGTCGGGCAGGGGAACTACAGCGCGGCTAAGGCCGGCATCGTCGGGCTGACGCTGGTCGCGGCGGCCGAACTGGCCCGCTACGGCGTCCAGGTCAACGCGATCGCGCCCGCGGCTCGCACGCGCATGACGGAACGGACCTTCGCGGAGACGATGGCCGCCCCGGACACCGGCTTCGACGTCATGGCCCCGGAGAACGTCTCGCCCCTCGTCGTCTGGCTCGGCTCCGCCGCGAGCGAGGGCGTGACCGGCCGCGTCTTCGAGGCGGAGGGCGGCCGGATCACCGTCATGGAGGGCTGGCGCCCGGGCCCGAGCGCCGACAAGGGGGCCCGGTGGAGCCCGACGGAGGCAGGGGACACGGCACTCAAGCTGCTGGGGGAGGCGGAGGAGCCGGGGGCGGTGTACGGGGCGTAGCCGCGTCCGGTTGGGCGTGGTCCTCGGGGAGGCGCGGCTTCGTCTCCGCGTCCGGCTGGGAGTGGTCATCAGGCAGGCTCGGCCTCGTGTATGGCCCCTGGGTAGGGCGGCTTCGTGTCTGCGTTGGCTGACTGCGGCCCTCGGACAGGGTTGGCCTCGCGCCCTCAGCCCCGGCCGACGTGGCCCTCCGCCAGGTCCCTCGCGCCCGCGCCGCCGCCACCGGTCGCACTGCGGCACGGTTTGCCCCGCGTCCGTGCCCCGCGTCCGTGCCGCGCTGCCGGTCGTGCTCCGGCACGGTTTGCCCCATGCCCGCGCCGCGCTCGGCTCCGCGCTCCGGTACGGCTCGCA
This sequence comes from Streptomyces sp. NPDC005799, assembly GCF_040630525.1. Classification (NCBI taxonomy): domain Bacteria; kingdom Bacillati; phylum Actinomycetota; class Actinomycetes; order Kitasatosporales; family Streptomycetaceae; genus Streptomyces; species Streptomyces sp. NPDC005799. Next base: position 198,159 of record NZ_JBEXXQ010000002.1, read on the forward strand.
GCGCGCCCCGGTAGGGCTCGCCCGCGCCCCGGCCCCCTACGTGTCGCACTCCAGTACCGTCCGGCACAGCCCGCACCTCGCTCGTACCCGTCCCTTCACCGGGACCCTGATGCGCTGGTGGCAGGTCGGGCAGGGGAAGGACACACGGAGGGGGCCGTGGCCGTCCGGGGTGAAGGCGTACGGCGTGCCGGCGTGGGGGAGGGGCGTGTGCGTGTCCTGGGCGTGGCGGCGGTCACGGGCGTAGCGGCGGCGGCCCGCCCAACCGGCCGCGGTCAGCGGGGGCTGCTGCTCGTCGCGGCGGGCCTGGGCCATGCCCTCGGTGTAGGCCTCGTACGCCTGCGGGCTGGTGAACCAGATCGCGGGATCCTCGCCGAAGACCAGGGCACGCTTGGCCAGGACGTAGCCGAACTCCTCGGGCGTGAGATAGCCGAGCTTCTGGGAGGACGCCGAGTCCTCCCGGTAGGCGTCGAGCAGCAGCCAGCCCGCGCCCAGGTACGTCGTCGCGGTGTCCGTGAGGATCTCGTTGTCCCGGGTGCCGGGGAAGGACAGCCCCAGCCGGTGCAGATAGACGTGCATGACCTCGTGGGCGAGGGCCGCGCCGATGTCCCGCCGGTGCGTGCGGAACCGGTCGTTCAGCTCCACGAAGTACTCCGGGCCCGCCGCCAGCTCGACGTTCGCCGCGTGCGTCATCTCCCGAAAGCTGACGATCAGGCGGGCGTCCGGCAGCCGGTAGTGCCGTACCAGCTCCCGGGCCACGCGCTGGGCACCCAGATAGAGGTCGTCGGTGTCGCAGAAGGCCACGTCCGCGGGGGCCACGCTGGTGGAGAAGGTCTGGACGGTGTCGTACGACAGCCGTTTCCAGAGCGCGGTGATGGCGGCCCGCACCGTCTCCAGGTGTGGGTAGCCGTGCTCGACCGGTCCGCCGTTCGCCACGCCTGAACCCCCAAGACGCCCAGAACCCGACTCCACTCTACGGGGAGGACAGCGGATTTCCCCTGGTCGGGTTCCGGGCGCCGGACGCTCACACGGAACGCAGCCGCACGGCCTGCGGGGCCGCCTCCTCCAGCTCCAGGAGCCACACCTCGTTGTCTCCCTCACGCAGCACCGGACCCGGCACGTACAGGGAGCGCTGGGGGCCCGCAGTCCAGTAACGGCCCAGGTCGAAGCCGTTGACCCAGACGAACCCCCGGGTCCAGCCCGGCAGTTCGAGCCGTGCGTCCCCGGCACCGTGCACCGTCGCCGTCCCCCGGTACAGCCCCGGGGCGCCGTCCTGTCCGAGCGGCTGGAAATCGACGTCCCCGATGTCGTCCAGCGCGTCCAGCCGCAGCCCACGCGCGCGTACCCCGTGCAGATACTGCCGCTCGTGCAGCAGCCCCCCGGTGATGCCCTTGGTCTCGCCGCTGCGGGGCCCGTAGTTCACCCGCCCCAGGGACTCCACCCACAGCTCCACGCGCGCGTGCCCGGCGACCGGCTTCGCCAACTGCTCGTCGCCCTCGGTGAGCACACCGGCCCGCTCCCCGTCGACGTACACCACGGCCAGGTCCCGCAGGCCGCGCGCGGTCAGCGGGTACGCCGGCCGGGGGCCCGGCACCGTCACCTCGTACCGCACCACCCCCCGGTCCACGTCCAGCTCCTCGAAGGTGGGCGGGACCGGTGCCGCGACCTCCTGGCCGCCCCGGCTCTCCAGGACGGCGTCAAGCGGCGTCCAGCCGGTCAGCCGCACCTCCGCCTCCGCGGCCAGCCGCGCGGGCGCCGGCGGCGGCTCGGGCAGCGGGCCGTCCGTGTACGCGGCGAGCACCTCCCTGAAGCGCCAGAACTTGTCCGTCGGGTTGCCGAACTCGTCGATCGGGGCGTCGTAGTCGTACGACGTCACGTCCGCCTCCAACGGCCCCGTGTGCAGCTCGCCGCCGGGGCGGTTGGCGCCCGCCCAGCCGGCGAAGTTGGTGCCGCCGTGCGCCATGTAGACGTTGACCGAGGCGCCCGTCTGAAGGATCTCGCGCAGCGCGGCCGCCGCGTCCTGGGCGTCCCGGGTGATGTGCTCGCCGCCCCAGTGGTCGAACCAGCCGCACCAGAACTCCATGCACATCAGCGGCCCCTCCGGCTGGTGCCGGCGCAGCGTCTCGAAGGCCTCGCGCGCGTGGGAGCCGAAGTTCACCGTGGCGAGCACCCCGGGGATGGAGCCGCCGGACAGCATGTGGTCCTCGGGGCCGTCCGAGGTGACCAGCGGGACCGTCACGCCCCGCGCCCGCAGCAGCTCGGCCAGCCCGCGCAGGTACTCCTCGTCCGAGCCGTAGCTGCCGTACTCGTTCTCCGCCTGCACCATGATCACCGGGCCGCCCCGGTCGATCTGCCGGTCCACGACCTGCGGCAGCAGCACCCCGAACCAGCGCTCCAAGTGCTCCATGAACCGCTCGTCACGGGTACGCGCGCGCGTACCCAGCTCGCCGGTCAGCCAATGCGGCAGCCCGCCGTTCTCCCACTCGGCGCAGATGTACGGACCCGGCCGCACGATCGCCCGCAACCCCGCGCGACGGGCCGCGTCCAGGAAGCGGCCGAGGGCCGCCACGTCCTCGTACTCGCCCGGCCTCGGCTCGTGCAGGTTCCACGGGACGTACGTCTCCACGCAGTTGAGGCCCATCGCCCGCAGCATCGCCAGCCGGTGTTCCCAGTGCTCCTCGTGCACCCTGAAGTAGTGCAGCGCCCCGGACAGCAGCCGCACCGGGCGCCCGTCCAGCAGGAAATCCTTTTCCCCCACCCTGAAATCGGTCATGCGCCAAAGCCTCACCCCTGGCGTTGATCACCGTCCATGGACAAAGATCAGCGCTGCTTGGACGAAAAAACCGGCGGCCGGGACGACGCGGGAAGGAGCGCGCGGATGTACCACACGTGGATGCGGTTCTTCACCCCCGGCCCGGCCCACCACCGGCTCGGCCTGGTCTGCCTCGGCGTCGGACTGCAGTACGGCGCGCTGCCCACCGTCGGCCCCCGCACCCTCGACCACCACGTCGCCGTCGTCGTCAGCGCGGGCAGCGGCTGGTTCCTCGACGCCGAGGGCCGCCGCACAACCGTCACCGCGCCCGCCCTGCTGTGGCTCACGCCCGGGCTGCCGCACCACTACGGGGCCGACCCCAAGGGCGGCTGGGACGAGGGGTTCGTGGTCTTCGACGGGCCCGTCACCGCCACGTACACCGAACTCGGCTACATCGAGCCGGACCGGCCCGTGGTGCCGCTCTCCGACGCCACGGGCGCGCGTGCCGTGATCGGCCGCATCGCGAGGGCCGCCCGCCGCGGCAACCCGCTGCTGGAGGTGGAGACCGGCGCCGCCGTCCACGAGCTGCTGGTCGCCCTGCGCCGTGCCCGGGCCGACCTCGCGCCCGACGGCGACCCCGTCCTCAAGGCCCTCGCCCGCGACGCCTGTCTGCCGCTGAGCGTCGCCGACCACGCCGCCCGGCACGGCATGACCCCCGCCGAACTGCGCACCGCCGTACGCCGAGGCGCCGGCTGCAGCCCCAAGGACTACCTGCTCGGCATCCGGCTGGGCCGCGCCAAGGAACTCCTCGCCGCCACCGAACTGCCCGTCGCCGCCGTCGCCCGCCGCGTCGGCTACGACGATCCGGCCTACTTCTCCCGGCTGTTCACCCGCCGCGTCGGCATGGCACCGATCCGCTTCCGCGCCCAGCAGTTCCGCACCGTCCCCGGCGGCTGGAGCAACCAGGTGCCCGATCCCGACGATCCGCCCATGATCGAGCACACCCCCGCCCCGTAGGCTGTGCGCCCATGACCACCAGCAACAACGCGTCCGGCGAGATCGACCCCGCCGTCCGCGAGGAACTCGCCCGGCTGCGCGACAGCATCGACAACATCGACGCGGCCGTCGTCCACATGCTCGCCGAGCGCTTCAAGTGCACCCAGCAGGTCGGCCACCTCAAGGCCGTCCACCAGCTGCCGCCCGCCGACCCGGCCCGCGAGGCCCGCCAGATCGAGCGCCTGCGCGGCCTGGCCGAAAGCGCCAAACTGGACCCGGCGTTCGCTGAGAAGTTCCTGAATTTCATCATCGCCGAGGTGATCCGCCACCACGAACGCATCGCGGAGGACACCGTGAACGGCTCCGCGAAGACGGCGAATTGACCTCGGTCGACACCGCGGGGGACGTGACAGCGGAGCCCGCAGGGGGCATGCTGCGCTGTGCACTCCTTGTCAGCTGACGGGCACACCGTGTCAGCGCTCCGGTCATAAGCTGGTTGTCCACGCGGGAGGGACGTCGGGCCATGCCGGATGCCAAGATCCTCATCGTCGACGACCACGAGGACACGCTGTACGCGCTGGAGAGCGCCCTGGCCCCGCTGGGCTATCTGCTGGGCCGCGCCACCAGCGGCGACGAGGCGCTCAAGCAGGTGCTCCGCGGGCAGGTCGGCCTCCTGCTGCTCGACGTCCGCATGCCCGGCGTGGGCGGTCTGGAAGTGGTGCGCTACATGCGCCGCGTCGAGCAGACCCAGCACATACCGGTCATCCTGCTCACCGGATTCGGGCTCGACCACGAACTGACCGCCACCGCCTTCGGCCTCGGTGTCGCCGACCTGATCACAAAACCCATCGACCCCTGGTCGCTGCGCACCAAGGTCCGCTACCTCTACGACGCCCACCGCCGAAGCCTCGCCCTGGAACAGGAGATCCGCGACCTGCGCGCCCTGGTCAAGGGCAACGGCATGCCGGACCCCGCCGCCCGCCCGGCCCTGCCCCACCCGGACGCCAGGGTTCCGCTGCAGCGCGACACGGGTGATGCCGCGCCGGCGCAGGAGCGGACATAGGGCGTGTACCGGTCCGCCCCTGTGCCTTGTCAGTGGCATCGGGCAGCATTACCAGCATGTCCGTTCTGACGCGCGACGAAGCGCAGACCCGTGCCAGTCTCCTCGACGTCCACCGCTACACGATCGACCTCGATCTGACCGCAGGGGACGAGATCTTCGTGTCCCGTACCGTGATCCGCTTCACGGCCCGCGCGGACGCGGACACCTTCGTCGAGCTCAAGCCGGCCGAACTGCGCAAGGCGCTCCTCGACGGCCACGCCCTCGACCTGGACACCTTCGAGGGCAACCGCCTGCCCCTCACCGGCCTCGCCGCCGGCGAACACGAACTGCTCGTCGACGCCACCATGCGCTACTCCCGCACCGGCGAGGGCATGCACCGCTTCACCGACCCCACCGACGGCGAGACCTACCTCTACACCCAGCTGTTCATGGACGACGTCCAGCGCGTCTTCGCCGCCTTCGACCAGCCCGACCTCAAGGCCGTCTTCGACCTCACCGTCAAGGCTCCCGACGGCTGGAGCGTCCTGGCCAACGGCATCACCGAGCACCTCGGCGACGGCCGCTGGAAGGCCGCGTCCACCCCGCTGATCTCCACCTACCTCGTCGCCGTCGCCGCCGGCCCCTGGCACTCGGTGCGCACCGAACACCGCGGCCTGCCCTTCGGCATCCACTGCCGCCGCTCGCTCGCCCCCTACCTCGACACGGACGCCGACGAACTGTTCGAGATCACCCGGCAGTGCTACGACCGCTACCACGAGAAGTTCGCCGAGCCCTACCCCTTCGACTCCTACGACCAGGCGTTCGTCCCGGAGTTCAACGCCGGCGCCATGGAGAACCCCGGCCTCGTCACCTTCCGCGACGAGTTCGTCTACCGCTCCGCCGTCACCGACACCGAGCGCCAGACCCGTGCCATGGTCATCGCCCACGAGATGGCTCACATGTGGTTCGGCGACCTGGTCACCCTGCGCTGGTGGGACGACATCTGGCTGAACGAGTCCTTCGCCGAGTACATGGGCTACCAGACCCTCACCGAGGCGACCCGCTTCACCGACACCTGGACCGACTTCGGCGTCGCCCGCAAGGCCTGGGGCTACGACGCCGACCAGCGTCCCTCCACCCACCCCGTGGCCCCCGAGGCCGTCGAGGACACCGCCTCCGCGCTGCTCAACTTCGACGGCATCTCCTACGCCAAGGGCGCCTCCGCACTGCGCCAGCTCGTCGCCTGGCTCGGCGAGAAGGACTTCCTGGCCGGCATCAACACCCACTTCGCCCGTCACCGGTTCGCCAACGCCACCCTCGCCGACTTCATCGACTCCCTCGCCTCCGCCACCGAGCGCGACGTCCACGCCTGGGCCGACGCCTGGCTGCGCACCACCGGAGTCGACACCCTCACGCCCGTGGTCACCGCCACGGACGACGGCACCCGCACCCTCACCGTCGAGCACAACGGCAGCCGCCCGCACCGCATCGCAGTCGGCCTCTACGACCTGGACGTCGCCGACGAGAGCCGCCACCTGGTGCTGCGCGACCGCCTCGACCTCGACATCCCACAGGGCGAGCCCCACCCCCTCGGCAAGCGCCCCGCCCTGCTCCTGCTGAACGACGGCGACCTCACCTACGCCAAGGTCCGTTTCGACGCCGAGTCCTTCGAGACGGTCACCGCGAACCTCTGCGGCCTGCCCGAGCCGCTCACCCGCGCGGTCGTGTGGAACGCCCTGCGCGACGCGGTACGCGACGGTGAACTCCCGCCCGCCGCCTACCTCCAGGCCGCCCGAACCCACCTCCCGCACGAGTCCGACCTCGCCGTCGTCCAGGGCGTCCTTGCCTTCGCCACCGCCCAGATCGCCGGCCGCTACGTCGACCCCGAGGGCCGCGCCGCCGCCCTCGCCGCCCTCACCTCCCTCTGCCGCGACCTCATCCGCCGCACCGAGGACGGCGACAACCCCGGCCTGCGCCTGGTCGCCGTGCGCCACTTCATCGACGTCGCCGCCCAGCCCGACACCATCGCCGCCTGGCTCGCCGACGGCACCGTGCCCGGGGGGCCGGAACTGGACCCCGAGCTGCGCTGGCGCGTGCTGGGGCGGCTCGCCGTCCTCGGCGCCACCGACGAGGCCGCGATCGCCGCCGAACTGGAGCGGGACCCCTCCGCCGCCGGCCAGGAGGGCGCCGCCCGCTGCCGCGCCGCGCTGCCGGACCCCGAGGCCAAGGCGCGGGCCTGGGAGGGGATGTTCGGGCGCGACGACCTCTCCAACTACCTGTTCATCGCCACCGCCCAGGGCTTCTGGCAGCCCGAACAGGCGGACCTGGTACGGCAGTACGTGCCGCGCTATTACGCCGACGCGGTCGCCGTCGCCGCCCGCCGCGGCCCCGCCATGGCCGACGCCGCCGGCCGCTGGGCGTTCCCGGCCCACGCGGTCGACGAGGAAACCCTCCGCCTCGGCGAGGCTTGCCTGACCGACGCAAACCCGATCCCGGCCCTGCGCCGCAATCTGGTGGACCAACTGGACGACCTGGGACGTGCGTTGCGCGTCCGCCAGGGCTAGGGGGCGCCCCCTCCAAGGTCGGGAGCGCATGCATGGTCGCGGGGCGCATCCCTTGCCGGGGCGCTTCCCCGGGCCAGGCGACGGACGCTTCGTGACCGGGGCGCGGGCAGGGCTGAGGGACGCGGACTCCGGGGCGGGTCGCGTCCAGGACCTGGCGGCGCGCACTTCGGGCCGAAGCGCCGGCGGGGCTGAGGGACGCGTACCCCGGAGTCGGGGCGCATCTAGGGTCAAGGGACGCGTGCTCATGGGCCGGTGGCGCGTCCAGGGCAAGGCGCCACGCACCTCCGGGCCGGAGCGCGTCCCGGGCTGGGGGCGCATCCAAGCCCGGGCAACGCGCATTCCTGAGACGAGGCAGGTCCAGGGCCAGATGGCGCGTGTTCCGGGGCTGGGGTCGTGTCCCGGGTCAGATAGCGCGGGGCCCGGGGCTGGGAGTGCGTCCCAGGGCAGATGGCGCGGGGCCCGGGCTGGGGGGCGCGTCCCGGGGCGAGTGGCGCGTGGTCCGAGGATGGAGCGCATCGCGGGGTGGGCGGCGTGCGCTCCGGTGGCAAGGGGGCGGCCGTGGAGGTGGGTTTCGTAGCGGGCGCCGCCCCGCGCCACCCCTCGGTCCCCTCCCGGCGGGACACCCTTTCGGGTCTCGCTCGTTGAACCTTTCGGGCAAGCGCGCTCATCCAGGTACAAGCTGGAAATCCTCAGCACGCGTGCCCGGGAGGAACCCATGAGCACACCGAGCCTCGCCTCGGGCCCGGAGGGCCCCGACGCGCTGCGGCCGTTGCTCGACACCGTGCTCGGCGCGCTCGCCGACGGCACACGGGCGCGCGGAGGACCCCTGCCCGCCGGCGGCCCCGACGCGGTCGCCGGGCGGGTGCGAGCCGCCGTGGGCGACATACTGCCCCGGCACGGCGACCCCGACGCCCTGCGCGCCCTCGTCCACGCCCTCGCAGAAGGCTCCGCCGACCCGGCCGACCCCCTGTGCGCCGCCCACCTGCACTGCCCGCCCCTCGCGGTCGCCACCGCCGCCGACCTCGCCGCGAGCGTCCTCAACCCGTCCCTGGACTCCTGGGACCAGGCCCCGGCCGCTTCCGAACTGGAAGCCCTGGTGACCAGTGCGCTGGCAGCCGAGGTCTATGCGAAGGCGCACGCCACCGGAACACCCACGCCGCCCCCGCCCGACGCCCTGGTCACCACCGGCGGCACCGAATCCAACCAACTCGCCCTGCTGCTCGCCCGGGAGATCCTCGGCGCCGGTGTCCGGCTCGTCGTCGGGGCCAACGCCCATCACTCGCTGCCCCGCGCCGCCTGGCTGCTCGGACTGCCCGAACCCCTGATCGTCCCCGCCCCCGCGGGCGTCCTCGACCCCGCCGCCCTGGACGCGGCCCTCACCACCCTCCCCGGCCCGCACCTCGTCGCCGCCACCGCCGGCACCACCGACGCGGGCCTCATCGACCCCCTGCCCGAGATCGCCGACCTGTGCCGAGCCCACCGTGCCCGGCTGCACATCGACGCCGCCTACGGCGGAGGCCTGCTGTTCAGCGACCGGCACCGCGACAAACTCACCGGCCTGGACGCCGCCCGCACCGTCACCCTCGACCTGCACAAACTCGGCTGGCAGCCGGTCGCCGCCGGCCTCCTCGCCGTCCGCGAGCCCGCCGACCTCGCCGCCCTGCACCAGCGCGCCGACTACCTCAACGCCGACGACGACACCGAGGCCGGCCTGCCCGACCTCCTCGGCCGCTCCCTGCGCACCAGCCGCCGCCCCGACGTCCTCAAGACCGCCGTCACCCTCAAGACCCTCGGCCGCGCGGGCCTCGGCGCGCTGGTCGACCAGGTCTGCGCCACCGCACACGAGTTCGCGGACCTCGTGGCCGACCGCCCCGGCTTCGAGCTGTACGACCGGCCCGTCATCAGCACGGTCCTGTTCCGGCCCGCACACGCCACCGACGCCGCCGTCGCCGCCGTACGCCGAGAACTCCTCCACCGCGGCCACGCCGTCCTCGGCCGGGCGCGTCCCGACGACGGCCGGCTGTGGCTCAAAGCGACGGTCCTCAACCCCCACACCCGGCCCGCCGACCTGGCCGCCCTCCTGAAAGCGGTCGAAGAACTCGCGGAAGGACACGCCCCCCGATGAGCACCACCCCCCACCCCCACCCCCCGCACCGCGAGCCCGACGCCCCCCGCGACCTGGTCGGCATCGGCATCGGCCCCTTCAACCTCTCCCTCGCCGCCCTCGCCCACCCCCTCGCCGAACTCGACACCGTCTTCTACGAACAGCGCCCCGGCTTCGACTGGCACCCCGGACTCCTCATCGACGGCGCCCGCATCCAGGTCCCCTTCCTCGCCGACCTGGTGACCCTCGCCGACCCCGCGAGCCCCTGGACCTTCCTCAACCACCTCAAGGCCCGCGACCGGCTCTTCCCCTTCTACTTCGCCGAGCGCTTCCACATCCAGCGCGCCGAGTACGACGGCTACTGCCGCTGGGTCGCCGACCACCTCCCGGGGCTGCACTTCCGCCACCAGGTCGACGCCGTCCGCTGGAACCCCGAACGCGACGTCTTCGAGGTCGACTTCACCCAGCTCGACGCGGACGGCGAGGCCGAGGCCCTGGGCCGTACATACACGCGGAACGTCGTCCTCGGCATCGGCAGCGAACCCTATGTCCCCGAACCCCTCAAGCCGCTCGTCGAGGCACCCGCCGTGCCCGTCGTGCACGCCGCCGACTACCTCACCCACCGCGACCGACTGCTCGCCGCCGGGCACGTCACCGTCATCGGCTCGGGACAGTCCGGCGCCGAGGTCTTCCTCGACCTGCTGCGCGCCCGCCCCGTCGGCCGCGAGGGCCTGCACTGGCTCGGCCGCACCGACGCCTTCGCGCCCATGGAGTACTCCAAGCTCGGCCTCGAACACTTCACCCCCGACTACACCCGCTACTTCCACGCCCTGCCCGAAGGCGTCCGCGACCGCCTCGTCACCACCCAGTGGCAGCTCCACAAGGGCATCGACGCCGACACCATCGCCGCCATCCACGACGAGCTCTACCGCCGCACCCTGCACGGCGGCTGGCCCGACACCGTCCTCACGCCGGGCGTCCGCGTCCGTACCGCGGGCCGTATCGCGACGACCCAGGTCGAGCTCCACCTGGAGCACGTCCACCAGAACACCCGCTCCCGCCTCACCACCGACGCCGTCGTCCTCGCCACCGGCTACCGCGAACGCCCCCTCGACCGCCTCCTGGCCGGTCTCGACCCCTACATGCGCCGCGACAGCCGCGAGCGCCCCCGCGTCGACGACCGCTTCCGCCTCGTCCTCGACCCCGCGGTGACCGGCGCGATCCACGTCCAGAACGCCGAACGCCACACCCACGGCGTCGGCACCCCCGACCTCGGCCTCGCCGCCTGGCGCAGCGCCACCATCCTCAACTCCCTCACCGGGAAGGAGACGTATCCGCTGCCGGCCCGCACGGCCTTCACCACCTTCGGGCTCGAACCGCACGAGCCGCAGATCCCCCAGGCCCGGCAGGCGGCCCAGGTCCTCACCCCGCTGGTCGAGGGAAGGTAAACAACCGGCCCGGGAAGGAAGACCTCCGGCGGCGGCGGTGTTGGCTCCGCACATGACCACCACCTGGATCGCAGCCCACCGCTCCGCCGTCATCAACCCCTACGAGGCCTTCCACCTGTTCGAACCCCGCGGCTTCGGCGGCCAGACCGTCAGGCAGTCGGTGCGCCTCGCGGGAGGAGGCGAGGCGCTACGCGTGCGGCTCAGCAACCGCTACGGCAAGGAGCCCCTGCGGATCGGCGGCGCCCACCTCGCCGTCCGCACCCGGGGCAGCGGCATCGACCCCGCCAGCGACACCCCGCTGCGTTTCTCCGGCACCGGGACGGTCGACGTCCCCGTCGGCGAGGAGATCGTCAGCGATGCGGTCGAACTGCCCGTCAGCGCGGGGGAGGAGCTGACCGTCAGCCTCCATCTGCCGGGCGAGACCGGGCTGAGCACCTACAGCGCGGTGCCCTACGACATCGGTTACGCCGTCCCCGGTGACCAACTGTCCGCCGAAACCCTGGACGGCGCGGAGGAGTTGCCCCTCGGCCACTACCTCACCGGCGTCGACGTCCTCGCCCCCGAGGGCACCCGGATCGCCGTCGCGTTCGGCGACTCCTGGATCGAGGGCGCCGCCACCACACCCGGCGCCGACAGCAGCTTCCCCTCCCAGCTCGGCCGCCGCCTCACCCGCGGCTGGATCGTCAACCAGGGCATCTCCGGCAACCGTCTGCTCACCGACGAGATCGGCGACCACCTGCTGTCCCGCATCGACCACGACGTCCTCGCCGTCCCCGGCGTCAGCCACGTCCTGATCCACATCGGGCTCAACGACCTCGGCCTGCCCGGCACCATCGCCTACCCCGACCCCGCCGAGGGCCCCAGCGCCGCCGAGTTCACCGCCGGCCTGACCGCCCTCGCCGACCGACTGCACGCGGCCGGGCTCACCGTCATCGGGTCCACCATCGGCCCCTACCGGGGCACCGTCCATGACGGCTACGACACCGAGGCCGGCCAGGCCGTGCGCCGCGAGGTCAACGCCTGGCTGCTCGGCGACGGCCACCCCTTCGACGCGGTCGTCGACGTCGCCGCCGCCGTCGCCGACCCGGACGAACCCGACCGGATCCGTGCCGAGTTCAACGCCGGCGACGGCCTCCACGTCAACGACGCCGGCGCCAAAGCGATCGCCGACGCCGTCGACGTAAGCCTGCTTGACCTTTAGAACACGGCGTTCAGAAGACGGGCGTTCCGGCCCGGGTCAGCTTCCAGTCCACCGACGCGAAGTCCTTCGGGTCCAGCACGCCCTTCGCCGTCACCCACTCCGCGATCCGCGTACGGATCTCCGTCGACTCCGACCACAGCTCCTGCGCGGACGCCACATGCGGGAACGCGCCGCCGCCGTTGGCGCGGTAGTTGTTCACCGCCAGCACGAACTGCTGCGTGTCGTCCAGCGGGGCACCGGCGTAGGTGAGGTTCCCGATCCGCGAACCGGCCGGCCGGGAGATGTCGATGTCGTACGAAAGACCCGACACGTAGTCGTAGTTGTAGTCCGGGCGGCCGCCGGCGTTGGTCAGCTTCTCCACGTCCACCAACGCGGCAGCCGCGGTCTGCACGAAGTACTCAGCCGAGTACTCCAGGTACGCCCGCAGCTGAGCACCCGTCAGCAGCTTGGCGACCAGCGTGTTGTCGTACACGTACAGGCTCGACAGGTCCCGGATCGTCACCTTGCCGGCCGGGATCTCCGAGGTGCGGGAGAAAGGAGAGGCCTGCGCGACGACCGGCAGCGAGGCGTACGACGTGCCCGCCAGCGCCGCCTTCACCACGTCCTCCTGGACCTTGGTGATCAGGTCGATGATCGGCGCGTCCTTGTAGCGGGCCTCGACCGTCGTGAGCGTCTCCGTCGCCGTGCCGACGACCTGGTTGACGTACTCGACGACCTTCGCGTGCTCCTCCGACAGCAGCTTGGTGATCTTCGGGTCGTCGGCCACGGTGTTGGAGTTCAGCACCTTCGACGAGACCGACTCGACGGTCCAGCGCCCCTGCGCGAAGACCAGCTCGACGTCGAAGACCGACAACCGCTCCGCGAACGCCAGCGGCTCCGAGAGCACCACCGTCCCGCCCGTGGTGGCGTTGGTGACCTTCAACTCCGGGATCTCCACGTGCGCGTGGCCCACCAGGATCGCGTCGATGCCCGGCACCTGCTGCGCCACCAGCGCCGCCGAGTTCTCCACGTACGGCACCTGGTCACCGTAGGAGGAGGTGCCGGAAGAGCCGCTGTGCGCGGACACCACCACCACGTCGGCGCCCATCGACTTAAGCCTCGGCACCCACTTCGCGGCCTGCTCCTCAAGACCAGGGAACTCCAGCTTCCCCTGCACATACGCCTTGTCCCAGATCGCGATACCGGGATTGGTGAGCCCGAGGACCGCGACCTTCACCGGCGGAAGACCCGGCACATGGAACTTCTTGATGACGTACGGCGGGAAGGCCGGCTCCTGCGTCCTCGCGTCCAGCGCGTTCGCCCCCAGCAGCGGGAAACACAGCTGCCTCTCGAAGGCGCGCAGCGTCTCCAGACCGTAGTTGAACTCGTGGTTGCCCAGCGCCGCCGCGTCGTACCCGATCGCGTTCATCGCCTGCGCCATCGGGTGCACCGGGCCGCCCTTCGCGGTGATCGGGTCCACCTTCGCGTAGTAGTACGTCAGCGGGGTGCCCTGGATCGTGTCACCCGCGTCGAGGAGCAGCGTGTTGCGGCGGCCCTTCTCCGCGCGCACCTGGTTCACCAGCGTCGAGACACGGGCCAGGCCCTGGGCGTTGCCGGCCTTGTCGGAGTACTCCGCGTCCTTGAAGTAGTCCCAGTTGAAGACGTGCCCGTGCAGGTCGGTCGTGCCCATGACGGTCAGCGAGTACCGCCGAGGGGCGGGCTTCTGCGCGGCCTCGGCCGCCGGAGCCGCCACCGCGCTCGCCAGCGCCACGCCCGCTCCGGTCGCGGCGGACTTCTTCAAGAACTTCCGGCGGTTCAAGGGCATGTCTAGATCTCCTGGGGAAAAGGTCAACGACGCGCGTAGATTCTGACCCGGCCATGGCAAGCGGCAACAGGTCCCGCAGGTTGCGATCCGATGACTCAACTCGCCCTTCCCGAGGCCGTTATCGACCCAGAAGTGACAGAGTGGGGCGCATGACCACCCCTTCGCCGGACGCTCCCCAGCCCGCCGTCCCCTACGGCACCCCCGACGCCCCCCGGATCGCCGTCCGCGGCGAGGCCCGCCTCGAGGTGGACCCCGAGATCGCCCGCATCGGCGTCACCGTCGCCTCCCGCGGCCGGGACCGCCGCGCCGCCCTCGACGACCTCACCCAGCGCAACGCCACCGTCCTCGACCTCTTCAAAAGCTACGGCGACGCGGTGGAACACCTGGAGACCGGCGCCTTCTCCATCAGCCCCGAACTGAAGGAGAAGGGCCGCGGCGAACGAGTCCACGCCTACCACGGACGCGTCCACATCACCGCCGAGCTGACCGACTTCACCGCCCTGGGCGAACTCACCACCCGACTGGCCGACCTCGACCTCACCCGCGTCGACGGCCCCTGGTGGGCGCTGCGCCCCGACTCTCCGGCCCACCGCCAGGCCCGGCAACAGGCGGTGCGGGAGGCGGTGCAACGGGCACGGGAGTACGCCGAGGCGCTCGGCACCTCACTCGCGGCGCTGGTGGAACTCGCCGACGTCGGAGCGGAGGGCGCACCGCCGCCGTACCCCCAGGCACCCGGCGGCAGGATGCGCTCCATGGCCTACGGGGCGGCCACCGAGGACACCCCCGCCGCGCTCGACCTCGAACCCCAGCGGCAGCGCGTAAACGCCACCGTCAACGCCCGGTTCACCATGCAGCCGCCGCGGCTGTAGCCGTCACTGGAGCAAATCGGCGCGGTGCGCGCGGGCCGCTCGAATGCTCATCGGAGCGGCCCCCCGCACAATTCAATACTTGTCAACAGCCCTTCACCCAACGGTTGTTGAGTAGTCATGTCCGTCCAATTCGCTACCCGCCGGTAAGGCCTAGGCTCGAACCATGCGCCGAGCAAAGATCGTCTGCACACTGGGCCCCGCCACCGACTCGTACGACCAGATCAAAGCCCTGGTCGACGCCGGAATGGACGTCGCCCGCTTCAACCTCAGCCACGGCAGCCACGCCGAGCACGAGGAGCGCTACCAGCGCGTTCGCAAGGCCGCCGACGAGAGCGGCCGCAGCGTCGGACTCCTCGCCGACCTTCAGGGCCCGAAGATCCGGCTCGGCCGCTTCACCGAAGGCCCCGTACTCCTTGAACGCGGCGACAACTTCACCATCACCGTCGAGGAAGGCGCCGAAGGCGACGGCCACACCTGCGGAACCACCTACTCCGGCCTCGCCGCCGACGTCACCCCCGGCGAACGCATCCTCGTCGACGACGGCAAGGTCTGCCTGGAGGTCACCCAGGTCGACGGACCGCGCGTCCACACCACCGTCGTCGAAGGCGGCATGGTCTCCGACCACAAGGGCCTCAACCTCCCCGGCGTCGCCGTCTCCGTCCCCGCCCTCTCCGACAAGGACGAGGCGGACCTGCGCTGGGCGCTGCGCACCGGCTTCGACGTCATCGCGCTCTCCTTCGTCCGCAGCGGCCGGGACGTCGAGGACGTGCACCGCATCATGGACGAGGAGGGGCGCCGGCTCCCCGTCATCGCCAAGGTGGAGAAGCCGCAGGCCGTCGACGCGATCGACGACATCGTCGCCGCCTTCGACGGCATCATGGTCGCCCGAGGAGACCTGGGCGTGGAGATGCCCCTCGAACAGGTCCCGATCGTCCAGAAGCGCGCGATCAAGCTGGCGAAGCGCAACGCCAAACCGGTGATCGTGGCGACGCAGATGCTCGACTCGATGATCGACAACTCCCGCCCGACCCGCGCGGAGGCCTCCGACGTCGCGAACGCGGTGATCGACGGCACGGACGCGGTGATGCTGTCCGGCGAGACGAGCGTCGGCAAGTACCCGATCGAGACCGTCCGCACCATGGCGAAGATCGTCGAAGCGGCCGAGGAGGACATCCTCGCCAAGGGGCTGCCGCCGCTGACCGAGAGCAACAAGCCCCGCACCCAGGGCGGCGCTGTCGCCCGGGCGGCGGCCGAGATGGGCGACTTCCTCGGCGCGAAGTTCCTCGTCGCCTTCACCCAGTCCGGCGACACGGCCCGCCGCCTCTCCCGCTACCGCTCCCCGATCCCCCTCCTGGCCTTCACCCCGGAACCCTCAACCCGCTCCCAGCTCAGCCTCACGTGGGGTGCGGAGACGTTCCTCGGTCCGCACGTCGACTCCACGGACGCGATGGTCGAACAGGTGGACGAGCTGCTGCTGAAGTACGGCCGCTGTGAGCAGGGCGACGTGGTGGTCATCACGGCAGGCTCACCCCCCGGGGTCTCGGGCTCGACGAACATGGTCCGGGTCCACCACATCGGCGAGGACGACAGCCCGAAGTAGGGGCGGGGGTCAGTACTTGGGGCCTACGTGGGCGTCGAGGAGGGCTACGGAGGCCTTGCGGGCGACGGAGATGTTGAAGGGGTCGCTGCCGCGGGCGAGGGTGGTCCATTCGACGCCGACCTTGTCGAGCGTGTCGGTAAAGAGCTTCCGGATGTCGTCGGACTTGTTGGTGAAGAAGTACCGGGGGTATTCGTAGCGCTTGCGCACTCCGGCCACGAGGCGGGTCGTCCAGTTGGTGATCCGGCAGCCGTCGGAGTGGATGAGACCGCGGATGAACTCCCAAGGGTGCGCGTCCACCATGGCCTGCTGCCAGGGTGCGAGGGCGATATGGCGGTCGTGCTTCTTGCCGGGCCCGTGCTGAGGAAAGAGGCGGGGCCAGTGCTGCGAGTAGGAGGTCACCGCGACGCAGCCCTGTTTCTGCAGGATGTACACGCCGATGCCCGGGCGTACCTTTTTGATGGCTTCGCGGCACAGGTCGATGAGCCCGGGCCAGGCGTCTGCGCAGGCGATGCGCAGTTGGTAGCCGCTGCGCGGGTGTGCGCTGATGCATCCGTCGCCGAGATAAAGCCCGAGGAGGTAAGCGTGGGCGCGTTCATCGGCGGGCGGTCCCGGGTCCTGAGGGGCGATACGGGGCAAGGGCTCCAGGCGGTCTCGCCACGAGCGGATCGCGGCACGTGAGATGCCCGTCTGCTTGCTCACTGAATTCAGGCTTCGGCCCTGTGCTACGAGGGCGAGTGCTCGCTTGCGCGTGCTGATGTCGTACATGTGGCTCACTCTGTGAGAGTGGTCGCGACGACACGCAACAAAAAGCGGATGTTCACGAGAACGGGAACATCCGCTTTCTGGTTGAGACCTTGAAATCGAAGGAAAAGTGCCCCAGGTGGGATTCGAACCCACACTGTCCGCTGTTTGAGAGCGGCCTCTCTGACCAGTTGGAGTACTGGGGCCTTAGAAAGGAAGGAGAAGTGCAACCCCTCGCGCACCCACCTTACCGCAGCTAGGTACGCTCTTGTCAGCACCACCCCTGCCCTGACCAAGGAGCCCCCGTGACCTCCCCCGAGTCGCCCCAGCCCGTAGACGCGGCCGACGACGACAAGTCGCACGTGCCTCCGCTGACGACGCGCGTCGTCATCGCCGAGGACGAGGCCCTGATCCGGCTCGACCTCAAAGAGATGCTGGAGGAGGAGGGCTACAGCGTCGTCGGTGAGGCCGGCGACGGTGAGCAGGCCGTCGAGCTCGCCCGTGAGCACAAGCCGGACCTCGTCATCCTCGATGTGAAGATGCCCAAGCTGGACGGCATCTCCGCCGCCGAGAAGATCGCCGAGGAGCGGATCGCCCCGGTGCTGATGCTCACCGCCTTCTCGCAGCGGGATCTCGTCGAGCGCGCCCGGGACGCCGGTGCGATGGCCTATCTCGTGAAGCCGTTCAGCAAGAGCGACGTGGTGCCGGCCATCGAGATGGCGGTGTCGCGGTTCACCGAGCTGAAGGAGCTGGAGAGGGAGGTCGCCGACCTCACCTTGCGGCTGGAGACCCGCAAGCTCGTGGACCGGGCGAAGTCGATCCTGCAGACGGAGTACGGGCTGACCGAGCCGGCCGCGTTCCGGTGGATCCAGAAGACCTCCATGGACCGCCGGATGTCGATGCAGCAGGTGGCGGAGGCGGTCATTCAGGACGCGGACGAGAAGAAGGCGTCCAAGGGCTGACGGCTCAGAAGAGGAGAAGGCCCGCGGCCCTGAGGGATCAGGGGCGCGGGCCTTCGCGTGTGCGGCAGGGCGCCTAGTCCTCGCCGAGGTAGGCCTTGCGGACCGACTCGTCGTGCAGGAGGTCCTGGCCGGTGCCGGACAGGACGATGTTGCCGACCTCCATGACGTGTCCGTGGTCGGCGAGCGAGAGGGCCGCCTGGGCGTTCTGCTCGACCAGCAGGATCGTCGTGCCCTGGGACTTCAGCTCGACGATGGTCGCCATGATTTTCTGCATCATGATCGGGGAGAGCCCCATGGAGGGTTCGTCGAGCATGAGGAGCTTGGGCTGGGACATCAGGGCGCGGCCCATGGCCAGCATCTGCTGCTCGCCGCCCGAGAGGGTGCCGGCGGCCTGCCTGCGGCGCTCTCCGAGGATGGGGAAGAGGTCGTAGGCGCGCTGTATGTCCTTGTCGATGCCTTCTTTGTCCTTGCGGAGGAAGGCGCCGAGCTGGAGGTTCTCCTCGATGGTGAGCCGGGGGAAGATGTGTCGGCCCTCGGGGGAGTGGGCGAGGCCCAGGGCGACGATCTTGTGCGCGGCGACGCCGGTGAGTGGCTTGCCGTCGAACGTGATCTTGCCGGCACTGGGCTTCAGTAGTCCGGAGAGGGTGCGCAGGGTCGTGGTCTTGCCGGCGCCGTTGGTGCCGATGAGGGTGACGACCTGGCCGGCCTCGACGGAGAAGGAGATGCCCTTGACGGCTTCGATCTTGCCGTAGGCGACGTGGAGGTCCTCGACCTCCAGGAGTGCGGTCACTGGGGGTCTCCCTTGGTGGTGCCGGCGGCTTCGGCCTCGTTGTCGGCCGGGTCGCCTTCGAACGGTTCGCCGAGGTAGGCGGCGATGACGCGTTCGTCGGCCTGGACCACCTCGGAGGTGCCCTCGACGAGCTTCTCGCCCTGGACGAGCACGGCGACGCGGTCGCAGAGGTTGAAGATGAAGCGCATGTCGTGCTCGATGACGAGGACGGCGATGCCCATGTCCCGGATGGCGAAGACGAGTTCCTCGGTGGCCCGGGTCTCCTGCGGGTTCATGCCGGCGGTGGGCTCGTCGAGCAGGAGGAGTCCGGGTTCGGAGGCCAGGGCTCGCGCGATCTCCAGTTTGCGCTGTTCGCCGTAGGGGAGGTTGCGTGCGAGGTGGTCGCGTTTGTGGGCGAGGCCGATGAACTCCAGGAGTTCCATGGCCCGTGTCTCGCTGGCCTGCTCCGCTTTCTTGAAGCCGGGGCCGCGCAGGAGGGCGGACCAGAGGCCTTCCTTGGTGCGGGTGTGGCGGCCGACGAGGACGTTCTCGAGGACCGTCATGTTGGCGAAGAGGCGGATGTTCTGGAAGGTGCGGGCGATGCCGGCCTTGGTGACCAGGTGCGGTTTGGGCGGCAGGACGGTGCCCTGGTAGGAGACGCTGCCCTCGGTGGGGACGTACAGCCCGGTGAGGCAGTTGAAGAAGGTGGTCTTGCCGGCGCCGTTGGGGCCGATGAGGCCGACGATCTCGCCGCTGTTGACCGTGAAGTCGACCGAGCGGACGGCGGTGAGGCCGCCGAAGCGCATGGTGACGTCGCGGGCTTCGAGTACAGGTGTCGTCATGGTTCGTTACGCCCCTGCCTTGGTGACGGCCGGTTCGTCGGACAGCGTCGTGGTCTCTGGTACGTCGAGTTGGCCGGTCTCGTGGAATTCGAGCTGGCGGCGGCGGTTGGCGATGATGCCCTCGGGGCGGAAGCGCATCAGCAGGATGAGCGCGATGCCGAAGGCGAGGAGTGACTTGTCCTGGAGGAAGACGAGCTTCTCGGGGAGCAGGTAGAGCAGGGCGGCGCCGAGGATGGGGCCGGAGACGGTGCCCATGCCGCCGAGGACGACGGCGGCCAGCAGGAAGGCGGAGTTGGGCGGGGCGGCGCCGGCGAACTGGTAGGGGTTGGGTACGACGTTGTAGGTGACGTGGGCGCTGACGGTGCCGGCGAGGCCGGCGAGGGAGGCGCCGAGGGCGAAGGCGATGAGCTTGACGCGGAAGCCGTTGATGCCCATGGCGGTGGCGGCGGTCTCGTCCTCGCGGATGGCGATCCAGGAGCGGCCGATGCGGGAGTCGGCGGCGCGCCGGTAGACGGTCACGACGATGGCCATGACCAGGACCATCAGCAGGTAGTAGTTGGCGAACCGGCCGATGGTGAAGCTGCCGAGGTCGTGGGCCTCGCCGAAGTTGAAGCCGAAGAACTTCAGGTCGGGGATGGAGGGGATGCCGTTGGGGCCGTTGGTGATGTCGGGGCCGGAGACGCCGTCCATGTTGTTGACGGCGAGGCGGAAGATCTCTCCGAAGCCGAGGGTCACGATGGCCAGGTAGTCGCCGCGCAGCCGCAGGGTGGGCGCGCCGATGAGCACGCCGAAGATGAGGGAGGCGGCGGCGCCGGCGAGGGCGGCGGCCCAGAAGGGGAACTGGACGCCGGAGAAGCGGGAGAACTCGGAGCCGGAGACCAGGGCCGCGGTGTAGGCGCCGACTCCGAGGAAGGCGACGTAGCCGAGGTCGAGGAGGCCGGCGAGGCCGACGACGATGTTCAGACCCAGGGCGACGGTGCCGAAGATCAGGATGTTGACGCCGATGTTGGCGTAGTGGTCGTCGGTCTGGGTGAGGGGGAAGGCGATCGCGGCGGCGAAGCCCATGGCGAGGGTGAAGCTGCGGTTCTCGGCGACCATGGCGGAGAAGCGGTCGAGGAGACCGGCGGTGTGCAGTGCCCAGACGGCGAAGATGAGGACGATGAGGAAGCCGATGAAGATCTCGCCGTACTGGGTGTCGATGCCGTAGGCGAAGACGCCGAGGCCGAGGGCGGCCACGATGGTGATGATCAGGCGCTGGATCCAGGGGGAGACGGGTTGTGGCGCGGGGATCGCGTCGGGCTTGGCGATGTACGCCTTGAGGGTCTCCTTGGTCGTGTCGCCGGCTTCCTGCGGGAGGGCGAAGGCGCCGATGACGGGGATGAGCGAGGCGACGATGGCGATGTAGGTGCCGGGTTCCCAGTTGGCGAGGCCGCCGAGTTTGGCGGCGATCTCGATGGCGGTGAACCAGGTGACGCCGAAGCCGCCGAGGGCGGTCAGGACCAGGGGCGCGTTGTTGCGGGCGGGCAGCAGCCAGCGCAGGCCGCGGACGCCGTAGGAGGCGAGCGCGAAGACGGCGGTGAGGACGCCGGCGACGAAGGTCATCCACTGCAGGCCGCCGGGGTAGCCGTAGACGGTGAGGTCGCCGGGGAAGTCGCTGGTCCAGGTCCAGGCGAGGAAGGCGGAGGCCGCGGTGGCGATGCCGCCGAGCAGCAGCAGGGCGCGGGCGGCCGGCAGGGGCAGGCCGATGAGGCCGCGGGTCGCGGTCGTGGGGGTGGCGTCCGAGGGCGGGGTGGCGGGGGTCTTGGTCTCGGTCATGTCATCACGCCCTGTCCGCGACGCGCTCGCCCAGCAGGCCTTGTGGCCTGAACAGGAGCACGAGGATGAGGAGTACGAAGGCCCAGACGTTGGCCCAGCTCTGGCCGCCGAGCTGCTGCATGCCGGGGATGTCGCTGATGTAGGCGGAGGCGAGGGTTTCGGCGATGCCGAGGACGACGCCGCCGAGCATGGCGCCGTAGATGTTGCCGATACCGCCCATGACGGCCGCGGTGAAGGCCTTGAGGCCCATCAGGAAGCCCATGCGGTAGTCGATGTTGCCGTATTTCAGGCCGAACGAGACCGCGGCGACGGCGGCGAAGAAGCCGCCGATGGCGAAGGCGACGACGATGATGCGGTTGGTGTCGATGCCCATGAGCTGCGCGGTGTCCGGGTCCTGGGCGGTGGCCTGCATGGCGCGGCCGGTGCGGGACTTGCGGACGAACCAGGCGAGGGAGGACATGCAGACGATGGCCGCGCAGACCAGGAAGATGTCGGCGTCGGTGATGTCGACGGAGCCGATGCTGTGGGTGGCGTCCAGGCTGGGGAAGGCGCGGGACTTGTCGGCGCCGGGGTAGAAGTTGCGGACCAGTTCCTGGAGGGTCAGGGAGAGGCCGATGGCCGTGATGAGGGGCGCGAGGCGTGGTGCTTGCCGTAGCGGCCGATAGGCGAATCGTTCGGCCCCGACCGCGACGAGGACGGAGACGATGCCACCACCGATCAGCATGAGGGGGACTGCGGCCCACATCGAGGTGCCGTCGGGCAGGATGTAGGCGTAGACCGTGAGGGCGCCGAACGCCCCGGTCATGAAGATCTCGCCGTGTGCGAAGTTGATGAGCTGGACGATGCCGTACACCATCGTGTAGCCGATGGCGATCAGCCCGTACATCGAGCCTAGGAGCAGCCCGTTGGCCAGCTGCTGCGGCAGAGTGTGCACCGCATGGCCTCCATGTCGCTGGTGGTCGTATGCACTGGTCGTGTGCCTGGAGTGGATGTGAGAACGGGCCGCGCGGTCGGGGTCCTCCTTCCGCGCGGCCCGTGGTGCGGTGTTTCCGGGGCTGGGGTCAGCCGCTGAAGATCAGCCGTTGAACGTGCCGGTCTTCACGGCGACCCACTTGCCGCCCTTGACCTGGTACACGGTCAGCTGCTTGTTCGTGGTGTCTCCGTACTGGTCGAAGGAGACCTTGCCGGTGATGCCGTCGAAGCTCGACTTCTGGACGGCGTCGACGACCTTGGAGCGCAGTTGGTCGCTGGCGGGCAGCTTGCCGCCGTTGGCGTCCTTGACGGCCTTCACGGCCTTGATGATGGCGGTGGCGGCGTCGTAGGAGTAGGCGCCGTAGGCGCCGTAGTCACCCTTGTAGCCCTTGGACTTGTAGGTGTCGATGAAGCTCTTGGCCGCGGGCAGGGTGTCCGCGGGGACGCCGACGGAGGTGGCGAGGTCACCCTCGGCGGCCTTGCCGGCGGTCTGGATGTAGGTGGTGGCGTACATGCCGTCGCCGCCCATGAGCGGGATGTTGACCTTGGCGCCCTTGAGCTGCTTCGTGATCTTCTCGGACTCGTCGTACTGGCCGCCGTAGTAGACCATGTCGGCGCCGGAGGCCTTGATCTTGGTGACGAGGGAGCCGAAGTCGGTGTCGCCGGTGTTGACGTGGTCGGTGCCGGCGACGGTGCCGCCCAGCTTCTTGAACGCGCCGTTGAAGATGCCGGCGAGGCCGGCGCCGTAGGTCTGCTTGTCGTCGACGATGAAGGCCTTCTTCTTCTTGAGGCCGTTCCAGGCGTAGTCGGCGGCGAAGCTGCCCTGCAGCGCGTCCGTGGTCGCGGTGCGGAAGTACGTCTTGTACGGCCGCGACTTGCTCGTCTGCCAGTCCTTGCCCTGGGTCAGGGTCGGGTTGGTGTTCGAGGGGGAGATCTCGACCATGTTGGCCGAGTTGAACACCTGCTGCATGGACTGGGCGACGCCGGAGTTCAGCGGGCCGACGGCGCCGACGACGGAGGCGTCGCCGACCAGGGCCGTGGCGTTGGACTGGCCGGTGGCGGGCTGGGCCTTGTCGTCCAGGGCCTTGACCTTGAACTTGACGCCCGGGACCCAGTTGTTCTTGTTGGCGTCGTCGACGGCGATCTGAACGCCGTACTGGATGCCGAGACCAGTGGTGGAGTTCTCACCGGACAGCGGCGCGTCGACGCCGATGGTCAGCGTGGTGCCGGAGCTGCTGCCACCGCTTTTGTTGCCGTTGTCCCGGGAGCCGCAGGCGGTGAGGGTCAGAGCTCCGGTGGTCAGGACGGAGGTCAGAATCACCAAGGAACGCTTACGCACAATCAGTCCTTTCCGCAGTACCTCCGCCCCTGTGGGGGGCGACTGGTGCCGCGCATGTACCGAACTCCCGATGGAGCGGTGACTGGCCGTGACTCTAAGCCCGGTCTGTAGGCATGAGCATCGCTGTGCGCTGGCTTGTGACTTTCTTGTTATGACGTGGTGCACGCAGGGGTCGGGGGAAGGGGACTCTCAGCCGTTTTGGCGGAATTTCCGTTCAGTCCGCATTCTGAGAACCTGCACTTCCGCTTGGCCGTGAGGGCAGCGGGGCGGGGGAGTGGTCGCAGGCCTTGTGAAGCATCGTGGAAAGGTCTTGGGAGTACGCGCCGTCGAAGATGAAGCTGTGGTGTTGTATTGCGCGCGTGTTACGGAGCGTTACGTCAAGAAATGGTAGGTCGGCGTCGAGCGGGAGGCCGGAGCAGTCGGTCACGGAAATCCTCACCGTGACCCGCCGTGTGGTGCCCGCGGGGACGGTGAAGGAGGGTTTCGGCGTGACCCGTGCGTCGAGTCCGGCGAAGGCGGCGTCGACGACGGACAGGGTGACGGGCGGCCCGCTGTCGACCCGGACCGCGAAGCGGAACAGGCCGCTGCGGGGGCCCGGGGGCGTGGCGGGGCCGAGGTAGTGCCAGCCGGTGACGTTCGCCGGGAAGGGGACCGGGGCGGCGGCCGGGACGGCCCGGTCGGGGCCGGCGCCGGGGGCCAGGAGCACGGCGGCGAGGCCGGCCGCGGTGAGGGCGGCGGCCGCGAGGGCGGCTATCCGGACGCGCGGTGACAGGGCGCGCCAGTGGTCGAGTGCCTGATCGCCGAGGCGGGGCGGGTCGGCGCCGATCACGTCGTGGACGTCGCCCGTCTCGGCCGGCCCGACGGGTTCGACCGGCCCTGTGCCGCTCATGACCGCAGCCTCATGGGAGAACGGTAGGTGAGCGGGGTGGGCCGGGAAAGGTGCCGACGGTGACCGGGCCGGCCGGTACCGCCCTCGCCCGGTCAGCCGGTGGCGCCCACGGGTGCCCCGTCGCCCGGGCGGACGTCCCGCAGCAGGCAGGTCAGCCGGGCGCTGCACACCCGCCGGCCCTCCTCGTCGCTGATCACGATCTCGTACGTGGCCGTCGAGCGGCCCCGGTGCAGCGGGGTGGCCACGCCGGTGACCAGGCCGGAGCGCGCGCCCCGGTGGTGGGTGCAGTTCAGGTCGACGCCGACCGCGAGCTTGGAACTGCCCGCGTGCAGCATCGAGCCGACCGAGCCCAGTGTCTCGGCGAGCACGGCGGACGCGCCGCCGTGCAGCAGGCCGTAGGGCTGGGTGTTGCCCTCGACGGGCATCGTGCCGACGACGCGGTCGGCGGAGGCCTCGACGATCTGGACGCCCATCCGGGTGCCGAGGTGTCCGGCGGAGAACAGCGCGGGGAGGTCGACGCCGAGTGCCGCGTACTCGTCGATGACCTCTTGCGGGAACGTCACGTGCTGCTGCTCGCCCATGGGCCAGGCTCCGTTCGTCGTGATCAGTCGTGCAAGCCGACTGAGCAAACGCTCAGTCGGTTGCCGATTGTTCCAGACGTACGACGACGGACTTGCTGGCCGGGGTGTTGCTGGTGTCGGCGGTGTGGTCCAGCGGGACCAGGACGTTGGTCTCCGGGTAGTAGGCGGCCGCGCAGCCGCGTGCCGTCGGGTAGTGCACGATCCGGAAACCGGGCGCCCGCCGCTCCACCCCGTCCTTCCACTCGCTGACCAGGTCGACGTACGACCCGTCGGCCACTCCCAGCCGCCGCGCGTCCTCGGGGTTGACCAGCACCACCCGGCGGCCGTTCCTGATGCCCCGGTAGCGGTCGTCGAGGCCGTAGATCGTGGTGTTGTACTGGTCGTGCGAGCGCAGGGTCTGCAGCAGCAGCCGGCCCTCGGGCAGCTGCGGGTACTCCACGGGGGCCGCGGTGAAGTTGGCCTTGCCGGTCTTCGTCGGGAAGCGGCGCTCGTCGCGAGGGGCGTGCGGGAGGGCGAAGCCGCCGGGGCGGGCCACGCGCGCGTTGAAGTCCTCGAAGCCGGGCACCACCCGCGCGATGCGGTCGCGGATCGTGGCGTAGTCCTTCTCGAACTCCTCCCACGGCACCACGCTGCTCTCGCCCAGCACGCGGCGTGCCAGCCGGCAGACGATGGCCGGCTCGGACAGCAGTTCCCGGCCCGCGGGCTCCAGGCGGCCGCGGGAGGCGTGCACCATGCCCATGGAGTCCTCGACGGTCACGAACTGCTCGCCACTGCCCTGGAGATCGCGCTCGGTGCGGCCCAGGGTCGGCAGGATCAGCGCACGCGCGCCCGTGACGGCGTGCGAGCGGTTCAGCTTGGTCGACACGTGCACGGTGAGGCGGGCGCGGCGCATGGCGGCTTCCGTGACCTCGGTGTCGGGAGTGGCGGCCACGAAGTTGCCGCCCATGGCGAAGAACACCTTCGCCTCGCCGTCCCGCAGCGCGCGGATGGCCCGTACGACGTCGAAGCCGTGCTCGCGCGGGGGCGCGAAGCCGAACTCCTGCTCCAGGGCGTCGAGGAAGGCGGGCGCGGGCCGCTCGAAGATGCCCATGGTGCGGTCGCCCTGCACGTTCGAGTGGCCGCGCACCGGGCACACGCCCGCGCCGGGGCGGCCGATGTTGCCGCGCAGGAGCAGGAAGTTGACCACCTCGCGGATGGTCGGCACGGAGTGCTTGTGCTGGGTCAGGCCCATCGCCCAGCACACGATCGTGCGCTTCGAGGCGAGCACCATGTCCAGGGTCTTTTCGATCTCCGCGCGCGTGAGGCCGGTCGCGGCGAGCGTCTCGTCCCAGTCGGCGGCCTTGGCCGCGGCGGCGAACTCCTCGTAGCCGTGGGTGTGTTCGCGCACGAACTCCTCGTCGACCGCGCCGTCCGTCTCGAGGATCAGCTTGTTCAGGAGGCGGAAGAGGGCCTGGTCGCCGCCGATGCGGATCTGCAGGAACAGGTCGGTGAGGGCGGCGCCCCTGAGCATGCCCTGCGGGGTCTGGGGATTCTTGAACCGCTCCAGACCCGCCTCGGGCAGCGGGTTGACGCTGACGATCCGCGCCCCGCCCGCCTTCGCCTTCTCCAGGGCGGAGAGCATGCGCGGGTGGTTCGTGCCCGGGTTCTGCCCGGCCACGATGATCAGGTCGGCCTTGTAGAGGTCCTCCAGCAGAACGCTGCCCTTGCCGATGCCGATCGTCTCCGACAGGGCCGAGCCGGACGACTCGTGGCACATGTTCGAGCAGTCGGGCAGGTTGTTGGTGCCCAGCTCGCGCGCGAACAGCTGGTAGAGGAAGGCCGCTTCGTTGCTGGTGCGCCCCGAGGTGTAGAAGACGGCCTCGTCCGGGGAGGACAGCCGGGTGATCTCCTCGGCGATGATGTCGAAGGCGCGCTCCCAGCTCACCGGCTCGTAGCGGTCGCCTCCCTCGGGGAGGTACATGGGGTGCGTGAGGCGTCCCTGCTGGCCCAGCCAGTAGCCGCTGCGGGCCGCGAGGTCGGCGACGGTGTGCGCGGCGAAGAACTCGGGGGTGACCCGGCGCAGGGTGGCCTCCTCGGCCACCGCCTTGGCGCCGTTCTCGCAGAACTCCGCCGTGTGCCGGTGCTCCGGCTCCGGCCAGGCGCAGCCGGGGCAGTCGAAGCCGTCCTTCTGATTGACCCGCAGCAGGGTCAGCGCGGTGCGCTTCACGCCCATCTGCCGCTGGGCGATGCGCAGCGTGTGCCCGATGGCGGGCAGGCCGGCCGCCGCGTGCTTCGGCTCGGCGACCTGCGGCGCGTCCTGAACCGGATCGCCCTTGGGCGGCTTTGTTGCCATCGCTGAGTCTCCTTCACCGGCACCCGTGCCCTACACATCCGATCCTCGCACGCACCGGCGACAACGAGGCCGCCGGGTTTGCCGAGGACAGCAGCAATGGTTGCGCACTGGACAACAGTTGCGGAAGAGGCAACACAGTCCATGTCGTGACCGTCGATGGCGGCCGACTGTCAGTGGGGCGTGGCAGGATCGGGGACGTGGCAGAGACAGCATCGAAGAAGACCGAGACGTCCCCCGGCGGCGACCGCCCCCGCCTCATGCTCATGGACGGGCACTCGCTGGCGTACCGCGCGTTCTTCGCGCTGCCCGCGGAGAACTTCACGACGGCGACGGGCCAGCCGACGAACGCGATCTACGGCTTCGCGTCGATGCTGGCCAACACCCTGCGTGACGAGGAGCCCACGCACTTCGCGGTGGCCTTCGACGTCTCCCGCAAGACCTGGCGCTCCGAGGAGTTCACGGAGTACAAGGCGAACCGCTCCAAGACCCCGGACGAGTTCAAGGGCCAGGTCGAGCTGATCGGCGAGCTGCTGGACGCGATGCACGTCTCCCGGTTCGCCGTCGACGGCTTCGAGGCCGACGACGTCATCGCCACTCTTGCCACCCAGGCCGAGGCCGAGGGCTTCGAGGTGCTGATCGTCACCGGCGACCGCGATTCCTTCCAGCTGGTCTCCGAGCACACCACGGTGCTGTACCCGACGAAGGGCGTCTCGGAGCTGACCCGGTTCACCCCGGAGAAGGTCTTCGAGAAGTACGGGTTGACGCCCGCCCAGTACCCCGACTTCGCGGCCCTGCGCGGCGATCCGTCCGACAACCTGCCGGGCATCCCCGGAGTCGGCGAGAAGACGGCGGCGAAGTGGATCAACCAGTTCGGCTCCTTCGCCGAGCTGGTCGAGCGCGTCGACGAGGTCAAGGGCAAGGCCGGCCAGAACCTCCGCGACCACCTGGAGGCCGTCAAGCTCAACCGCCGGCTGACCGAGCTGGAGCGGCAGGTCCAGCTGCCCAAGGCGGTCACCGACCTGGAGCGCCCCGCGTACGACCGCAAGGCCGTCGCGATGATCCTGGACACCCTGGAGATCCGTAACCCATCCCTGCGTGAGCGCCTGTTCGCCGTCGACCCGGGCGCCGAGGAGGCCGAGTCGACCCCGATCACGACGGACGGCGTGGAGCTGGACGGCACGGTCCTCGGCACCGGAGAGCTCGCCCCCTGGCTCGCCGAGCACGGCACCGGCACGCTCGGCGTGGCCACCGTCGACACCTGGGCGCTCGGCACCGGCTCGGTGGCCGAGGTCGCGCTCGCCGCGCCCGCGGGGCCGGCCGCCTGGTTCGACCCCTCCCAACTGGACGAGGCGGACGAGACGGCCTTCGCCGCGTGGCTGGCCGACGCCGGCAGGCCGAAGGTCTTCCACAACGCCAAGGGCGCGATGCGCGTCTTCGCCGAGCACGGCTGGAGCGTCGACGGCGTCTCCATGGACACCGCCCTCGCCGCCTACCTGGTCAAGCCGGGCCGCCGCTCCTTCGACCTGGACGCCCTCTCGCTCGAGTACCTGCACCGCGAGCTGGCCCCCGCCGCGGCGGCCGACGGCCAGCTGGCGTTCGGCACGGACGACGGCGCCGAGGCCGAGGCCCTGATGGTCCAGGCCCGCGCCGTCCTCGACCTGGGCGAGGCCTTCGAGGGCAGGCTCCAGGAGGTCGGCGCCGCGGACCTGCTGCGGGACATGGAGCTGCCCACCTCCGCCCTGCTGGCCCGGATGGAGCGGCACGGCATCGCCGCCGACCGGGCCCATCTGGAGGCCATGGAGCAGATGTTCGCCGGGGCCGTCCAGCAGGCGGTGAAGGAGGCGCACGCGGCGGCCGGGCACGAGTTCAACCTCGGCTCTCCCAAGCAGCTCCAGGAAGTCCTCTTCGGCGAGCTGGCCCTGCCGAAGACGAAGCGGACCAAGACCGGCTACACCACGGACGCCGACGCGCTGGCCTGGCTGGCCACCCAGACGGACAACGAGCTGCCGGTGATCATGCTCCGCCACCGCGAGCAGGCCAAGCTCCGGGTCACCGTCGAGGGCCTGATCAAGACCGTCGCGACGGACGGCCGGATCCACACCACCTTCAACCAGACCGTCGCCGCGACCGGCCGGCTGTCCTCCACCGACCCCAACCTGCAGAACATCCCGGTCCGCACCGACGAGGGCCGCGCGATCCGCCGCGGCTTCGTGGTGGGCGACGGCTTCGAGTCGCTGATGACCGCCGACTACAGCCAGATCGAGCTGCGGGTGATGGCGCACCTCTCCGAGGACGCGGGCCTCATCGAGGCGTTCACCTCCGGCGAGGACCTGCACACCACGGCCGCCTCGCAGGTGTTCGCCGTCGAGCCCGGCGCGGTCGACGCGGAGATGCGCCGCAAGATCAAGGCGATGTCGTACGGCCTGGCGTACGGGCTGTCGGCCTTCGGCCTGTCCCAGCAGCTGAATATCGACGCGGGTGAGGCGCGGGCCCTGATGGACGCGTACTTCGAGCGCTTCGGCGGCGTCCGGGACTATCTGCGCCGGGCGGTCGACGAGGCGCGGGCGACGGGATACACGGCGACCCTCTTCGGCCGCCGCCGCTATCTGCCCGACCTCAACAGCGACAACCGGCAGCGCCGTGAGGCCGCCGAGCGGATGGCCCTCAACGCGCCGATCCAGGGCACGGCGGCGGACATCGTCAAGATCGCCATGCTGAAGGTGGACGACGCGCTGCGCGAGGCCGGTCTGAAGTCCCGCATGCTGCTGCAGGTCCATGACGAAATCGTCCTGGAGATCGCCCCCGGCGAGCGCGCGGCCACGGAGGAGATCGTCCGCCGCGAGATGTCCGACGCCGTCCACCTGAACGTCCCGCTGGGCGTCTCGGTGGGCGCGGGCCCGGACTGGGAGTCGGCGGCGCACTAGCCTGCGGCGGCCGAGCAGGGGGTTCGTCGTCGTGAGGTCGCGCTGCGACGAGCCCCACGGCTCACGGCACGGTCACTCACGTGGCCCCCGTCAGCACGCCCCCGGCCCCCGGGTCCCGTAAGGATGCGGGCATGGGTATACGCATGCTCCACCGCCGCCCGGCGGGAGCGCAGGGTGCCGCACCGGTGCCCGTCGTGCCCCCCGCCCCGGTGCCGGCCCACGCCGCCACCGCGAGCACCGCCCGCATCCCGGCCGACCTGGTCACGACCCTGCGCCGCACGGCACGCCGCACAGCCGCCGGCCTCCGCCGCAGGCTCGCCACTCCCGGCGAACCGCCCCTGTGGCGGCTGTGGGCCGGCCTGGGCCGCAGTTACGCGGCCGGGTGCGCCGTCCGCGCCCGGCGCGCCGCCGTCCGCCTCCTCCGCCGCGGCCGCCGTGCCCGCACCTTCCCTGTGTTCGTCGTGCCAGCCGGCCCCCTCACCGACCGGCCGGACGGCCCGGTTCGGCGCTGAGCCACGCACCGCCGGAGCGGACGACGGCTCGGTTTCCGCGAGCGGCCGGGCTGCCGGGTGGCCGGGCGGTAGGCGAGGTCCGGGCCGTGTCGATCGGCACGGCCCGCCTGCTACGTCACCGGCCGGACGGCCAGGCTCGGCGCTGAGCCGCGCACCGCCGGAGCGGACGGCGGCGCGGTTTCCGCGGGCGGTCGGGCGGTAGGCGAGGTGCGGGCCGTGTCGGTCGGCGCGGCGCCGCCGGCGGCGTCACCGGCCGACCGGAGTGCCCCGCCCGACCCCTCACCGACCGGCGGAACGGCTCCGTTCCGCGCTGACGTGCTCCGGTCCGCCGAGTTCCGGGGCCGGGCGCCAGACCCGTACTCCGACGACGTACAGCAGCAGGCCCGGCACCAGGCCCGCGCCCGCTCCGAAGCAGACCGCCGGGATCAGCTCCCAGGGCTTCGCCGTGGACCCCCAGTACGCCCACCAGCGTGCCGCCCGCTCCACCGCCCCGACCCCGGCGCATCCGCCGACGACCAGGAGGGCCCACCACCGGTCCCGCGCCGACAGCACGGGAATCGCGGACGGGGCCGGAGTCGCCGGTGCCCGTCGCAGTGCCCGGACCAGCCACCCGGTGGTCACCACCAGGGCGAGCACGGAAGAGCCGTACTGCAGGTACCAGAACAGGGGAAAGCCCGCGACCATGTCGTTCAGCGCGGGGAACAGCCGTGTCCCGAACCGGTCGTGATGGGTGAACCCGTCCCACACGACATGCGTCAGCGCGCCCAGCACCGCCGACCCGTACCACCGGGCCACCGCCGACGGCCGTACCAGCGCGCGTGGCGCCCCGCAGCGCAGCAGCGCGGCCGGGCGCGGTTGCCGGGCCCGTGGCAGCAGCGCCACCAGGGGTTCGCGCACCAGCAGCCAGAGCCCCACCAACGCCCAGGCGATCAGCACGTCGACGGTGAGGACACCGGGCAGGGAATGGGTGACCGTCCCGAACTCCATACCTCCGGAAACGACACTCGCCGCGAAGTAGGTCATGTCGGGCGCGAAGGAACCGGCCACGAGAACGGCCGGAACCAGTCGTCCCCGCCCGCTTCCGTCGGCGCGCACGGCGGGCAGAACCGCCGCCGCGTGGCTCAGGGTGAACGGCAACGGGCCTCCTCGGCGGCGACGTTGATCGGAAGGGTCCAGTATGCGGGCTCCGTTCCGGTCAAACCCCACATGGCCAACTGGTGAAAACCGGGCACGAACGGGTGCACCTGGAAAGCAAGTTGTCGTAGGGTCGCCTGGGTCACAGCCCGGAGCGGGCAACCAGCACCGTGGGTCGCTCGTCACAACAGGGCGAGGACACAGACAAAAGACGGGCGCTCGGGCGTCCACGGGAGGGGTTCACTCTATGGCGGCGCAATTCGGCAGGCGGCTGGCCAAGGGCGCGGCGACCACGGCCGTGGCAGCGGTCGCGGTGGCGGCACTGTCCGCGTCCCAGGCTCCGGGGGTGCCGGTCGACGACCATGGCAGACAGACCGCCGCGGACGCCCAGCCGACCCCTGAAGCGACCGCCGACAGCGGCACCGCCACCGGAAACTCGCGGTACTACACGGACCTGCCGCCGCTCGACAGCCCCAACCCCAGCCCCAGCGCCTCGCCGAGCGCCGGCAGCACCCCGGTCGCGCAGGGCTCGGCGGAGGCCGGTATCCCGGCGACCGTCCTCGACGCCTACAAGAAGGCCGAGCAGTCCCTCAAGGAGGCCAAGCCCGGCTGCAACCTGCCCTGGCAACTGCTCGCCGCCATCGGCAAGGTCGAGTCGGGTCAGGCCCGCGGAGGCGAGGTCACGGCCGACGGCACCACCATCACCCCGATCCTCGGCCCGCAGCTCGACGGCAACGGCTTCGCGCTGATCAAGGACACCGACGGCGGCAGGTACGACGGCAACAGCCAGTACGACCAGGCCGTCGGCCCCATGCAGTTCATCCCCTCGACCTGGGCATGGGCGGGCCGGGACGGCAACGGCGACGGGGTCAAGGACCCCAACAACGTCTACGACGCGGCCCTCGCCGCCGCGCACTACCTGTGCCGCAACAACTGGGACCTGTCCCAGCAGGCGAACCTCAACAGCGCGATCCTCAGCTACAACGGCTCGCAGGACTACCTGAACCTGGTCCTGTCGTGGCTGGAGTACTACCGCAAGGGCACCCACGAGATCCCGGACGGCACGGGCACGCTCCCGTCGCACAGCAGCGACGACAAGTCGAAGACCCATTCCAGGCCGACGACCACGAAGCCCGGGAAGACGACGCCGCCGAGCACCGGTTCCCCGAGCCCCACCCCGCCGTCGGGCACCCCGGGCACCCCCTCCAGCCCGTCGCCCACCCCCACCGACACGGTGGACCGGCTATCGGACGCCGGCACCGCGAAGCTCACCGCGATGGCCGGGGACGCCTTCACCCAGAAGATCAGCACCAAGGCCGTGACCAAGGCCGGCAAGGCCGTCGCCAAGGTCCGCGTCCGCTTCACCGTCGTCGGCACGACCGACTCCGCCTTCAGTGGCGGCGAGACGGTCGCCACGGTCGTCACCAACGACTCCGGCGTGGCCGTCGCACCCGCACTCCAGGCGGGCGAGAAGACGGGCGACTTCACCGTCCGGGCCACCGTCGTGGGCCGCGCGGTCACCGGCGTCGACTACAAGGCGAGCGTCACCGAGCGGGTGGCGGACACCCTCGTTCGCACCAGCGACACCGCGCTGACGTGCACCCCCGGCGGGCAGTTCGCCGACCAGGTCGAGGTGAAGGCCACCTACCAGGGCGCCGTCGCCGACAAGGTCGGTGTCACCGCCACCCTCATCAAGTCGGTGCTCGATCCGACCGAGGACGACAAGGGCCCCTACTTCAAGGACGCCGACGGCAAGACCGTGCGCACCCTGACGGGCCTTCAGACGGATGCCGACGGTCTGCTGAAGCTCCCACAGCTGTACTCCGACGACACCACCGGCACCTTCATCCTGCGCATCACCACCGCCGGCGGCGCGACGCTCAACGTCCAGCTGAACGTGGCCGCGGCCGACTCCTCGGCAAGCCCCTCGCCGAGCCCGTCCGCGAGCCCGAGCGCGTAGCCCTTCGTACGACGACGACGGCGTCCCCTCTCGGAGGGGCCGCCGTCGTTGTGTGTGCAACGTGTTCTCATCTCGGCCACCCGTTGCTACGGTGCCGGACCTGACGATGTATCAGTTCCGTCCGTCGGGAGGCAGGCATGCGCGCCCTGATCGCCGCCGCGACCGGTCTCGCCGTCGCGTTCGCGCTGGTCCTCACGATCACCGCGATGGGGACGCCGACGGGAAAGACGTCCCCCAAACCGCTGCTGACGACGGTGCCCGCACACCCGTAGCCGTCCGCCCGGGAGGCCGAGATGCGCCGCAAGGCCAGTCTGGTCCTGCTCGCCTTCGCCGTGTTCTTCGCGGCCCTGTCCCCACTGCTGCGCTGGTACGCCTTCCCGCGCCTGGCCAAGATCCCGGCCAACCAGTACCAGGCCGTGGTGCTGGAGGCGAGGAACGCGACACTGCTCGACTACGGCACCATGAAGGCGCGCACCGTCCCGAAGGTCACCATCGTGCAGACCCTCAAGGGCGACGTGGCAGCCGCGAAGCGGATCGACCGGACGGCAGGGCGGGACGTCGTCGTCTGGGACGGCCTGTCCTACGTCCAGGGACCCGACGGCAAGATGGTCTCCCAGATCCCCGAGCGCTACATCTTCGACGCCCACAGCCAGGCCCCGGTCCACGCGACCGGCGAAATGGTCGACGGCGACCCGGTGAAGCGGACCGGCATCGAGTTCAAGTTCCCGTTCCTGACGCAGAAACGGGACTACGAGTACTTCGACGCCCAGACCCGCACCACCAACCCCATCCACTACAGGGGCACCCAGGACTTCCGCGGCCTGAAGGTCTACTACTTCGAGCAGACCATCCCCTGGACCCAGGTGAGGTTCCCCAAGGTGATGCCGGTCAAGGGCATCACCCCCCAGTCCGTCGCCAAGACCGGCACCACCCGCTGGTACACCACGGTCCGCAGGTTCTGGGTCGAGCCGGTCACCGGCGCCCCCGTCTACGGCGAGGAGATCCACAAGGAGGAGCTGCGCGGCGGCACCCTGCTCGGCGGCCGCGACAAGGTGACCGCCTTCGCCGGGCACGTGAAGATGCGCGAGGACTACATCAGGCACACCGTCGCCCTGGTCAAGTCCAACCGCACCCTCGTCCTGCTGATGACGTCGTACCTGCCCTGGGGCTTCCTCGTCCTCGGCACCCTGCTGCTGGCCCTCGCCCTGTGGCTGGAGGCCCGCAGCCGCCGCCCGGGCGACCCGGAACCGGCCACGGCGCAGGCACCCGAACCCGTCAGCGCCTGAGGCGCGCGCTGGTGTGCCGGGTCGGCTCGGCGGAGGCGGGGTCCTCGGGCCACGGATGCTTCGGGTACCGGCCGCGCAACTCCGCACGCACTCCCTTGTAACCGTCCTTCCAGAAGGAGGCGAGATCGGAGGTGACGGCGGCGGGCCGGCCGGCGGGGGAGAGCAGATGCACCAGCAACGGCACCCCGGCGATCGCCGGCGACTCGTGCAGTCCGAACATCTCCTGCAACTTCACGGCGAGCACGGGCCGTTCCGGGTCGGAGTAGTCGATCCGGATTCCGGACCCACTCGGTACGGTGATCCGCTCGGGCGCCAACTCGTCCAGCCGCCCCGCCTCTCCCGAGGCCCAGGGCAGCAGACGGCCCAACCCCTGGCCCGCGTCGATCCGGGCGAGGTCGGCCCGGCGCCGGGCCCGCCCCAACTCCGGCTCCAGCCACTCGTCCACGCGCGCGTGCAGCGCGTCGTCGGACACGTCGGGCCAGGGCTGCCCGAGGTGCAGGTGCAGAAAGGCGAGCCGCTGGCGCAGTACGGCGGCGGCGGGCGACCACCGCAACAGGCCGAGCCCTTCCTGCCGCAGCCCTTCCACGAGCGCCGCGCGTACGAGGACGGGGTCGGCGTCCCTGAGCGGCCGCACCGCCAGCTCGATCGCCCCCAGCCGCTCGACGCGCCGGGCCACGACGTCCCCGTCGGCCCAGTGAACCTCCTCGGCCTCGGAGTGCAGGGGAGCGGCAGCGCGCCGGGCCACGCCCTCGTCGATCACGGCGGCGAGCCGCACACGCGCGTGCCCCTTGCCGACGGGCCGATCAGCGACCGCGACGGCGATCCAGGGCGCACCCCGCAGAGGACTGCCCTCGCCGAGCTCGGCCCGCGTCCCCGACGCCATCAGATACGACCCACCGTCGGCCTTCGCGACCCGCTCGGGGAAGGCGAGAGCGGCGACGGCGCCGACGAGCGAGTCGTCGCCGGAAGGGGCGGGGGCGGGTGAGGAGCCGGCGATCGGGCGGCTCGCAGGCGCGGGTGTGCCGTGTGCGGCCGCTGCGTGCGGCGGGTCGGCGGCCGTCGGAGGGGCGCCATGGCAGGACGGGGCCGAGGCGGCAGTCGCGTGCGCGGCGGCGCCCCGTGCGGCTTCGTTCCCGGGTCGCGCCGGGCTGGTGAGCTCGGCCGTCAGAGCTCGCAGTCTGCGCGCCTCCGCACGCCACCTTCCGGCATACGCGTCGCCCCCGCGCCGAGCCGTTCGCAGTGCCGTCGCCAGATCGTCGCCGTACTCCCGCGGTGGCTCCTCCGAGAGCAGGGCCACCGCCCCGGCGCCCTCGCCGGAGGTGTCCAGCGTCGCCCGCCCCAGCCGCGGATGAACCCCCAGCCGGGCCAGCACCACGCCCCGCTCCGTGGCCCGGCCGTCGGCGTCGACCGCACCGACCGCCGTCAGTACCGCCCGCGCCGCCGCCATCGCCCCGCCCGGCGGGGGATCCAGCAACGCCAGCCCGGAGGCGTCCGGGTCGCCCCAGCACGCCGCCTGAAGCGCGAAGGCCGTCAGATCGGCCACCTTGATCTCCGGCGCCGGGAAACGCGGCAGACGCGCGTCCTCCGCCTCCGCCCAGCACCGGTACACCGTCCCCGGCGCCTCACGCCCGGCCCGCCCCGCCCGCTGCCGCCCGGCCGCCTGCGAGGCCCGCACCGTCGTCAGCGCGCTCAACCCGCGCGCGTGGTCCACGCGGGGCTCCCGCGCCAGCCCCGAGTCGACGACCACCCGCACCCCGGGCACCGTCAGGGAGGACTCCGCGACCGAGGTCGCCAGCACCACCCGGCGCCGTTCGCCCGGCGCCAGCACCGCGTCCTGCACGGCCGCCGGGGCCCGACCGTGCACCTGGAGCACCTCGACAGCGCCGAGATCCCCCAACTGCCCCGCCACGCGCGCGATCTCGCCCACGCCCGGCAGGAAGCACAGCACATCCCCGTCCCGCTCCCGCAGGGCCCGCCGCACCGTCGACGCCACATGTGCCAGGAGCGCGGGATCCACCTGCATGCCGTGCGGCGGCCGTACCGGACGGGCGGGAGGCGACCACACCACCTCCACCGGGTGGGCGGTGCCGGCGGCCTCGACCACGGGCGCGTCGCCCAGCATCCGCGCCCACCCCTCCGCGTCCGTCGTCGCCGACGCGGCCACCAGCCGCAGCTCCGGCCGGAGCGTCTCCCGCACGTCCCACAGGAACGCGGCCGTGGTGTCCGCGTCCAGATGCCGCTCATGGCATTCGTCGAGCACGACCACGTCCACCCCGGCCAGCTCCTGGTCCCGCTGCAGCCGCTGCAGCAGCACACCGGTCGTCACGACCTCCACGCGCGCGTGCCGACCGACGACCCGCTCGCCGCGCACGGTGTAACCGACGCCGGCACCCACCTTCTCGCCCAGCAGCCACGCCATCCGCCGGGCCGCGGCCCGGGCGGCGATCCGGCGCGGTTCGGCCACGACGACCCGGCGCGCGGGCCCGTCCCCGAGCAGCCCGGCGAGCGCGAGCGGCACGAGGGTCGTCTTGCCGGTGCCGGGAGGCGCCACCAGCACCGCCGTACCGTGCCCGTCCAGGGCGTCACGCAGGGCGGGCAGCGCGCTGTGCACCGGCAGTGCGTCCAGGGCGTCGTAACGGATCACGCCCCCAGTGTCGTACGGCTCCCGGAAACGCCGTCACGCGCGCGTGCGTCCCGGGAGTCCCGGCGGTCCCGCTTTTGCGTCAGTCCCGCTCGCAGACGAAGATCGCCGTGCCCGGGATCAGGTTCCCGCGCAGCGGTGACCAGCCGCCCCACTCCGAGGTGTTCCAGGCCGGCCACTCCGGCTCGACCAGGTCGACCAGCCGGAAGCCGCCGGCCACCACGTCCCGCACCCGGTCGCCGATCGTCCTGTGGTGCTCCACGTAGACCGCGCGGCCCTCCTCGTCCTGCTCGACGTACGGAGTCCGGTCGAAGTACGAGGCCGACACGCTCAGCCCCTCCGGGCCCGGCTCGTCCGGGAACGCCCAGCGAACGGGATGGGTGACCGAGAAGACGAACCGCCCGCCCGGGCGCAACACCCGCCGGACCTCCCTCAGGACCAGCACCGGATCGGCCACGAACGGCAGCGCCCCGTAGGCCGAGCACGCCAGGTCGAAGGAGCCGTCGGCGAAGGGAAGGGCCCCCGCGTCGGCGCACACCAGCGGGAACGAGCCGCCGATGCGCAGGGCGTGCTGGAGCTGGCGGTGGGAGATGTCGAGGGCGACCGGACGCGCCCCCTGCGCGGCGAGCCAGCGTGAGCACTGCGCCGCGCCGGCGCCGATCTCCAGGACGTCCCTGCCCTTGAGGTCCTCCGGCGGGCCGAGCAGCTCGGCCTCCACCTCGTCGAGCCCCTCGGGACCCCACACGAACCGGTCGTCGCCGAGGAACGTGCCGTGCTCGACCTGGTACTCGTCCGCGTTCCGGTCCCACCAGCCCCGGTTGGCCCGGGCGCTCTCACTGACGTCGGTGGCGCGCCGGGTGGCCTCCGGCTCGAACTCGGTCTCGGAAGAAACGGGCTCTTGGATGATCGGCTCCCTCGTATTAGTCTGCGGGCTCTTCCTGCCGACCGGCGCCCACGGGGTGTCACGGAAGGGGTGTCGCTGGCCTGCGTGGCCTCGCGAGACAGTTCTTGTGCCGGGTATGGGGCGATCCGCCCCGGGTGTGCGCCTTCGCGCATTGACCCTGCCTGGCCGCCCCCGTATGCTACAAGTTGCGCTGCGGGCCTGCGCACCTCAGACGTAGCAGGCTGCGCTCGCATCTGTTGTATGTCCCCTCGGTTCTCGAGGCGCCACCAGTGGTTTTGTGGCGCTTCCTTGGCTGTCCGGCTTCTTCAGAGCGAAACGGGCTCCCGGCGTAAGCAGTACCTACGACTTCAATGTCCGTACCGGAGCCCTTTCCCACATGACGAGCAGCACCGAGACCACCGCCACCACCCCGCAGGTAGCGGTCAACGACATCGGTAACGAGGAAGCCTTCCTCGCCGCGATCGACGAGACGATCAAGTACTTCAACGACGGCGACATCGTCGACGGCGTCATCGTGAAGGTCGACCGGGACGAGGTCCTGCTCGACATCGGTTACAAGACCGAAGGTGTCATCCCGAGCCGCGAACTCTCGATCAAGCACGACGTCGACCCGAACGAGGTCGTCGCCGTCGGCGACGAGATCGAGGCCCTGGTCCTCCAGAAGGAGGACAAGGAAGGCCGCCTGATCCTCTCGAAGAAGCGCGCCCAGTACGAGCGTGCCTGGGGCACCATCGAGAAGATCAAGGAAGAGGACGGCATCGTCACCGGTACCGTCATCGAGGTCGTCAAGGGTGGTCTCATCCTCGACATCGGCCTCCGTGGCTTCCTCCCGGCCTCCCTGGTCGAGATGCGCCGCGTCCGCGACCTCCAGCCCTACGTGGGCAAGGAGCTCGAGGCGAAGATCATCGAGCTGGACAAGAACCGCAACAACGTGGTCCTGTCCCGCCGCGCCTGGCTGGAGCAGACCCAGTCCGAGGTCCGCCAGACGTTCCTCACGACCCTGCAGAAGGGTCAGGTCCGTTCCGGTGTGGTCTCCTCGATCGTCAACTTCGGTGCCTTCGTGGACCTGGGTGGCGTCGACGGTCTGGTCCACGTCTCCGAGCTGTCCTGGAAGCACATCGACCACCCCTCCGAGGTCGTCGAGGTCGGCCAGGAGGTCACGGTCGAGGTCCTCGACGTCGACATGGACCGCGAGCGCGTCTCCCTGTCGCTGAAGGCGACCCAGGAAGACCCGTGGCAGCAGTTCGCCCGCACGCACCAGATCGGCCAGGTCGTGCCCGGCAAGGTCACCAAGCTGGTTCCGTTCGGTGCGTTCGTCCGCGTGGACGAGGGCATCGAGGGTCTGGTCCACATCTCCGAGCTGGCCGAGCGCCACGTGGAGATCCCGGAGCAGGTCGTCCAGGTCAACGACGAGATCTTCGTCAAGGTCATCGACATCGACCTCGAGCGCCGTCGCATCAGCCTCTCGCTGAAGCAGGCCAACGAGTCCTTCGGTGCCGACCCGGCCTCGGTCGAGTTCGACCCGACCCTGTACGGCATGGCCGCGTCCTACGACGACCAGGGCAACTACATCTACCCCGAGGGCTTCGACCCCGAGACCAACGACTGGCTCGAGGGCTACGAGACCCAGCGCGAGGCGTGGGAGTCCCAGTACGCCGAGGCGCAGCAGCGCTTCGAGCAGCACCAGCAGCAGGTCATCAAGAGCCGCGAGGCCGACGCCGCCGCTGCCGCCGAGGGCGGCGACACCGCGGGTGCGGCTCCGGCCGCGGGTGGCGGTTCGTACTCCTCCGAGGGCCCGGACAACTCCGGCGCGCTGGCCTCGGACGAGGCGCTCGCCGCGCTGCGGGAGAAGCTGGCGGGTGGGCAGAGCTGACGCCCACTGAGCAGTAGCTCTTGACTGAGGGGCCGTACCTTTCGAGGTGCGGCCCCTCAGCGTTGACCTGGGACGTCGCCGTACGCCTTGTCATGAAAGCCCGTAAGAGACGGCTGATCAGGGGCGCCGGTGGGAATGTCCCTGGTCCAGGGGGCGTTGAAGCGTATGAACACGAGGAGGAGCGGTCACAGTGCTTGATCCGCAGGGTTTGTACGCATGGGAGCCGAAGGGCCTCGCCGTCGTCGACATGGCGCTCGCCCAGGAGTCGGCCGGCCTTGTCATGCTCTACCACTTCGACGGATACATCGACGCGGGCGAGACCGGTGACCAGATCGTCGACCGGCTGCTCGACTCGCTGCCCCACCAGCTCGTCGCCCGCTTCGACCACGACCGGCTCGTGGACTACCGTGCCCGCCGCCCGCTGCTGACCTTCGAGCGCGACCGGTGGACCGACTACGAGGAGCCCACCATCGACGTGCGGCTCGTGCAGGACACCACCGGAGCGCCCTTCCTGCTGCTGTCCGGGCCCGAGCCTGACGTGGAGTGGGAGCGCTTCGCCGCGGCCGTCCAGCAGATCGTGGAGCGGCTCGGCGTGCGCCTGTCCGTGAGCTTCAACGGCATTCCAATGGGCGTCCCGCACACCCGTCCCGTGGGCCTGACCCCGCACGGCAACCGCACCGACCTGGTCCCGGGCCACCGCAGCCCCTTCGACGAGGCGCAGGTACCCGGCAGCGCCGAGGCGCTGGTCGAGTACCGGCTGATGGAGGCAGGCCACGACGTCCTGGGCGTCGCCGCGCACGTGCCCCACTACATCGCCCGCTCTCCTTATCCGGACGCGGCGCTGACGGTGCTGGAAGCCGTCACGGCCGCCACCGGGCTGGTCCTGCCCGGCATCGCGCACGCGCTGCGCACGGACGCGCACCGCACCCAGACCGAGATCGACCGCCAGGTCCAGGAGGGCGACGAGGAGCTCACCTCCCTCGTCACCGGCCTGGAGAACCAGTACGACGCGGTCGCGGGCGCCGAGAGCCGGGGCAACATGCTCGCCGAGCCCGTCGACATCCCGTCGGCGGACGAGATCGGGCGGGAGTTCGAGAAGTTCCTGGCGGAGCGCGAGGGCGACAACTGACACCTGAGGGGTGCGTTGTCAGTGGTGGGCCGTAAGCTCTCGGTCATGCTGAAAGTCGGCCTGACCGGGGGCATCGGTGCCGGTAAGAGCGAGGTGTCGCGGCTGCTCGTCGCGTGCGGCGCCGTGCTGATCGACGCGGACCGCATCGCGCGCGAGGTCGTCGCGCCGGGGACGCCCGGGCTGGCGGCGGTCGTCGAGGCCTTCGGCCAGGACGTGCTCACCGCCGACGGCAGCCTCGACCGGCCCAGACTCGGCTCGATCGTCTTCGCCGACCCGGACAGACTCGCCGTGCTGAACTCGATCGTGCATCCCCTGGTGGGCGCCCGCTCCCGGGAGCTGGAGCAGGCCGCCGCCGAGGACGCGGTGGTCGTGCACGACGTGCCGCTCCTCGCCGAGAACGGCCTCGCCCCGCTGTACGACGTCGTGATCGTCGTCGACGCCAGTCCCGAGACGCAGCTCGACCGGCTGGTACGACTGCGGGGCATGACGGAGCAGGACGCGCGGGCCCGCATGGCCGCCCAGGCGAGCCGGGAGGAACGCCGGGAGATCGCGGACGTCGTCATCGACAACGACGTACCGCTCGAGGAACTGCGGCGCCGGGTGAAGGACGTGTGGGCCGACCTCGTCCGAAGAGCCCATTCTCAGGGGGGGGTCGTCCCGTCGGCCCCAGGAATAGCGGGGTGCTTCAGGCGCGTTGAACCGCTCCAGTGAGGGAAGGACTGTGCCGTGCCCGAGACCAGCGGTTCGACCGGACGTACTCCGGAGACGCATGTCATCGACTTCCGTGCCGCCGAGCAGTTGCTCAACGCACGTGATCCGCGGGGCGCGGTGAAGCTGCTCGACCCGGTGATCGCCGCCCACCCCGAGAACACCGCCGCCCGGCTGCTGCGCGCGCGGGCCTTCTTCGCCGCCGCCCAACTGCGGCCCGCGGAGCTGGAGTTCACCATCGTCCTGGAGCGCGAACCG
This sequence comes from Streptomyces sp. NPDC005799, assembly GCF_040630525.1. Taxonomy (NCBI): domain Bacteria; kingdom Bacillati; phylum Actinomycetota; class Actinomycetes; order Kitasatosporales; family Streptomycetaceae; genus Streptomyces; species Streptomyces sp. NPDC005799. The sequence continues at coordinate 241,107 of NZ_JBEXXQ010000002.1, forward strand.
GACAACGCGTTCGCGCATTTCGCGCTGGCTCGCACCTACGAGCGCCAGGGCCGGGGCGAGCAGGCCAAACGCCACTTCCGTCTGGCGGCCGCCCTGGACCCCAACCCCCAGTTCCTGAAGGCGGCCCGCTTCGACGATCCGGCGTGAGCCGGCCGGCAGGGCCCGCCCGACGGACCATGCGGGCGTCGCCGGACAGCCGTCAGTGCGGCCGGCTCTCCGGCGGCCGATACGGCGGGATGTCACGGCCCGGCTGGTAGTGGGGGCCCTGGTGGATGTGTCTGAGGATGATCGCCATGTCGACGGTGATCACCAGCCACAGCGCCCCGCAGGCGGCCGCCCACCCCGGCCGCCCGGCCAGTGCGAACGCCGCCGTGCCGAAGATCGTCCAGATCAGCCCCCACACGCTCAGCCAGAACCGCGCCCGCAGTGCGCTGCGGGCGGTCGTGGGTTCACTGCCGGTACGCATCGCCGATCACCACTCCTCTTTGCAACGTACTCTTCGATGCGGACGTTCACCAAAGGGGGTTCCCGTGCTGCCGGCTGCGGACGAACTGGCCGAGGTACTGCTCGATCTCGCGGTACCCCATGAGGACATCGGCGACCTCGTACGGATGAGCCGCCGGGTGACCGACGACCCGGAGCTGCGGCAGGCGCTTCAGACGTCGGTCGCGGAGCTCGTCGAGGGGCTGGGGGAGCTCGGCACCGAGCTGGATCTGCCCGACCTCGACTGGCCCTCGGGTCCCCTGCAGCGCTGCTTCCCCGTGTACGTCTTCGTGGCGGCGCTGCCGTACACCCGGGCCTACCACCGCGGACGGGGCATCCCCGACGATGTCTCCCGGCGCACTCTCGCCGACCTCGGCCGGCACATGGCGGTGCACCGCCGGCGGTACGGCGTGGCGGGCGTGCACGCGGTGTGGTGGTTCGGGCATCACTTCCGCGGCGAGCTGTACCAGCTGGGCAGGCTGCAGTTCGAGCGGACCCGGCTCGGACGGCGCACCGGGACGGCGCTCGCGGCGGCCGGGCTCGACGTCGGTCCGGGTACGCCGTGTCTGAGCCTGCACATCCCCGACTTCCTCGGCCCGTTCTCCCCGGCCGCCTGCGACCGCTCGCTGGCGCTGGCGGCGGAGTTCTTCGCCCGGCATTTCCCCGAGGAGAAGTACCGGGTCGCGACCTGTCACTCCTGGCTGCTGGACCCGCAGTTGCGGGACTACCTGCCGGCCGGCTCCAACATCGTCCGCTTCCAGGACCGGTTCCGCCTGGCCCGCGAGGAGCGGGAGCCCTCGGACACCGACCCGGTGGAGTTCGTCTTCGGCGATCCGACGCTGCCCGTGGAGAGCCTGCCCCGGCGCAGCGCCCTGGAGCGGGCCGTCGGGGACCATCTGCGGGCGGGCGGCCACTGGTACACCGGGCACGGCTGGTTCCCGTTGTGAAAAGGGCGCGGGCACCGATGAGTTCGGGCAAGGGCCCCGGTCTACCCCTGTGACAGCGAGACGCACCGCTCACCACAGGAGAACACCATGTCCGAGACCACCGTCCCCGTCACCTCCGTCGCCCCCACCGCCGTCCCCACCCGTGGTCGCCGCGCCCGGATCGCCCTGCGCACCGTGCAGGTGCTGCTCGCCCTCTTCTACGGTGTCGCGAGCGCCCTGCCCAAGCTGATCGGCAACCAGTACGCCGTGGACGCCTTTGACAAGATCGGCTGGGGCAGCGCGGGCATGTACACCATCGGCGCGCTCGAACTGGCCGGTGCGGTGGCCCTGTTGGTCCCGGCTCTGCAATCGGTGGCCGCCATCGCGCTGAGTGCGCTGATGGTCGGCGCGTTCTTCGTCCAGATGATCGTCTTCCATGGCGAGAACGCCGCGACCCCGCTGATCCTGATCGTGCCGCTCGCCCTGATCGCCTGGGCGCGGCGCGGCTCCACCAGGGATCTGCTGGGTCTGGTACGACGACGGGCCTGAGCCCCGACGACGGAGGTGGCGTCCGGTCAGGGCCGGACGCCACCTCCGCATGCCCGGGTCAGTGGCCGCCCGGCCGCCCGGAGCCGCCCATCAGGCCCCGCAGGCGCTCCAGCTCCCGCCGGTCGCGCTTGGTCGGGCGGCCCGCACCGCGGTCGCGGATGCCGATGGGGGCGACGGCCTCGCGCGGCGGCGGGGGAGGGGAGTTGTCGACATAGCACTGAACCGCCACGGGAGCGCCCACCCGCTTGCGGATCAACCGCTTGACGATCACGATCCGCTCTCGGCCCTCGTGGCGCAGCCGCACCTCGTCGCCGACGCGGAGGGTGTGCGAGGGCTTCACGTTCTGCCCGTTCACACGGACGTGCCCGCCCTTGCAGGCGGTGGCGCCGAGCGAGCGGGTCTTGATGAGGCGTACGGCCCAGATCCAGCTGTCGACGCGCACGCTCTCGCCGTTCGCCGGCCCGGCCGCCTCGGCGGCGGCGATCGCGGCGGCGACCTTGGGATCGTCGGCCGCCGCGCTCTCGGCAGTGCCGGCCACGGGCGCCTCCTCGGGGTCACCCGGCCCGCTCTTCACCTCGTCACCTTCCAAACCCATGCCCCCGACCTTAGTCCTCCGCCGCGCGCGCCCCCGGCGGTTTTCCGCCCTGGTACGGGTGGGCGGGCCGGTCATGCGGCTTCGGAGGGGAGAACAGTGGTCGCGGCGGCCGTTGGCCCTTGCGGGCGCCTTGTGCGCTCGTTGCGGAGTTCCGGAGGGAAGGAGGGCGGCCGCTGTGGTGAGCCGTCGGGCCTTGCGGGCGTCGTACGCGCTCGTGCCGTCCGCCAACCCGCCGGCCGGCGTGCTCACGCCGCTGCCGGACCGTCGGGGTTGGGCGTAGTCACGTGTGGTCGACGCCGGGTGCCCTGTCGGCCGGTCGGAGACCCCGCCGTACCGTTGACACATGGACAGTCTGGCCGAGCTTGATCAGCGGATCGCCGGATGCGGCGCGTGTCCCCGGCTGGTGGAGTGGCGCGAGGAGGTCGGGCGGGTCCGGCGGGCGGCCTTCCAGGACTGGACGTACTGGGCCCGCCCCGTGCCCGGCTTCGGGCCCGCGGACGCCTCGCTGCTGGTCATCGGGCTCGCCCCGGCGGCCCACGGAGGCAATCGCACCGGCCGCATGTTCACCGGCGACCGATCAGGCGACGTGCTGTACCAGGCCATGTACGACGTGGGGCTGGCCTCGCAGCCGACCTCCGTCTCGGCGGACGACGGCCTCGCCCTGCACGGCGTGCGGGTCACCGCGCCCGTGCACTGCGCCCCGCCCGAGAACAAGCCCACTCCCGGCGAACGGGACACCTGCCGGCCCTGGCTCGTCCAGGAACTGAAGCTCCTGCGGCCGACGCTGCGCACGGTCGTGATCCTCGGCGCCTTCGGCTGGCAGGCCGCGCTGCCCGCGTTCGCCGAGGCGGGCTGGACCGTACCCCGGCCCCGACCGGTGTTCGGGCACGGCACACGGGTGCCGCTCGACGGCCTCGACCTCTTCGGCTGCTTCCACGTCAGCCAGCGCAACACCTTCACCGGCAAGCTCACCCCCGAGATGCTGAGGGAGGTCCTGCGCACCGCGGGGGAGGCGGCGGGACTGCCGGTGAAATGAGCATGCGGGCATGACCAGGGCAGCGTTACGGTGCCCTGATGCCCCTCTACCCCATGATCGAACCGTACGACCACGGCCTGCTCGATGTCGGCGACGGCAACCGCGTGTACTGGGAGACCTGCGGAAATCCCCATGGCAAGCCCGCGGTCGTGCTGCACGGCGGCCCCGGTTCCGGCTGCGGGCCGTATCCCCGGCGCCTGTTCGACCCCGCTCTCTACCGCATCGTGCTCCTCGACCAGCGCGGTGCCGGACGCTCCACACCGCCCGCGAGCGCGTACGACACCGACATGAGCGTCAACACGACCGCCCACCTCATCGCCGATCTGGAGCTGCTGCGGCGGCACTTGGGGATCGAGCGGTGGCTGGTGTGGGGCGTGTCCTTCGGGTCCGTGCTGGGACTGCGGTACGCGCAGAAGCATCCCGACGCGGTGAGCGAACTGGTTCTGACCGGGGTCGCCACCGGATCCGACGCCGAAGTGGCCCTGCTGACCAGGGGACTCGGTCAGTTCTTCCCCGAGGCCTTCGAGCGGTTCCGGGCCGGGGTGCCCGAAGACGAACGGGACGGCAACCTGGCCGCCGCCTACAGCCGGCTCCTCGAGTCGCCCGACCCCGGGACACGGCAGCGGGCCGCGCGCGCCTGGACCGACTGGGAGACGGCGATCATCCCCGCGCCGCCACGGTCCGTCGAGCGGTTCGAGGACCCGGAGTTCCGCATGGGCTTCGCCCGCACCGTCACGCACTACTGGGGTAACGGCCACTTCCTGGGTGAGGGCGGCGACGAGGGCGTGGTCCTGCGGGACGCACCGCAGTTGGCGGGCATCCCCGGCACCCTCGTCCAGGGCAGCCTCGACTTCGGCAACCTGCTGGGCATCGTCTGGCGGCTCCACCACGCCTGGCCCGGCAGCGAGTTGGTGATCGTGGACGACGTCGGCCACACCACGGGCACCCCCGCAATGGCGGAGGCGCTCGTGGCGGCCACGGACAAGTACGCCCGCGGGTGACCGACCAAGCCTCCGCTGCTAAGCCTCCGCCTCTCCGAACAGATGTCTGACCGTGGAGCGATAATTGGTCCGCACATGGGCCAGTGCGTGCGCCCGCGCGCGCTCCGGGTCGCCGGAGGCGATGGCGTCGTACAACTCCCGGTGCTCGATGAGGAGTTGGGGCCACTCCTCGTTTCTGCGGGTCATCCAGCGCAGCCGTCCGGCGACCGGTTCCAGGGCGGCGACGATCAGGCTGTTGCCCGCCATCGCCACGATCCGGTCGTGCAGTCGGCTGTTGATGTCCGTGATCGCCTCGGCGTCGCCGTCCTCGGTCGCTGCGGCGGCGCGGTCGAGCAGTGACTCGACCTCGGCGAGGTCCTCCGGGGTCGCGTTGGCGGCGGCGAGACCGGCCGCGTACACCTCCAGGGCCTCCCGCAGCTCGAACAGTTCCCGGACGTCGTTCGGGGTGAGCCGGCGCACTACCGTGCGGCGCGGGGTCTCGAAGTGCACGAACCCCTCGGCGACCAGGGCCCGGATCGCCTCGCGGACCGGTACCCGGGAGACGCCGAGGCGCTCGGCCAGCTCCCGCTCGACCAGGCGGTCGCCCGGGCCCAGCCGGCCGGAGATGATCTCCTGGCGCAGGCTCGCCAGGACCCGCTCGCGGACCGCGCCCAGAGGTTCGATCTTCGTCGTCGTGGAGCTCATGGAGCCATCTTCGCCGACTCCGGGGTGCTTTTACCGAGCGTTAACAAGCGGGACATCGGTCCGAACTCTTGACGACGGGACCATGTCGGCAGTTTGGTATACCAAACGGCTGTCGTCCTCCGTCCCCTTGCCCATGGAGGCCCCGTGTCCCTCGCCGACCGCGCCGAAGCCACCGGCGCCCCAGCGTTCGTCCCCGATCCCCGGCTCACCAACGAAGACCTCGCGCCCGCCGAGAAGCGCAACTGGAAGGTCTTCGACCTCTTCGCCATGTGGATGTCCGACGTCCACAACCTCGGCAACTACACCTTCGCCGCCGGACTGCTGGTCCTCGGCATGAACGTCTGGCAGGTCTTCACCGCCCTGCTCATCGGCTTCGTGCTGATCTACATCGGCATGAACTGGATGGGCCGGATCGGCCAGCGGCACGGCGTGCCCTTCCCGGTCGTCAGCCGCATCAGCTTCGGCGTCTGGGGCGCCAACATCCCGGCCCTGATCCGGGCCGTGATCGCCATCATGTGGTACGGCATCCAGACCTACCTGGCCTCGGTCGCGGTGAACGTGATGCTGCTCGCCGCCTGGCCTGGGCTGGAATCCTGGACGCACCACTCGTTCCTGGGGCTCGACGCGCTGGGGTGGTGCTCGTTCGTCTCCCTGTGGCTGATCCAGGCAGTGATCATCAGCCAGGGCATGGAATCGGTACGGAAGTTCCAGGACTTCTGCGGACCCGCGATCTGGCTGGTGATGATCGCGCTCGCGGTGTGGGTGCTGTGGAAGGCCGACTGGGGCATCTCGCTGACCTCGACGCCGCATCCCGTCTCGGTGGGGGAGCAGTGGCGGCAGTGGTTCGGCGCGATCGGGCTGATCCTCGCCACCTACGGCACGCTGATGCTCAACTTCTGCGACTTCTCCCGCTTCGCGCCGGACTACAAGACGGTGCGGCGCGGCAACTTCTGGGGCCTGCCCATCAACTCCACCGCCTTCGTGGTGGTTTCGGTGATCGTAACGGCCGGCTCGCTGAAGGTGTTCGGTACGGCCATCACCGACCCGGCGGAGCTCGTCGCCAAGATCGGCAACACCTGGGTCCTGGTCATCGCGGCCTTCACCTTCGCCGTGGCCACCATGGGCGTCAACATCGTCGCCAACTTCGTCTCACCGGCGTACGACCTCGCCAACGTCTGGCCGCAGAAGATCACCTTCAAGATCGGCGGCATGATCAGCACGGTCGCTGCGCTCGTCGTCACCCCCTGGAACCTCTTCTCCAACCCCACCGTCGTCAATTACTTCCTCGGCGGACTCGGTGCCTTCCTGGGCCCGCTGTTCGGTGTGATCATGGTCGACTACTACTGGGTCAAGCGGGGCAGGGTGAACGTCGACGAACTCTTCGACGCCCGACCCGGCTCGCGCTACTACTACAAGAAGGGCGTCAACCCCAAGGCGCTGTGGGCCTTCCTGCCCTCCGCCGGGGTCGCCGCGGTGCTCGCGCTGGTGAAGACCTTCAGCGACGTGGCCCCGTACTCATGGTTCATCGGCACGGCGCTCGCCGCCGGGCTGTACCTGCTGATCTGCCGGGCCGAGCGCGCGTCCGAGCCGGCGTCCGAGCCCGCTGTGGTGGAGGTCTGACAGACGTGCGGATCGTCGTCACCAACTGCAACACCACGCAGGAGATGACCGAGGAGATCGTGCGAGGTGCCCGGGCCGCGGCAGGCCCGGGCACCGCCGTGCTCGGTCTCACCCCGGGGTGGGGGCCCGAGTCCGCGGAGGGGTGGCTGGACAGCTATCTGTCGGCCGCGGCCGTCATCGATCTGCTGCGGACGTACGAGGGGCCCGACTATGACGCGGTCGTCATGGCCGGGTTCGGGGAGCACGGGCGGGAAGGCGTACGGGAGTTGGTCGACGTGCCCGTTGTCGACATCACCGAGGCCGCGGCGCATCTGGCGTGTCTGCTGGGGCGGCGGTACGGGGTCGTCACCACGCTGGAGCGGTCCTGTGGCCAGATCGAGGACAGCCTGGAGCTGGCGGGCGTCGGACGCAACTGCGCGGCGGTCGTCGGGACCGGGCTCGGGGTGCTCGATCTCGGTGACGCCGACCGTACGGAGGCGGCGTTCCTGTCGGCGGCCGAGCGGGCGCGGGAGGCGGGGGCCGAGGTGCTGGTGCTGGGGTGCGCCGGGATGACGGGGCTGCAGCGGGTGGTGAGCGAGAAGCTGGGGGTGCCGGTGGTCGACGGGGTCGGGGCGGCGGTGAAGCTGGCGGAGTCATTGGTGGGGCTGGGGCTGACTACGAGTCGGGCGGGGAGTTATGGGGTGCCTGTGCCCAAGCGGAGGGTGTGGGGCGTGGGGAGTGGGGGGTGAATGAATGGTGCGGGTGCGTGGGGGTTTCTCGCGCAGTTCCCCGCGCCCCTGAGGTGCGTCGTGGGTCGGGGTCGTGGCGGTACGGCGAGCCCGCCGCCGACGGATTTGACGCCTGCTCGTCAGGTTCGGGGCGTCCAGGACGCGTAAGCGGCGGGCTGCGCCGCACCGCCACGACCCGCTCCCGCGCGTGGGCGGCCGTGGGTGGGTCAGCACAATGATCGGCATGAACCTTCCTGACGGACTCGCCCCGGTGGCCGAGGGGCTGCATCTGTGGGCCCCGGCACACACCGGGACCTGGGGCTTCGCCAACTGTCTGCTGATCACCTCGGGGGAGGAGGCGGCCCTCGTCGACACCCCGTACGACCGGGTGATGACCGAGGCTCTCGTCGCTGCCGCCGGCTGCCTCTTGCCTGCTGCCGGTGGTGTGCGGACGATCGTCAACACCCATGGCAATGGGGACCACACATTCGGGAACGGTTGCTTTCCCGGTGCCGAGATCATCGCCACCAAGGCCGGGGCGGAGCATCTGTGTCATGAGCCGTCGCCCCAGCAGATGCACTTCCTGACCCATCAGACGCCGGCCGACCAGCCGCTCGGGTGGTATGCGCGCCGGCACTTCGGGCGCTATCGGTACGAGGGGGTCGAGGCCATCCCTCCGACCATCACCTTCTCCGGGCGGTACGAGCTGACCGTGGGGGATGTCCGGGCCGAGCTGATCGAGGTGGGGCCCGCGCACTCGGCCGGTGACCTCGTCGTTCACTTCCCGGGGCGGGCGGTCGTGTGCGCTGGGGATGTTCTGTTCGCGGGAGACCATCCCGTGCACTGGAACGGGCCGCTCACCAACGTCGTCGCCGCCTGCGAGGCGATTCTGGCGCTGCAGCCGGAGGTCGTGGTGCCGGGGCACGGGGCGGTGATGACGCCTCGGGACGTCCAGTGCCATGTCACATACCTTCGGGAACTGGAGGCCTTGATCCACGACCGGTACGCCGCCGGTCGCTCTGCTGGGGAGGCCGCCGCGGACATCCTCGCGGGCGGCTTCTACGATCAACTGGGTCTGCCGGAGCGGGTCGTCATTCTCACGGCCGTGGAGTACCGCCACCTCGACGGCGACACCGGGGAACCTGACCTCGTGGCGCTCGCCGCGCGGGCGGCGGACTGGGCGTACCGGAACCGCGGCGACGACTAGGGATCCGCGGGCGGGGAACCCGCTCCCATTCGACGGTCGCTGAGGCCGCCGTGGTCGGCGCCACCGACGCGACGACCGGGCAGGGCGTCGCGGCCTTCGTCATCCTGCGCGGGGACGCGGGCGGGGCGGGGGCCGGGGAGGCCGGTGCCGACGAGGTGGCGGCCGAGCCGCGCGCCCACGTCGCCAAGGAGATCGGTCCGATCGCCCGGCCGCGGCAGATCCTGGTGGTCGCCGAACTGCCCAGAACCCGCTCCGGCAAGATCACGCGCCGCCTGCTGCGGGACGTCGCCGAGAAACGGGACCTCGGTGACGTCACGACACTGACGGACTCGACGGTGATGGACGAGATCCGGGAGCGGCTGCCCTCGGCCGGCTCGGCGGGAGGTGAGGATCAGTAGAAGGCGTCGCTTCCAGCGGGGGCGTGTGCGGGGCTCGCGCGCCTCGGATCAGGGGCGCCACAGGTACCGGACATCCGGCTCCCGCTCCTCGTTGCCGCCGCCGTCCGTGTACTCGACGGCGACGAAGCCGTGGCGCTCGTAGAACCGGTGGGCGGGTTTGTTGACCTGGAAGGTCCACAGGGTGAGCCCCAGCGGACTGCGCTCCTTGGCCAGCGAGACGAACCGGTCTCCGAGGCCGTGTCCACGCCAGTCGGGGGCGAGATAGAGCTGGGACAGCTCGACGTCGGCGAGCACCATGACCCCGACGATCCCGTGCCCGCCCCCGGCGTCCGCGACCCAGGTCTCCCGGAAGGGCACCACGACGTCCCGGAAGTGGCCGCGCACCTCGTCGGCGGACCGAGGGCTGACGACGGTCGGCAGCGCGGCGGCGAAGGAAGACAGCCAGACGTCGGCCGCGGCACGGGCGTCCGGGGCGGCGGCGCGCCGCAGGACGACGTCGGCGTGGAGGGGGCGGGATGGTTCGGCGCGGGTCACGGGCGGTCGTCCCCGTCCGGTACGACGGCGGTCGCGGTGATCTCCACGAGTTGCCCGGTGTAGCCGAGGCAGGCCACACCGATCAGTGTCGACGAGTGCGGCCCCCCACTGAGCCCGGACGCCTCGACGACCTCCCAGACGGCGGACAGCACGGCGGGTTCGGCGGCGACGACGTACACGTCCGTCGCCACGACATGCGCCAGGCCGGACCCGACCGCCCGCAGTTGCTCCGCCAGATTCACCAGCACCTGCTCGGCCTGCCGCACGGGGTCCCCCTCACCGACCAACGTCCCCTCCGCATCGAGCGGCACGGCCCCGGCGAGAAACGCGAGCCGCGTGCCTGCCTCGACGACGGAGGCGTGGGAGTAACGGGGCGGCGGAAAGAGTCCGGGGACGGTGACACGACGGATCACGGGGGCGACTCCTGGGGTCGACGTGGGTGGCGAAGAGGACGCGGGTGGCGGTGCGGCGAGGTTGGACGACTCACCGATGGTCCGGTCCGCGGCCGGGCTCCGCATCTGGTTTTCCGCGCCCTCCTCGGTTGGCGCCGCCGCGATCCGCGCAAGCACCTGTCGCCGGGGGCATCGCACAACCGAGCGGGACACGCGACGGGATAACTGTTCGACACCCCCCATCCCCACCCGCCAGCCTTGTTTTCATGCCCGCCCTCACCGACTCCGCCTTCCTCGACTCCGTCGCCGGCCGCCTCGCGGCCCTTCCCACGGTCCGGGCGGTCGCCCTCGGTGGTTCCCGCGCCCAGGGCACCGACCGGCCGGACAGTGACTGGGACCTGGCCGTCTACTACCGCGGCCACTTCGACCCGGCCGACCTCAGCGCCCTCGGCTGGGAGGGCGAGGTCTCGGAGGTCGGCGGCTGGGGTGGCGGTGTGTTCAACGGTGGCGCGTGGCTGACCATCGACGGGCGGCGCGTCGACGTCCACTACCGCGATCTCGACGTGGTGGAACACGAGATGGCCGAGGCGGAGCAGGGGCGGTTCCGGGTGGAGCCGCTGCTGTTCCATCTCGCGGGGATTCCGAGCTACCTGGTCGTCGCCGAACTGGCGATCAACCAGGTGCTCCGCGGTGAACTGCGGCGCCCCGCCGCGTATCCCGACAAGCTGCGCGCCTGCGCCGCCGGCCGCTGGCACGGCACCGCCCGGGCCACCCTCCGCTACGCCAGGGCCAACCACGCCCCGGCGGGCCGCCTGACGGAGGTCGCGGGTGCCATCGCCACCGCCGCCGTGCAGACGGGGCATGCCGTGCTCGCGGGGCGGGGGGAGTGGGTGACGAACGAGAAGCGGCTGCTGGAGCGGGCCGGACTACGGCAGCTCGACGATGTTCTCGCGGCACTGCGAGCGGAACCCGAGGCACTGCGCCGGGCGATCGCCGAGACCGAGGCACGCTTCGCAGCCCTGTGACCCCGGCCGGGCTCACATTGCCGTCGTGGGTCAGCCGAGAACCTCATACGTCACTGGCGGTCCCGTCGTCGGCGATTCGGCCACTTCCTCGGCGCTGCACCCCCTCATGCCGCCCCTGCTCCTGCCGGCCGTGATCCCGGCCGGCGCCGGGGCCGCATGGCGGTGCGAATAATCGCTCGAATTACCGGAGTTGCCGCTGCTACCTTCCTCGTCGTGGCGAAACTCAATCAGATCATCGCAGTCGAGAAGGGCATCAAGTCCAAGGCGCACCAGGACCTGACGGCCGCTCACCACGGGCTGCAGAAACCCGCGTTGTTGGCCGGAATCTCGCGTACCTACCAGCCGAAGGACGAGGAGGGTGAGCAGCTGCCGCCCGAGTCGACGCGCGTTCAGGTGCAGGCCGAGGACGTGCTGCGGGACACCGCGGCCACCCTGACCCGCCTGTTCGACGTGACCGCCACCAAGGACTGGGCCAACTGCACCGCCCGAGCCGACGTGAAGGTGGACGGGCGGGTGCTTGTCGCCGACGTACCCGTCTCCTACCTGCTCTTCCTCGAGAAGCAGCTCGTCGATCTCAACACCTTCGTACGGAAGTTGCCCGTTCTCGACGCCTCGGAGTCGTGGGTGCAGGACCCGTCCACGGACGCCTGGAAGACGGAGCCCGTACGGACCCTTCGCACCAAGAAAGTGCCGCGGAACCACGTCAAGGCCGAGGCGACCGAGAAGCACCCCGCTCAGGTCGAGGTGTATTACGAGGACATTCCCGTCGGGTACTGGACCACCGTGAAATTCTCCGGTGCTCTTCCCGCCCGCCGCGTCAATGAACTCCTCGACCGCGTCGAGAAACTGCAGCAGGCCGTGAAGTTCGCCCGCGAGGAGGCGAACGGCGTCGACGTCGTCGACCAGAGGGTCGGTGACTCCGTTTTCGGCTACCTCTTCGGGTAGCCTCAAAAGACCCCCCGGTCCTTGGTGACCGGGGTGCGCGAGGAGCGCAAGCTGAAGCTGAGGCTTGTCGTGACTGCGCGGTTCCAGTGGAGGTTCGAATCCTCCCCGCGGCATCCACGTCCGATGTTCCTGCCGCGGTAGCCCAACCGGCAGAGGCAGACCGCGATCAATCTCAGACTCTCGCTCCAGACTCAGCATTCGCCGTCGATCGCCGGATCGACCGGGCCCAGGCCCCAGGGCGTCGAAATGCCGGTTCAAGTCCGGTCCGCACAGCTCGATGTGCGGTGGTCCAAAGGCAGGACGCGACGACATGACGACTGACCTGGACCCTCAAGCGTGCCGGCGTGCGCAGTTGGACGGCATCACAGGACCCGGGGGCAGGCTACGCCCTCGGGTCCGCTCGCGTTCACCAGGCAATTGCGTTCATAAAGAACGCGGCTCCGGCGCCGACCGTCACCCCTCGGAAACACAATCGTCCCGTTCGCTCCAGATCGCCGCTCTACCGTGGACACCCCACCCCACCCCGCCACCCGGCCACCGTCGCCCGAAGGCGTACCCCGCCCTCGTCCGGACAGGAGCCCTGTGTCCCGTACGTTCGTCGCTCTTCCTCCTTGGCTCGCTCATGCCTTTCGTGCTCAAGGCGGACCCGTGCCGTGGAGCGCGGTGGCCCGGGGTGCGCTGTCCGCCGGGCCGCTGCTTCTCGTCGCCGTACTCGCCGACCGCACCCAGCTCGGCGTCAGCGCCGCGATCGCCGCGATGCTCGCCGGCATCAACGACCGTCCCGGCAGCCGGCGGATGTCCGTCAAGCGGATCGGTGTGCCCGCGCTCGCGGGCTGCGGCGGGCTGCTCGTCGGGACGTACGGCGGGCAGCACCTCGGTGCCGTCGCCCTGACGCTGCTTCTGACCTGCGTCGGGCTCGTCGCCGGTGGCATCAGTGCCGCCGGACCCGTCGCCTCCGGTGCCGGGACACAACTGCTCGTCGCCTCCGCCATCGGGGCCGGGATGCCGGGGCCCGCGCCCGGGTGGCTCCGGGCCATCGCCTACCTGGGCGGCGCCGGCTGGCTGCTCGCGCTGCGGCTGGCGCTGCCCACGCCCGGCGCCACCGCCGGTGACTTCCGCTTCGACGGGGAGCGGGACGCCGTCGCCGCCGTGTACGACGCCGTCGCGGACCTGCTCGACGCGGTCGGGAGCGCGGAGGCCGTCGGACGGCGGGAGGCGCTCACAGCCGCCCTCGACCACGCGCAGGACGCCCTCTCCGGGCCTCGGCTGCGGCGGTACGCCTCCTCCGCGGCCGAACGGCGACTGCACGCCCAGTACGCCGCCGCGCTGCCGCTCGCCGAGGCGGCGACCGCGCTCGCGTGGGCCGGGGAGGCGGTCGGCGGGCGGACGTCCGAGGGGCCACGGCGGCTCGCCGCCGCCGTACGGAAGAACACGCCCACCGGGCCGCTGCCCGCGCCCCACCGGTCCGCCCCCGCGCTGCGCGCGCTCGACGACGCCCTGCTGCAGGCCGCCGACGCCTTCGACCGGGGGAGCGCCGGTGATCCGCCCACCCGCCGGCGGACCGCTGCGAGTGTGCCGCGGCTCGTCCTCGGGGCCGGTGGGCGGGAGTACGGGCTGCGGGTCGCCCTCTGCTTCGGGGCCAGCGCCGCCGTCGCGCAGTATCTGCATCACGCCCGCTGGTACGGGCAGCACTCCCACTGGTACTGGCTCCCGGCCACCGCCGTGTTCCTGGTCAAGCCGGACCTCGGGCCGCTTGTCTCCCGGGTTCTGTGCCGGGCCGCCGGGACCGTGCTCGGCGCGTTGGTCTTCGCCGGCTTGGCCGCCGTGCTGCCCCGGCCGGAGGGGCTGATCCTGCTGGTGGCGGTGAGCGGCGCGCTGATCCCCGTCTCCACCCGGCACTTCGCCGCGCAGACCGCCGTCGTGACTGTGCTCGTCCTCGCCCTCGTCATGGTCGGCGGGGAGCCCCAGGCCTCCCTCAGCCGGATCGGGGAGACGCTGCTGGCCTGCGCGATCGTGCTGGTCGTCGGCCATCTGCCGATGCCGGGGCAGCGGGGAGGGGGAGTACGGTCCCGGCTCGCGGCGGCGGGTGCGGCCGCGCAGGCCTACCTCGGGCATGTGCTGAGCGAGCCCTCACCGAGCGGGCTCGGTGAGGGCATGCCCGACGACCGTGCCGTGCGGTGGGCCCTGCGCCGTGAGGCCTACCGGCGGCTCGCCGAGGCCCGTACCGCGATCGCCCTGGCCGCCGCCGAACTTCCGCCGCTCGCCCGGCACTCGGAGGGCGCGGACACCGTCGTCGCCACCCTCGAACGACTCGTGGACGCCACCACCGCCTGCGCCGTCCACCTGGACGACTCCGGTCGGCTCTCTTCCTGGGACGTGCGGCAACTGACAGATCTGCTCGATGAGTTGGGGCACCAGAGGCATGGAGTACGGCTGCCCCGACTGCCCTTGGCCGGGTAGCGTCGGGCACGGCGGTTTTGGACGCTGCGGCGGACCGGGCCACTGGGGCAAGCGGCCCACAGGGCGTCGGCCGCTCGGGCGATTTCCCGGCCGGGGCAGCCGCCGGTGACGTGCGGCGCCGCGCACGCTGCGTCTGGCGCCGCATCCGGTGCCCTCTGCCTCGTACCAGGAGAGACCCATGCCCCGATTCCCGCAGCTGGCCGGTGTCGCCACGGCCGCCCTCGCCCTCGGCGCGCTCGCCGCGGCACCCGTGCCCGGTCCCGGACCGACCCTGTCCCATCCGCGGATCGTCGCCCACTTCGACTTCGCCGCCGGGCAGACCCCCGAGAACATCGCCCTGGAACCCGACGGGTCGGCCGACCTGACCTTCGCCTTCGCCCGGCAGGTCGCCAACGTCACGCGGCACGGCGACACCCGGATCCTCGCCACGCTGCCCGCCGAGGCCCACCCGAACACGCCCATCATCCAGGCGGCCATCGTGCTCGGCATCGCCCGCGCCCACGACGGCACGCTGTACGTCAACTACGCGACCGGCACCAGCTGGACGGGCATCTGGCGCATCGCCCCCGACGGCAGCCGGCCCGTGCAGATCGCGAGGCTGCCCAAGAACGGGCTGCCCAACGGTCTCGCGCTCGACGAGCGTCGCGGTGTGCTCTACGCCGCCGACTCGGTGCTCGGAACGGTCTGGCGCGTGCCGCAGGAGGGCGGCAGGCCGGTCGCGTGGGCACGCGGGACCGCGCTCGACCCGGTGCCGGGCGGAAGCGGCTTCGGCGTCAACGGCATCAAGGTCCACCACGACGCCGTGTGGGTGTCCAACACCGACCGCGGGACGCTGCTGCGCATCCCCGTCCGCCCGGACGGCTCGGCGGGCCGGATCGAGACACGGGCGACCGGACTCGACGGCATCGACGACTTCGGCTTCGTCGGACGGCGCGGGGACACCGTCCTCGCCGCGCTGAACACCGACAGCGAGGTCGCCCTGGTCCGGCCCGACGGCAGCCACACCATCGTGCTGACGCAGCGGGAGGGGCTGTCCAACCCGACCTCCGTGGCCGTGCGCGACCGGCTGGTCTACGTGCCCAGCGCCGCGTACTTCACCATGAAGGACCCGAACCTGCTCCTGGCCCACCTGAACCAGCACCACGGTCGCTGAGCGCGGCGGGCAGGGACCGTCGGTCGTCAGCCCACCCGCACCCACACCGGCGCGTGGTCCGAACCCGGTTGGCCGCGCCGCCCCGCCGGGTCCGGGCCCACCGACGGCAGGCGCGGGGTGTCCTCGCCGGGCATCCCCGTGCCGGCCGCCGTCACACGATGGACCAGACGGTGGCTGACCAGGATGTGGTCGATCAGCTCGCGCCGCCCCGAGTCGATCCGGGAGTAGCGCTGCGCGGCGGGTATCAGCGGTGCCACGTCCCACAGCCGCTCGGCGTCGCCCCGGTCGGGACGGTCGTATCCCGGCGTGCCGATCTCGGAGCCGGGCGGGCCGAGCAGGATCTGGGTGGTCGCCGCCTGCACCTCGTCGTTCATGTCGCCGAGTACGGCCACGTCCCGCTCGCGTCCGTCGCCGGCCAGCAGTTCGTCGGCGAGGGCGCGCAGGGTGGTGGCCTCGGCGGCGCGGCGGTACAGGGCGTAGGCGCCGTAGCGGGCGCGTTCGCCCTCGTCGTGGGGGAAGAAACGATCCCCCGGCGGATAGGACAGCAGTTTCGACTTCAGGTGGGCCACGGCCACCCGCAGCGGACCGGCGTCCGTGGCCACCTCCACGGCCAGGAAACCGCGTCCCGCCGCCGAGACCTCGGTGCCGGAGTCATCCTCCTGCACGGGACGCAGTTTCGCCGGGAAGGCGTTCGTGTCGGACAGCACCCGCAGCGGCGTACGGCTGACGAAGCCGACCCGGATGCCCCGGTGGTCGGGGTGTTGCGAGAGCTCGGTGTGCCAGTCGCCGCCCACCATGCCGAGCAGGTCCTCCAGCGCCTGTGGATCGCCGACCTCCTGCACGCCGAGCAGCGCCGGGTCGAGGTCGGTGATCACGGCGGCGAGGGCGGCGAGCTTGGTCTCGTAGGCGGCCTTGTCCTTGGGCCCCGAGGGGGTTCCGGGCAGGAAGAGATTCTCGAGATTCCAGGTGCCGAAGAGCATGCCGGGCTCCCTTCCAGAGCCGTCGGGCGAGCTTGGGACCAGGGTGCCGGACCGGGCTTCTCCCGAACACGGCGACGACAGGATGCGCGGTTCGGCTCACGCGGGGCGAGGACCGCGGCATACGTTGGCGGGATGACCGAGTCTGCCGCCGATCTCATCATCACCGGATGTACGGTCCTCGTGCACGACGATCAAGAGCGGATCGGGTTCCGGGAGGACGCGGCCGTCGTCGTCCGTGGCGGTGTCGTCGAGGCCGTGACGACGGCCGTGGACGCGGCGCTGCTGTCCGCCGCCGAGCGCATCGACGCGCGCGGACTGGTCGCCATGCCCGGCCTGATCAACTGTCACACGCACGCGCCGATGGTCGCGCTGCGCGGAGTGGCCGAGGACCTGCCGACCGAGGAGTGGTTCAACGACGTCGTCTGGCCGGTCGAGTCCAACCTCACCGAGTGGGACGTGGAGTTGGGGGCGCGGCTCGCCTGCGCGGAGATGATCCGGGCCGGGGTGACCTGCTTCGCCGACCACTACTTCGCCATGGACGCGGTGGCCTCCGTGGTCGAGGAGTGCGGGATGCGGGCGCATCTGGGGGAGGCGTACTTCTCCTCTCAGGGGCCCCAAGGCCGGGAGAAATCACTGGAGTTCGCGCTGCGGAACCGGGGCGGTGGCGATGGCCGCATCACCACGGCGCTCGCCCCGCACGCCCCCTACACCGTCGACGACGCCGACCTCGCCGCCACCGCGGAACTCGCCCGCGAGCACAGGCTCCCCGTGCACCTGCACGCCGCCGAGAACCGTGAACAGACCGAGGCCAGCCTCCAACACCACGGCGTCACCCCGATCGAGGTCCTCGAACGCACCGGCATCCTCGACACGGACGTCCTGATCGCACACGGAACCGGCATCGTGGAGGGCGACCTGCCCGTCCTGGAACGCGCCCGCGGCCGGGTGTCCGTCGCCACCGCGCCGCGGGGCTACCTCAGGTTCGCCTGGCCCACCACCACACCCGTCCGCGCGCTGTACGACCTCGGGATTCCCGTCGGACTCGCCACGGACGGGGCCGCCTCCAACAACTCCCTCGACGTATGGGAGTCGATGGCCCTGACCGCCCTCGTCCAGAAGTCGGCCACGGGCGACCCCCGCTGGCTGACATCCCGTCAGGCCCTGCACCACGCGACGCTCCAGAGTGCCCGGGCGATCGGCCAGGGCGACGTCCTCGGCACCCTCGCCCCCGGCCGCCGCGCGGACATCGTCCTCGTCGACCTCACCGGGCCGCACACCCAGCCCGTCCACGACCTGGCGGCCACCCTCGTCCACAGCGCCCGCTCCTCGGACGTCCGCACGACGATCGTCGACGGCCGCGTCCTGATGCGGGACCGGGAACTGCACACCGTCGATGTCCCGCCAGTGGTACGGGAGTTGGGGGCACGGCTGCCGGTACTCCTCGACCGCGGCCACGGCCGCCGCATCCAGGACTACAAGACCTGAAATCCGGTCGCGGAGAAGCGGTTTGACGCCAACCGGGGGTGACCGGGCCGTCGCTCCAGGTGATTTCACGGTACACAGGTAGGCCGAAGCGCACTCGTCCGACGGGGAGGGCCGGCCGGTGGAGCTGTCGATCGACGTCGCGGTACTGCTCGCTGTCATCATCTTCGTGCGCGTACGCCGCAAGGTGCAGGCCCGCAGCCGGTCCGACCAGTGGCTGACCGTCTGTCTCGCGCTCGCCTTCGGTGTGCTCATCGCCCCCACCGCCTTCGGGCAGGGCGTGTTCCATCTCGTGGGTCAACTCGCCCAGGGAGTAACGCAGTCCACCAGTCCGTGATCTCCTAGGCTGGCCCCCATGGACCCCGCCGACGGCCTCCTCGAGCATCCTTACGACGTCTACCGGCGCCTGCGTGAGACCGCGCCCGTGCATCGGATCACCGGGCCCGACGGGACGCCCGCCTGGCTCGTCACCCGGTACGAGGACGCGCGGGCGGCGCTGGCGGACCCCCGGTTGTCGCTCGACAAGCGGCATGCCACGGCGGGGACGTACCAGGGGTTCTCCTTGCCGCCCGCACTCGACGCGAACCTTCTGAACATGGATCCGCCGGACCACACCCGGGTCCGGCGCCTGGTCGGCCGGGCCTTCACCCCGCGTCGGATCGAGCGGTTGCGGGCCCCGATCCGGGAGACCGCGGACCGTCTTCTCGACGCACTGGGCGCGGAGGGCACCGCCGATCTCGTCGCCGCCTACGCCGCGCCCCTTCCCATCACCGTCATCTGCGACCTGCTCGGCATCCCGGAGGGCGCCCGGCGGGACTTCCGGGAGTGGACCGACACCCTCATCGCACCGGACCCCGCGCACCCCGGGGCCGCGAAGGAGGCGGTGGTGGCGATGCTCGGCTTCTTCACCCGGCTGCTCGCCGACAAGCGTGCCGAGCCCGCCGACGACCTGCTGTCCGACCTGATCGCCGTGCGCGAGGAGGGCGACCGGCTCAGCGAGGACGAGCTGATGTCGCTGGCCTTCCTCATCCTCTTCGCCGGGTACGAGAACACGGTCCAGCTCATCGGCAACGCCGTGCTCGCCCTCCTGCAGCACCCGGTCCAACTGGCCGCCCTGCGCCGGGACCCCGGTCAAGTCGCCCTCGCGGTCGAGGAGTTCGCCCGATTCGAGACCCCCGGATCCCTCGCCATCCGGCGTTTCCCCGTCGAGGACGTCACCATCGCCGGCGTCACCGTCCCCGCCGGCGAGACCGTCTGGGTCTCCCTCGCCTCCGCCAACCGCGACCCCGCCCGCTTCCCCGACCCCGACCGTCTCGACCTCGCCCGCGACACCTCCGGCCACCTCGCCCTCGGCCACGGCATCCACTACTGCCTGGGCGCACCCCTGGCCCGCGCCGAGACCGAGATCGCCGTGGCCGCCCTGCTGGAACGGTTCCCGGTACTCGCCCTCGCGGACGGCGACCTGCGGTGGCGCCGCTCGCTGCGCGCCCGCGGCCTGGTCGCGCTCCCGGTGACGTACGCGCGCAAGAGCTCCTGAGAAAAAGTCCCGGGGCGCGATGAGTTCCGCCCTCGCCGTCGGTCACCACTGGCAACGGACCGTTGCAGCAGGAGGGGCCATGTCGCTTCCGGAGATCGTCTCGCGCGAGCAGTGGCGCGCGGCGCGCGAGGAGTTGCTCGTCAAGGAGAAGGCCGCCACACGCGCGCGTGACGCCCTCAGCGCCGAGCGACGGCGGCTGCCCATGGTCGAGGTGGACCAGGAGTACGTGTTCGAGGGCGGCGACGGCAAGGCCGTCCTGCCCGACCTGTTCGATGGGCGGCCGCAACTGGTGGTCTGCCACTTCATGTTCGCCCCGGAGTGGGACGCGGGCTGCCCCGCTGCTCGGCCTTCCTGGATCAGATCGGGCATCTGGCACATCTCAGGGCGCAGGGGACTGCCTTCGCGGCCGTCTCCCGGGCGCCGTTCACGAGGATCCTGCCGTTCAAGGCGCGGATGGGGTGGACGGTGCCCTGGTACTCCTCGTACGGCAGTGACTTCAACCGCGACTTCGAGGTCACCCTGGAGCGCGAGGGGGAGTGGGTGGAGCGGCCCGGCATCAGCTGCTTCCTGCGGGACGGCGAGCGGGTCTTCCACACCTACTCCACCTTCGAACGCGGGCTCGACGGGCTCGGCCCGACCACGACGTTCATGGATCTGACCGCGCTGGGGCGGCAGGAGATCCCCGTTCGTTATCACGATGAGTACGAGGACTGACACAAAAAGTTAACGAGATTGCCGTAAAGTAACCAGATCCTCACACTCCGCGTTGAACTAGTGTCAACTACGTCTCAGTCCAGCAACTGAGCGAGGCTTTCTCGACCGCCAGGGCGTTAACTCCTACAAGTACAACGCTTTCTGGAGGTGCGAGATGGTGAACGGGCGAACAGTGCTCGAACGCTTTCCCGCAGGTGGGCCGCGAGGCTCGTGGCCGGCGGAGGAGTTCGCGCACGCGCGACGACTGGAAGGACTGCCCGCGGAGGTCGTCATGGACCTCGCGACGGACACGTTCCTGGTGATCGTGCGCGGGGACACGGCCGCCGACGCGGTCGCCTGAGAGGCGTCAGCCCGCCTTCGGGGCGGGCACCGGCGCCCTGAACTGTTCCGCCTGGAGCGAGTACAGCTCCGCGTAGATGCCCCCACCGGCCAGCAGCTCCTCCGGGGTGCCGGACTCCGCGAGCCGGCCCTGGTCCAGGACGTGCACCAGGTCCGCGTGGCGTACGGACGCCAGCCGGTGGGTGATCAGGATCACCGTCTGCCCGGCGGAGGCCAGGGCGCGGATCTTCTCGAAGACCTCCAGCTCGGCCCGTGCGTCCAGCGCCGCCGTCGGCTCGTCCACCACCAGGATCCGGCCACGCCGGTAGGCCGCCCGGGCGATCCCGAGCCGCTGCCACTGACCGCCGGACAGCTCGTGCCCGCCGCTGAAGTTGCGCGCCAGCAGGGTGTCCAGGCCGCGCGGCAGATCGGCCACCACCTCCTCGGCGCCGGCCTCGGCGAGCGAGGCCGCCAGGCGTTCCTCGGTCAGCGGGGCCGAGGAGCGGCCGATGGCCACGTTCACCCGTGCGGTGAACGGCCAGCGCTTGAAGTCCTGGGCCACCATCGCGATCCGCCCGGCGAGCTGGTGCCGGTCCGCGGTCGCCGTGTCCACGCCGTCCCACAGGATCCGGCCCGCGTCCGGGGTGTAGAGGCCCGCCAGCAGCTTGACCAGGGTCGTCTTGCCGGAGCCGTTCTCCCCGACCAGCGCCACGATGCGGCCGAGGGGCAGGGTCAGGGTGACGTCGTCGAGGGCGGGACGGGCCGACTCACCCGGGTAGCGGAAGGTGACGTTCTCGAAGCGGATCTCCCGGGGGTCCTCCGGCAGCGGGTCGCCGCCGACCGGGATCGCCCGTTCGGCCGCCTCGACGTACAGCTTCTGCATGTCACCGACGAACAAAGCCTCCTCATGGAGCGAATTGACCGCCAGGACCATGTTGTCCAGGCTCGCCGACCCGGTCCGGATCGCGATCACCGCGGTGCCCGCCACCGACAGCGCCATCGCCCCGCCGAGCAGCAGCCCGACGAGCGTCGCGTACGTCGCCACGGTCGCGAGCCCCGTCCAGGCCGCCGCGATCAGCCCGGTGCGCGCCGCCAGCCGGGCCAGCCGGGCCTGCTCCGTCTCCGCGGTCTCCGACATGGCCCGGAAATGGCGCAGCAGGAACGGTCCGACGCCGTGCACGCGGATCTCGGGAGCCGCCGCGGGCTCGGTCAGCAGTCCGCTGATCAGCTGTCCGGCCCGGGCGTGCTGCACCCAGGTGTGCCAGGACTCGTAATGCCGCCGCGCGTTCGTCAGCGCGCCCCATGCGCTGGGCAGGGTCATCGTCACCAGCAGCGGAAGCAGCGCAGGATGCAGCACGGTCAGCACACCCGCGGCCGCGATCAGTGAGATCAGCGCGTTGATCGCGCGGGTGGCGTACGAGATCATCCGCCGTGCGGAGCCGGCGCCGTACTGCGCGGTGTCCAGCAGCTTGTGGAAGGCGTGGTCCTCGATCGCGGCCAGCTCCACGGCCGCCGCCCGCTCCAGGTACAGCTCGGTGGCCACCCGCTCCACCTTGGGCTCGAGCCGCCCGGTCGCATACGTCGACGCGGCCCGCAGCAGCGTCCCGACCAGCATGACGGCGGCCATGGCGGTCAGCACCGGTACGGCACCGCGCAGCCGGTCCGCGATCGCCCCGCCGGTGATCAGCCGCCCCAGCACGCTGTTGACGGCGAGCAGGCTCACCGCCTGGGTGGCGCCCCGGCCCGCCTCGGCGGCCAGCACGATCCGCGCCGCCCGGGGGTCGGCCTGCCAGGCCAGCCGGAAGCTGGAGCCGAGCAGGGCCGGCAACCGCGTCACCATGGCCCGGAAGTTCAGCTCCAGGAACGCGTCCCGGTGCTGGTTCCAGCCCATGTCGTAACGCAGCGGGCCGCCGAAGAGCAGTTGCTCCGACTCGGAGACCCCGACACCGGCCGACTCACGTTTCTTCCCCACCGCCGGCCTCCCCCGATCCGCCTGGCACGCCGCCGAACGGCCACTATCGCGGGCTCACGGCCCGGCTGGCAGGGCGCAGGAGGAACAAGGGGGAGCGCGCGGGGCGTACGCCACCCGGGCGGCCCGATGTTTACGCAACCACGGTGCCGTCGCGGCTACGCGGTCACCGGGCGTGACCAGGTGGGCGTCGTCCCCGTCACCCGGCACACGGCCAGATACAGCGGGATGGGCGGGGTGTAGGGGAGTGTGCCGTCCGGCTTGTGGATCAGGCCGGGGACCGCCGGGGCGTCCGGAACAACCGCCCCGGCGGCGTACTGGGCGGGGGCGGGCCACTCCAGGGCGTAGTCGGAGTCGGACGGGACGAGCCACCACCAGTGCGCCTCATCGGCGTAGACGCACCCCACTCGTGGCAGCCGGGGCAGCACCAGCGGGCCGAAAGGGGCCGGCACCGCCACCGCGTCGCATCCCAGAGGAGCCGTCATCCCGTCCGGTACGGGCAGTCGCCGGGGCGTGCCCGAGGCGTGCCGCCCGCGTTCGAGGCGGACCAGCGTGTCCAGGTTCAGCACCCGACGGCCGGACGCGGCCCTCAGCCCCATGTGATCCCCGTCCCCTGCGTACCGTGGCGCGCGTCCGGCTCGTCCTCGTCCCCCGAGCCGCCGGCCGGTCCCGGCTTGGGGCGGGCTCCCCAGCCCAGGTCGTTGCACGGCTCGTGCGCCTCGCGGCTCTGACGTGTACACGGCCCGCAGTCGTGCCGCGGCTCGTCCGCCTGGCGAGGCAGCTCCGCCCAGACGAGCAGGCCGGGTCCGTGTTCGTGTGCTCCCCATGCGTGACAGAGGGCGTCGATGAGAAGCAATCCCCTCCCGTGCTCCTCCTCGGGCCGAGCCCGCGACGGGTGGGGCGCACCCGGCGCACAGCCCTCGTCACGCACGGCTATCCGCACCAGGTCCGTCCCGTCGTGCAGCTCGCACACGATGTGGCGGCTCGCGGTGTGGACCAGTGCGTTGGTGACCAGCTCGGTGACCACCAGGGCGGCCGTGTCACAGATGTCCTCGCACACCGACCAGCCGTTCAGCCGGGCCTTGGTCAGGTGTCTGGCCTGCGCGGGAGAGCCCGGATGCGCGGCCAGCTCGAACCGGAACCGGCGCTCGGCTGTGGCCCCGGCGGGGCCTGGCCCTGCGGCGGCACCGAGGCTGTGGGGGCGGCCTTCGGCGGCGTCTGTTCCTAAGGGCGCGGACGGAATCACGCTTGCCACTATCGCCCCGTCGTGAACACTTGGCAAGTGTCACTCTGAAAATTGCAGAGTGCGGTGTGACGTTGTGGAAGGGCGTGGCACACTGCTCGCAACAGCACGTCGAGCGGCGCCAGTTGAGATCAACGAAGATCGGTACCGAACCGTACGGATCTTCGAATAGGTCTTCGAATGGCGCCGCATGGCTGTCAGCATGCTTTTCGGATCCCGGCGAGGTGGAGGTGGAGCGTGAGCGAACCACGGTCCGCGCCGACGGTCGGTCAGGTCGTCCTCGGCCGACGCCTGTTGGACCTGCGGGAACGCGCGGGACTCAAGCGCGAGGAAGCCGCCAAGGTGCTGCGCGTCGCCCCCGCCACGGTCCGCCGTATGGAAATGGCCGAGGTCGCCCTCAAAATCCCCTACCTCCAGCTGCTGCTGAAGTCCTACGGCGTCTCCGACGAGGAGGCGGAGACCTTCGTGCAACTGGCCGAGGAGGCCAACCGGCCGGGCTGGTGGCAGCGGTTCCACGACATCCTGCCGGGCTGGTTCTCGATGTACGTCAGCCTGGAGGGCGCGGCCGCCCTCATCCGCTCCTACGACCCGCATTTCCTCCCCGGCCTGTTGCAGACCGAGGACTACGCGCGCGGGGTTCTCAAGTCGGGCGCCATCGGCCAGACCAGGCCCGAGGACATCGAGCGCCATGTCGCGCTGCGCATACAACGCCAGGAACTGCTCACCCGTCAGGGCGCGCCCCGATTCTGGGCCGTGTTCGACGAGACCGCGCTGCGCCGCCCCGTCGGCGGCCCGGAGGTGATGCGTGCCCAGATCGACCGACTGCTCGAGGCCACGAAGTTGCCCAATGTGACGCTGCAGGTCGCGCCGTTCCTCAACGGCCCGCACCCCGGAACGTTCGGGCCCTTCGTGCTGTTCCGATTTGCCATGTCAGAACTGCCGGACATGGTCTACAGCGAGTACCTGACCGGCGCCGTCTACCTGGACGCGCGCGCCGAGGTGGCCACCCATCTCGAGGTCATGGACCGCATGGCGGCGCAGGCCGCTACGGCACATCGCACGAAGGAGATCCTCCTGGATCTCCGCAAGGAGTTGTGAATGGATCGCATCAAGCCGCGCAAACACGTCTACAACGGCATGCCCGCACGGGAGTTGGGCAGCGAGGGCTGGCACAAGCCCTGGAGCGGCGGCAACGGCGGCAACTGCCTGGAGGCGATGAAGCTCGCCGACGGCCGGATCGCCGTCCGCCAGTCCACCGACCCGGACGGCCCGGCGCTGATCTACACCACCGACGAGATGACGGCGTTCATCGAGGGTGCCAAGGCGGGGGAGGCCGACTTCCTGCTGTCGTGAGCCACTGAACCGACGTGGTACTGCGTTGTTGCTGCTGAATTGATGGGTGCGTTAATCATGGTTGAGATCGACACAGGCAAGCCGTATCCGACCCGGACGGGTCGCAGGCCCTAGCTTTTCGAGGGTCAGGTGCCGGGCGCGTGCGGTGGCAGCGCCCGGCAC
Source organism: Streptomyces sp. NPDC005799 (assembly GCF_040630525.1). NCBI lineage: Bacteria > Bacillati > Actinomycetota > Actinomycetes > Kitasatosporales > Streptomycetaceae > Streptomyces > Streptomyces sp. NPDC005799. The sequence continues at coordinate 266,580 of NZ_JBEXXQ010000002.1, forward strand.
AGTGCTTCCAGGGCCGCCGTGTACGCGTGTTCCGGGGGTGTCGCATAGCCCACGACCAGTCCGTCCCCGGCGTCCATGTCCGTCTCCGGATGCCGGAACGCGGCCAGTCCGTCGAGGGCGACGCCCTGCCGGGCGGCGGCCTCGGCGGCGGAGCGCTCGGTGCCGGGCGGCAGTCGCAGCACCGCGTGCAGGCCGGCCGCGACGCCGGTGACGCCGACCCGCGGCGCGTGCTCGGCGAGCGCCGCCACGAGACGGTCCCGGCGGCCGCGGTACCGCTGCCGCATCCGCCGTACGTGACGGTCGTACGCCCCGCTGGAGATGAACTCGGCGAGGCACAACTGGTCGAGGACGCTCGCCCAGGCCTCGCGCTCGCCCTTGGCCGCGAGCACACCGTCGACGTACCGCTCCGGGAGCACCATCCAGCCGAGCCGCACGGCCGGTGACAGGCTCTTGCTGACCGAGCCGAGCAGGATCACCCGCTCCGGGTCCAGGCCCTGCACGGCCCCCACGGGCTTGCGGTCGTAGCGGAACTCCCCGTCGTAGTCGTCCTCCAGCACCACACCCCCACGCGCGCGTGCCCAGTCGACCACGGCCGCGCGCCGCTCCGGACGCAGCGGCCCACCGGTCGGGAACTGGTGCGCCGGCGTGAGCAGCACGGCCCGCTCACGCCCCAACCGATCCACGCGCGCCCCGTCCTCGTCCAGGGGCAGCGGTACGGTCCGAACGCCGGCCGCCGTGAGCAGTTCCCGGTGGAAGGGCAGCCCGTACGCCTCCACGGCGAGCGGTCCGCGCAGCACACGGCCGCCGAAGAGCAGCCGCAGGGCGTGCGCGAACCCGGAGCAGATCACGATCCGCCCCGGCTCGGTCCGCACCCCACGTGCGCGTGCCAGATACTCGGCGAGCGCCTCCCGCAACTCGATCCGCCCGGCGGGATCTCCCGGCCCGAACGCCTCGTTGGGTGCCTGCTGGAGGGCCCGCCGACTGCACGCCAGCCAGGCCGAGCGGGGGAAGGACGAGGCGTCGGGGGTGCCTTGACGGAGATCGTGGCGGGGTGTGGGCGGGGGTGTTTTCGTGGCACGCGCGGGTGATGGCTGTGTCGATGCTCGCGAGTGTGGGGGCTGCGTTGATGCGCGCGAGTTCGGTGCCGGCGTTGATGCGCGCGAGTTCGGTGTTTGCGTCGATGCACGCGCGGGTGCTGGCTGTGTTGACGCGCGCGAGTGTGGGGGCTGCGTTGATGCGCGCGCGAGTGGGGGTGGTGGCGTACGCGCGCGTGGAGGTGCGTCAACGGGACCTTTCACGGCGTGTCGCAGCGGTTCCGCCCGTTCCGCGACCCGGGTCCCCGAGCCCTGCCGCGCGGTGAGCCAGCCCTCCGCGACGAGTTCGGCGTACGCGTCGGCGACGGTGTTGCGGGCGACACCGAGGTCCGCGGCGAGCGAGCGGTACGGCGGCAGCCGGGTGCCGGGAGCGAGCCGCCCACCGCGCACCGCCTCGCGCAGCGCGCAGATGAGCGCGGCCCGCCGTCCGCCCGTCGCGGGCAGCTCCAGATGGAGGTCGGCCCCGATCCGCTCAGCCGAATTGACCCATGAATTTGCCACAGAAATGCACCCTACAGGGGGTCTTTTCGCTCCGTAGGGTGAAGGACATGACGACGAACACGACGGTTTCCCCCACCACGCCGGCCCTGCCCGAGCAGCCCCGCCTCGACTTCGCGAAGACCGCCCCGAAGGTGTTCCGCGCGCTCATCGGCTTCGATGCCGCGGCCCGCGAGGGCCTCGATCCGGCCCTGGTCGAACTCATCCAGATCCGCGCCTCGCACCTCAACCACTGCGCGTACTGCCTCCACATGCACACGAACGACGCCCGCAAGGCCGGCGAGAGCGAGGACCGGCTGCACATGGTCCCCGTCTGGCGCGAGGCCCGCCACTTCTTCACGGAGCGGGAACAGGCCGCTCTCGCGCTGACGGAGGCGGTGACCCTGGTCGCCGACACCGGTGTCCCCGCCGACGTCCACGCGCAGGCGGCCGCGCAGTTCGACGAAACCGAGCTGGCCCAGGTGCTGGCCCTGATCCTCACGATCAACACGTGGAACCGGGTGGCCCTGTCCACGGGCAAGGTGGCGGGGACGGACGAACGCCGCCGCTGAGCCGCACAGGTGCCGTCCAGCCCGCTACACGGTCATCGGGCGGTCGTACGGCCCGATCGGCGCCGGCAGTCGCGAACTCCCCGTCAGATAGCGGTCGACCGCCGCCGCCACGGCCCGCCCCTCGGCGATCGCCCACACGATCAGCGACTGCCCCCGGGCGGCGTCCCCCGCGGCGAACACGCCCGGCACGCTCGTCCCGAAGTCCGCACCCCGGGCGATCGTCCCGCGCGCCTCCATCGCCAGCTCCAACTGGTCGATCAGCCCGTCGTTCCGGTCGGGCCCGGAGAAACCGAGCGCGAGCAGCACGAGGTCCGCGGGCAGAGTCCGCCCGGTCCCCGGCAACGGGAGCCGTCCCGCGTCCACCTCGACCAGGTGCAACGACCGCACATGCCCGCTGTCGTCCCCCGTGAAGCGGAGCGTGGACGCGGCGAACAACCGCACGTCCGCGTCCGCCTCCGGCGCCGTCTCCAGATCCCGCGCCTCCTCGTGCGCGGCCGACAGCCGGTAGATCTTCGGGTACGTCGGCCACGGTTCGGTGTCGTCGTCCCGCTCGGCACCCGGCTGCGCGTAGATGTCCAGCTGGGTAATGGACGCGGCCTCCTGGCGCACCGCCGTGCCCAGACAGTCCGCACCCGTGTCACCGCCGCCGACGATGACGACATGCTTCCCGGCGGCGGACACGGGGGAGCACTCCAGGTCTCCCTCGCACACCCGGTTGGCCAGCGGCAGATACTCCATCGCCTGATGGATGCCGTCCAACTCCCGTCCGGGTATGGGCAGTTCACGCCACGCCGTCGCCCCGGTCGCGATCACCACCGCGTCGTACCGCGTCCGCAGCTCCGCCGCCCCGACATCCCGCCCGACCGCCGTCGACGTACGGAACTTCGTCCCCTCGGCCCGCATCTGCTCGATCCGGCGCTCCAGATGGTGCTTCTCCATCTTGAACTCGGGGATGCCGTACCGCATCAGCCCGCCGAGCCGGTCGTCCTTCTCGTACACGGCGACGGTGTGCCCGGCCCGCGTCAGCTGCTGCGCCGCGGCCAGCCCGGTCGGCCCCGAACCGATCACCGCGACGGTCCGCCCGGAGAGCCGGTCCGGCGGACTCGGCGGCGCGAAGCCCAGCTCCCAGGCCCGGTCGGCGATGGCCACCTCCACGTTCTTGATGGTCACCGCGGGCTGGTTGATGGCGAGCACACACCCCGCCTCGCACGGCGCCGGGCACAACCGCCCCGTGAACTCGGGGAAGTTGTTGGTGGCGTGCAGCCGGTCCGCCGCCGCCCGCCAGTCGTCCCGGCTGACCAGGTCGTTCCACTCCGGGATCAGGTTGCCGAGGGGACAGGCCTCGTGGCAGAACGGTATGCCGCAGTCCATGCAGCGGTCCGCCTGCTTGTCGATGATGGGCAGCAGAGCCCCGGGGACATAGACCTCGTTCCAGTCCCGGACCCGCTCCGCGACCGGTCGGCGGGGCCAGTCCCGGCGAGGCGTGGTCATGAATCCCTTGGGATCGGCCATGGCCGTCTTCCTTGAGGTGCGCGTGCGACAGGCCGTGCGTCTTCGGGCGGCACTCTTCCGGCCACGATACGACGTGTCGGCCCCGGTCGCAGAGGGGACGGAAAGTGCTTTCCGCCCGCGCTCTCCGGTTCAGGTCAGCGCCAGTACGTACGCCACCGCCGCGCCCGCCGAGGCCACCGTCCGGACGTGGTTCCACATGGTCCACTCGCGCACGTACGACGGCCAGTACGCCGCCGCCTCCGGGGTGCCCGGGTCGAGCCTGAGCAGCGCCTCGTTGCGCGGCACGTTCGCGACCATGGTCACCCCGAACGATCCGATCAGATACAGCGCGCTGCCCACCAGCAGCTCCACCTTCCCGTCGTCCGGCCACAGCACGAAGGTCACCACGCCCAGCACCGCGCACAGTACGGCCGACCCCACGAACACGACCATGAACGCCGGCATCACCGCCGTCACATTGATCGCGTTCATCGCCGCCACGCCCTGCGCCGGCGGCAACGCGGCCAGCCCGCGCATCACGAACGTCGAGAACGCGCAGAACACCCCCGCCACCAGCCCGGTCCCGAGCACACCCAGCACCGTCAGCCAGAGGTACGGTCCGTCGATCACGTCAGCGTCATCTCCCCGCGTCGAGCCGAGCCCAGCCCCGGCACCTCCTCCTGCCCCTCCAGTGAATGCCCACGCGTCCCCGGTGACCATGACCGAGAGACGCGGACACATACGCGAACGTCCAGAGCCGGAGAGGACGCGAGCGTATGAACATCCGGGGGCCGTCGCGGCCCGTCGCGCCGCCGGGTTCCGCTGTGTTCCGTCGCCACGGCGAGCGACTCGCGCACCGCACACCGACGTTGTCCGGCGACCGCGTCCCACACCTCACCGGCAGGTCACCCCACGTCCACTCCCGCCTCCGTCCCCTCGTCCCGCCATCCCCGCAGCACCGTCTCCACCCCCGGCCGGATCCGCCGTCGAGCCTCGTGCCGCGGCACGCCGCTCATCAGCAACTGGTCGTACGGCGTCTCCACATGCCGCACCGACGCCACGACCGCCGACACCACCGCCCCCTCCGACAACGCCCGCCCCGCAGCACTCCGCCCCACCCGGCCACTGCCCCGCACGGACGCGTGCGCCGCGATCTCCCGCGCCCGCTCATCGGGGCACCCCGGAAACAGCCGCCGTATCTCCGCCGCGAACGCCTCCGCGAACCGCACATCCTCCGCGGCCCGCCGTCTGGCGTCCCGTGCCCGGCGCCGCCGCCGCGCCTCCGCGTCCGCCAGACACCGGTCCTCCGCGCGGACGAGCCCCGCCTCCTCGACCAGGACGCCCTGCCGCTCGTATCGTGCCTTGCGCCGGTTGAAGCGCACGACCACCGCCGACAGCGCGCTCTCCTCCCGCGACCGCCGCGTCAGCGCCGTGTCACCGCGCGGCAGGAACACCAGATGCCCGAGATCGGCGCAGTCCAGACACCGCGGCGCCCCCTCCTCGAGCACCAACAGCGACAACGGTCCCGCATGACACTCCCCGCACTGCCGCCGCCTCAGCGGCTGAATGACGAGAAGGCCGGTACGGCCCGTAGGAGTTGCCAGGTGCGCCATACCCGTTCCCTTCCCCGTCACACGACCCGGGCCTACCCCCATCGGTCATACCTCCGTCACCGACACCGCTCACCGACACGCGGGTGTACCGGCGTACAGACGCACGGGTGCCGCTTCGGAGTCCCACTCTCCGTACCCACCAACCGGACGACGCGTCCTGACCCGTGGTGCCGCACCGGCGCGACGCGTCGCGCTCGGTACCTGACGCATCATGGGCCCTGTGCGACTCGAAGCGATCACCTGGGACCGGCTCGGCGACCTCCTGGCCGAGCGGCTGCTCGACCTCCAGCCCGTCGACGGCAGCTCCTGGCCCCGCATAGCCTTCGACGGCGCCCCCGCGGCCCGCCCCGGAGACCTCGCCGAGCGCGTGTCCGAGGCGCTGCGCGTACGTGGCCGCCCCTCGCTCACCGTCGGCACCCAGGGCTTCCTGCGCCCCGCCTCGCTCCGCCTGGAGTACGGCCGTCAGGACGTGGAGGCCTACTACGACGGCTGGTTCGACACCGCCGCCCTGTGGCGCGAGGTCTTCGGCCCTCTCGAACCCGGCGGCGACGGACGTGTCCTGCCCGATCTGTGGGACCCGGCCACCGACCGCGCCACCCGCAGCTCCTACGTCCAACTCCCGCCCGGTGGCTTCCTGTTGCTGCACGGCCCCCTCCTGCTGCGGCACTGGTTCCCCTTCGACCTGACCGTCCATGTCCTCCTCTCGCCCGGTGCCCTGCGCCGCCGCACACCCGATGCCGACCACTGGACGCTCCCCGCCTACGAGCGCTACGAGTCCGAGACCGACCCGGCCGGCACCGCCGACGTCCTGGTACGGGCCGACGATCCTGGGCATCCGGCGTGGAGCGGCTGACCGACGGCGAGCAGACCGGATCCGTAATCCACTTTTCAATGCGCGTGCATATAATTAGTCTCTCCCCATGACGACCTCCTCGATCGACCCCGTTCGCTTCACCGCCCCTGTCCGCGCCCTCCTCGACGGCAGGAACTTCGCCGGCGTCGCCACCCTCGGCCCCGACGGCTCCCCGCAGAACTCGGTGGTCTGGATCAAACGCGAGGGCGACACCGTGCTCTTCTCCTCCACCGACGGCCGACAGAAGGTGCGCAACCTCCGCCGCGACCCCCGCGTCAGCCTCTCGGTCTTCGACCTCGCCGACCCCTACACCTCGGTCGAGATCCGCGGCACCGCCGAGATCCTCCCTGACGAGGGCAAACGGCTCCCGTACGAGCTCTCCCACAAGTACCTCGGCATCGACCCTCCCGCGGAGAAGGACGACGAGGTCCGCGTGATCGTCCGTGTGGTCCCACGGAAGATCGTCGGCTTCTCCGCCTGACCGTCACCCGTTCCCGGCGCCACGGACCCGTTCGCCCCCTGCCACCGCCGAGTTCCGGGTGCATCCGGCATCCGGCGCGGCGAGAATGTAGGGCGCCGGTTTCAGCGGTGCGTCCCGCGCCGCTCCGGCCGCCCGGCACCGGGAGGTACTCCATGACCACCGCCGGAGACATCATGCACCGTGGCGCCCAGTGGATCCCCGCCCACGAGACGCTGGACCGCGCCGCCCAGCTGATGCGCGAGCTGAACGTCGGAGCCCTGCCCATCAGTGACGACAACGAGCGGCTCTGCGGCATCCTCACCGACCGCGACATCGTCGTCGGCTGTGTGGCCATGGGCCACGACCCGGCCAGGGTGACCGCCGGTGAGATGGCCCAGGGCACCCCGCGCTGGATCGACGCGAGCGCCGACGTCGACGACGTGCTCAGGGAGATGCGGGACCACCAGATCCGCCGGCTCCCCGTCATAGAGAACAAGCGGCTGGTCGGCATGATCAGCGAGGCCGACCTGGCCCGGAACCTGACGCAGGACCAGATCGCCGACTTCACCCACAGCGTCTACGCCACGGCCATGACCCGCTGACCGGCCGCGCCCCGGAAGTCACAGCCAGCCGTTGCGCCGGAAGCCGCGGTACAGCGCCAGGCACGCCACGGATATGACGCCGATGACCAAGGGGTAGCCGAACCTCCAGTGCAGCTCCGGCATGTGATCGAAGTTCATGCCGTACACCCCGCAGACCATCGTCGGCACGGCGATCACCGCGGCCCAGGCCGTGATCTTCCGCATGTCCTCGTTCTGAGCGACCGTCACCTGCGCGAGATGGGCCTGCAGGATCGAGTTGAGCAGTTCGTCGAAGGCCGCGATCTGCTCCTTGGCGCGCATGAGGTGGTCCAGGACGTCCCTGAAGTAGGCCTGTATCTCCGGGTCGACCACCCGGATCGGCCGGGTCGCGAGATCCTCGACCGGGCGGGCGAGCGGCACCACGGCCCGCTTCAGTTCGAGCAGTTCACGCTTCATCTGGTAGATCCGGCCCGGGTCGGCCCGTGCGCCGTTCTCCGCGAACACGTCCGTCTCGACCTGGTCGATGTCCTCCTGGACCGAGTCGGTGACGCTCAGATAGTCGTCGACGACGTGGTCGGCGATCGCGTGCAGGACCGCGGCCGGGCCCTTGGCGAGCTGCTGGGGGTGCGATTCCAGCTCCTCGCGCAGCGGTCCCAGTGAGCCATGCATGCCATGGCGGACAGTGATCACGAAGTCCTCGCCGACGAACACCATGATCTCGCCGGTGTTCACCACCTCGCTGGTCGCGGTCAGCTTCTCGTGCTCGACGTAGCAGACCGTCTTGAACACCGCGAACAGCGTCTCGCCGTACCGCTCCAGCTTCGGGCGCTGATGGGCCTCGACCGCGTCCTCCACCGCCAGTGGATGCAGGTCGAAGAGCTCCGCGATACCCGCGAACTCCCGGTCCGTCGGCTCGTGCAGCCCCAGCCACACGAAGCCGTGTCCGCTCTTGCGTACCCGCTGCACCGTGTCGACCAGGTCACCGCCCGCGGGCACCCGTACGCCGTCGCGATAGGTCACGCAGTTGACCACCGAGGAGCCCAGCGGGGACCTGGCCGGGTGGCTCAGGTCGACGCGGGGGCGCCGACGGGCCAGCCGTGCCACCTTGCGGAGGCCACCGACCCTGCTGAGGCTGGTGACCTTCCGCAGATTCCCTGCCATGGACATCTGGATCTCCTTGCGTGGATCTCCCGGACTCGGCGCCGGGTGGCTGCGACGAGCCGCTTTCCCGTGCCTTGGCCGGCCAGTCTGCCAGGTTCGGGTAAGCGGCGGTTGAGGCTGTGGGAACAGGAGATTCCGCTTTGTTCCCGTCTGTGGAAAAGCGGTTTGCCCGAGTTGGGCGGGTCTTCTGGTCCCCGGGATCGCGTCGGCCGCACCGCACAAGCCCGGCAACTGGGATGATCGCGGCATGACGCGATCCGACGGGTACCTCCTGGACAACCGGCGGTCGGAGGCGGCCGAGCGCTTCGACGCCTTCGCCACCCTCTTCGACCCCACGACGTTCCGGCACATCGAAGGATTCGGCATCGGGTCCGGCTGGCGCTGCTGGGAGGTCGGCGCGGGCGGCACCTCGGTGGTGTCCTGGCTGGCCAAGAAGGTCGGTCCGACCGGCAAGGTCGTGGCGACCGACATCGACACGACCCGGCTCGCCTCCGCAGGCCGGCCGCCGGTGGAGGTCCGGGTCCACGACGTGGGCACCGAGGAACCGCCGGGGGAGGGCTTCGACCTGGTGCACGCCCGGCTCGTCCTCGTCCATGTCCCCGACCGCGAGAGGGCGTTGCGGTCGATGGTCGAGTCCCTGCGTCCTGGTGGCCGCATCCTCGTCGAGGACGCCGACCCCGCCCTGCAGCCGCTGCTCTGCCCCGACGAGCACGGCCCGGACCAGCGCCTCGCCAACCGGCTGCGGCAAGGTTTCCGCCGGCTCCTCGCCGAGCGCGGCGCCGATCTCTCCTACGGCCGCCGTCTACCGCGGCTGCTGCGCGAGGCCGGACTGCGCCGTGTCGAGGCCGAGGCGTACTTCCCGCTCACCTCACCGGCCTGCGTGGCCCTCGAATCGGCCACCGTCCGCCAGGTCCGCGCCCAGCTCGTCGAAGCGGGCCTGGCCACGGACGAGGAGATCGACCGCCACCTGACCAACATCGAGACCGGCAGCATGGACCTGGCGACCGCTCCGATGATCTCGGCGTGGGGGAGGAAGGAGTAGCCGGTAGGGAGACGCGTGGGGGAGTCAGCGACGGTTGGCTGCCGGTCTCGTCCGCGTCGCCCGCCGTCTCGCCAAAGGGACGGGCGGTTGCCGGTCTCGTCCGCGTCGCCCGCGGTCACCCCCGCCCCGGCGGTCTCGCTCCCACCCGTTCGACGGCCAGTGCCCCCGCTCGGCAGCCTTCCTGCGCCGCCGTTTCCGGGGTGGCGCCCGAGATCAGCGCGCCCAGGAACGCGCCGGTGAAGGCGTCGCCGGCCCCCGTGGTGTCCGTGGCGTGGACCGGGACCGCAGGGACGTCCGCGGTCACCGTTCCCGCGCGGGCGACCAGCGCGCCGTCCGCTCCCCGCTTGGCGACCACCAGCGGGATGTGCCGGCTCAGCTTGGCCGCCGCGTCCGCCGGATCGGGCAGCCCTGTGAGCAGACACGCCTCGTCCCGGCTGGGCAGCAGCAGATCCACTCCGTCGACGAGTTCCAGGAACCGGTCGACCCCCAGGTCCCGCAGAAAACCGGCCGACGCGGGGTCCAGACTCACCGGCACCCCACGTGCGCGTGCCGAGTCCAGCGCCACCCTCACCAGCGCGCGGCTCGGCTCGGAGAACAGCAGATAGCCCGAGAGGTGCAGCCGGGCCACCCCGTCGAGCATCCCGTCCGACCAGTCACCCGGCTCCAGCCGCAAAGACGCCCCGCTGTCGGTCAGAAACGTCCGCTCGCCCGAAGCGCCCGTGTCGACCAGGCAGATCACCGTCCCGGTCGGCGCCTCGGGATCGACGACGAGCAGGGGCCGTACCCCGCACGCGGCGAGCGCGCGCTCGTGCCAGTCCGCCGCGTCCGCTCCCACCCGTCCTAGCAGCCGTACCTCCGGACAGCCCCGATGGGCCGCCCAGCACGCCACGTTGGCACCCGCGCCTCCCGGCAGCGTCCGGATCGCGGAGGCCGTGTCGGTTCCCGCGGCGAGCGGCCCTTGGTGCCGGGCGACCACATCCGTGATCACGTCCCCGACGACCAGCAGCGCACCGGTCCGCGAACCGAGCGAGCCCGCTTGCCCGGCCGAGCCGCCCGGCTCCGTCGTCATCCCGCTGCCCAGGCCGCCGCGATTCGCGCCGCCAGCCGTACGTTTCCGCGCACCGCCGCGAGGTTCGCGGTCAGCGAGGCCCCGTCGGTGTGCCGTACCAGGTAGTCCAGCAGGAAGGGCGTGACGGCCTGTCCGGTGACGCCCTCCGCCTCGCACGCGTGCAGCGCGTCGGCGAGCACACGCGCGTGCAACTCGGGATCCAGCTGTTCCTTTGGGGGCACGGGGTTGGCGACGATCAGCGCCGACTCGGGGCCGTCGAGGGAGTCCTGCGCCCGCATGACGTCGGCGACCTGCGCGGGGCTGTCCAGCGTCCAGTCCACCGGGTGTCCCGAATCCGACAGATAGAAGCCGGGGAAGTGGTCCGTGCCGTATCCGGCCACGGCGACCCCGAGCGTCTCCAGCCGTTGCAGCGTCGCCTGCACGTCCAGGATCGACTTCACGCCCGCGCACACCACCGTGATCCGCGTCCGGGCCAGCAACCCCAGGTCGGCGGACTCGTCCTGCGTGACCGTCCACTCCCGGTGCACCCCGCCGAGCCCGCCCGTCGCGAACACCCGCACGCCTGCCTGGGCCGCCAGCAGCGCCGTCGCCGACACCGTGGTCGCCCCGCTCGCCCCCGACGCCACCGCGAGTGGCAGGTCCCGGTGGCCCAGCTTGCGGATCCCGTCCTCGTTGGCGACCCGCTCCAGCTGGTCCTTGTCCAGCCCCACATGAGGCCGCCCGTCCAGCACCGCGATCGTCGCGGGAACGGCGCCCTCCCGCCGTACGACCTCCTCCAGCTCCAGCGCGACCTGCAGGTTGCGCGGGCGCGGCAGACCGTGCGCGATGATCGTGGACTCGAGAGCCACCACGGGTCGACGCGCGTCGATCGCCTCGCGTACTTCCTCCGACACCATGAGCACCACGCGCCTGCCTCCTGTCGTTCGGTCCTCCCTCATCTCTGGCGGGAGGTGTGCCCGGTCAAACCCTTGCGGCCTGTGGTGGACGACACCAGCCTGGGGTGCATGACCGACAACACGACACGTCTCGACCACGTCGTCCTGTGGGTGCGCGACCCGGTCGCCTCGGCCGACTTCTACGAGAAGACGGTCGGCCTCCGGCCCCTCCGGGTCCTCGAGTTCACCGAGGGGAAGGTCTCCTTCCCTTCCGTGCGGCTGAACGACGAGACCATCCTCGACCTCATGCCCCATTCCACCGCGCCGCGCATGAAAATGCTCCCCGGCGCCGCCGACAGCGCGGGCCACCCGGTCAACCACGTCTGCATAGCCCTGCCGGGCGACGACTTCGACACCCTCCACAGCCGTCTTGAGGAGCGCGCCGTCCCCGTCTCCGAGTTCTCGTACGACTCCTTCGGCGCCCGCGGGAACGCCCGGCGCAGCTTCTACTTCCGCGACCCGGACGGCAACGTCCTGGAGGCCCGGCACTACGACTGACAGGCGCAGGGGCCGGCCACGCGCGCGGCCGCTCCCTGGGACGACGTCAGAACAGCGGCTCGGGCAGCACTCCCTCCAGGGCCAGCAGCTTCCGCTTGGTCTCCAGACCGCCCCCGAACCCGCCGATGCCGCCGTCGCTCTCGACGACCCGATGGCAGGGCACCACGACCGGCAGCGGGTTGGATCCCATCGCCACGCCCACCGCCTGTGCCGCCCCGGGCTGTCCCACCCGCCCGGCCAGGTCGCCGTAGCCCACCACCGCCCCGTACGGCACCCCGGACGCCAGCTCGCGCAGCACCTGACGGTTGAACCCGGAGATCAGCGACCAGTCCAACGGCAGCTCGAAGTCACGCCGCTCGCCCGCGAAGTACGCCTGGACCTGCCGTATCGCCTCGGCCAGCAAAGGTGAGTCCGGTGCCTCGACCGGCTCGCGGCCCAGCCGCGCCGCGAGCCGGTCCACCGCCTTGTCGCGCACCGCGTCCGTGGCATGGAACACGACGTTGACCAGGCCCTCGCGGGTCGCGGCGAGCAGCAGCGGACCGATGCCGGTGCCCACCACCGCCCATACGACCTGCTGTTCGTACTCCCCATGGCTGTCCATGCGCCCACCGTACGGCCCGCCACTGACAACGTCCGGCGCGGCGGATCGGCTCAGGGTGCCTGCAGCGCCGCCCGGACCACGTCGGCCTTGTTGGTGATGACGCCGTCGACGCCGTACCGCTCCACGCGCCGGGCGACGGCCGCGTCGTCCACGGTCCAGGCGAACACCGTCAGCGGCCTGCCGTGCGGTCCCTTGAACGCGTGCACCGAGGTGACGTATCCCGTCGAGATCGTGCGGTAGGACGGGTTGATCCCGTCGGTGAAGGCCGCGTACTGGTGCAGGTCCGCCACCAGCGGGGTGCCGAGCAGGGCGGTCCTGACGGCCGGCGCGAGGTCGTGGACGATCCGCAGGCTGTCCGCGCTGAAGCTCTGCACGATCAGCCGGCCGGCGAGATGCCGCCGGTCCAGCCAGCCCTCGTTGCCGAGGACCTTCAGGGTCTCCCGCTCGATGCCGGGGTACAGCTGCGGGTTCTTGATCTCCAGGAGCAGCTTCTGGTGGTTGTGCTCCACCTCCCGCATGTACTGCGTCAGCGTCGGCACGCGCGTGCCCGCGTACTGGTGACCGAACCAGCTGCCCGCGTCCAGGCGCGCGATCTCGGCGGCGGTGAAGTCCTTCACCTTCCAGGGGGACCGGCCGGGGAAGAGTTGCTTGACGTTCGTCGTGCGCCCCAGGTTGTCGTCGTGGATGACGACGAGTTCGCCGTCCTTGGTGCGCTGGACGTCGTTCTCGACCCAGAAGACACCCATCGCGGCCGCCTTGTCGATGGAGGCCAGGGTGTTCTCGGGCGCGTAGGCGGCCGCGCCCCGGTGGCCGATGACCAGCGGAGCCGGGCCCTCGGCGACATCGCCCGCCCGGGCGTCGTTGTGCGGCAGCAGGAAGGCGGCGGCCCCCAGCAGCGCGGTGCAGACGACGGCGACTACGCGCGCGTACATGCGTACTCCTAGCATCGGGCAATCACGTACTGCTCAACTGTGACAGCAGAGCGTCAACGATGTCGGGGTACAGAATGACCACACAATGAATGGCGTTGCCCACGTCCGCTCACTGGTGCCGCACAACTGGGGCAACGACGTGTTTCTTTGCCGGAAAATCGTTCGACCATTCCGGTGGGGGCCATACTCTCTGCCTCAACCCTGACCGCTGGGGCGGTTCTGGGAGGGGGTGCATTTCAGAGGATTCCGGGACGTAAAAGGGCGGGAAGGGCAGCCGCACATGCAAGGCACGGTCGACGGATTCAGCTACGGACTCGTCACACCGGTGGTGGCTTTTCTCATGGCCTCTCTCGGTGGCGCCCTCGGCCTGCGCTGCACCACCAGATCCATGCTCGTCGCCCACTCCTGGCGCCCCGGCTGGCTCGCCCTCGGTGCGGTGGCCATCGCGTCCGGCATATGGACCATGCACTTCGTCGCCATGATGGGGTTCAAGGTCAGGCAGGCGCCGATCCACTACGACAAGGCGATGACGTTCGCCAGCCTCGGCGTCGCGATCGTCATGGTGGGCATCGGGATCTTCATCGTCGGCTACCGGGGCGCGAGGGGGACCGCTCTGTTCACCGGCGGCACCATCACCGGTCTGGGCATCGCCTCGATGCACTACCTGGGCATGGCAGCGATGCGCCTGAACGGGCGACTGGAGTACAACACCCTCACCGTCGCCGCCTCCGTCGTCATCGCCATGGCCGCCGCCACCGCCGCCCTGTGGGCGGCCGGACAGATCCGCGGGTTCCTGTGGAGCGTGGGCGCCAGCCTCGTCATGGGGCTCGCCGTGAGCGGCATGCACTACACCGGGATGGCCGCCCTGAGCGTCCATCTCCACGGCACGGCGGCCCCGACCGAGGGTGAGTCGGCCGCGGCGCTGCTGTGGCCCCTGCTGATCGGCCCGCTCGCCTTCCTGCTGCTCGCGGCCGTGGTCGTGGTGTTCGACCCGATGATGGTCATGGGCAAGCCCGACTGGACCCCCGTCGAGCACAAGCCCGGCGTCCCGGCCCATCCCGCCGTCCACCACCCGGCGCACCGTCCCCCGCTCCGCCCGGTCCGGCAGGCCGTCCAACGCGGCTCACGCACCCCGCAGAACCGCTGACCCGACCGCATTGTCAGTGGGGGGTCGTACGGTGGATCCCATGCGGCCCGTTTCCAACATCGAACGCACGGTGGCGCCCTTCGAGGTCGTCAGCCCCTACCAGCCCAGCGGCGACCAGCCGGCGGCCATCGCCGAGCTGGCCAAGCGCATCGAGGCCGGTGAGAAGGACGTCGTCCTGCTGGGCGCGACCGGCACCGGCAAGTCCGCCACCACCGCGTGGATGATCGAGAAGCTCCAGCGCCCCACCCTCGTGATGGCGCCGAACAAGACCCTGGCCGCCCAGCTGGCGAACGAGTTCCGCGAACTGCTGCCCAACAACGCGGTCGAGTACTTCGTCTCGTACTACGACTACTACCAGCCCGAGGCGTACGTCCCGCAGTCGGACACGTACATCGAGAAGGACTCCTCGATCAACGAGGAGGTCGAGCGGCTGCGCCACTCCGCGACCAACTCGTTGCTCACCCGCCGCGACGTCGTGGTGGTCGCCTCCGTCTCCTGCATCTACGGCCTCGGTACACCCCAGGAGTACGTGGACCGCATGGTCCCCCTGAGGGTGGGCGACGAGATGGACCGGGACCAGCTGCTGCGCCGCTTCGTGGACATCCAGTACACCCGCAACGACCTGGCCTTCACCCGGGGCACCTTCCGCGTCCGCGGCGACACCATCGAGATCTTCCCGGTCTACGAGGAGCTCGCGGTCCGCATCGAGATGTTCGGCGACGAGATCGAGGCACTCTCCACGCTGCACCCGATCACCGGCGAGATCATCAGCGACGACGAGCAGCTGTACGTCTTCCCCGCCTCCCACTACGTCGCCGGACCCGAGCGCATGGAGCGGGCCATCAACGACATCGAGAAGGAGCTCGGCGAGCGCCTGGCCGAGCTGGAGAAACAGGGCAAGCTCCTGGAGGCGCAGCGCCTGCGGATGCGGACGACGTACGACCTCGAGATGCTCCGCCAGATCGGCTCCTGCTCCGGCGTCGAGAACTACTCGATGCACTTCGACGGCCGCTCGCCCGGCTCCCCGCCCAACACCCTGCTGGACTACTTCCCGGACGACTTCCTCCTGGTCATCGACGAGTCGCACAACACGGTCCCGCAGATCGGCGCCATGTACGAGGGCGACGCCTCCCGCAAGCGCACCCTCGTCGACCACGGCTTCCGCCTGCCCTCCGCCCTCGACAACCGCCCGCTGAAGTGGGAGGAGTTCCAGAAGCGCATCGGGCAGACGGTGTATCTGTCGGCCACCCCGGGCAAGTACGAGCTCTCGCGCGCGGACGGCGTCGTCGAGCAGATCATCCGCCCCACCGGCCTCGTCGACCCGGAGGTGGTCGTCAAGCCCACCGAGGGCCAGATCGACGACCTGGTGCACGAGATCCGCACCCGCACCGAGAAGGACGAGCGCGTCCTGGTCACCACCCTCACCAAGAAGATGGCCGAGGACCTCACCGACTACTTCCTGGAGCTCGGCATCCACGTGCGCTACCTGCACAGCGACGTCGACACCCTGCGCCGCGTCGAACTGCTGCGCGAGCTGCGCTCCGGTGAGTTCGACGTGCTGGTCGGCATCAACCTCCTGCGTGAGGGTCTCGACCTGCCCGAGGTGTCCCTGGTGGCGATCCTCGACGCCGACAAGGAGGGCTTCCTGCGCTCGGGCACCTCCCTGATCCAGACCATCGGCCGCGCGGCGCGCAACGTCTCCGGCCAGGTCCACATGTACGCCGACAAGATCACCCCGGCGATGGAGAAGGCCATCGAGGAGACCAACCGGCGCCGGGAGAAGCAGGTCGCGTACAACAAGGAGCGGGGCATCGACCCGCAGCCGCTGCGCAAGAAGATCAACGACATCGTGGCCCAGATCGCCCGCGAGGACGTCGACACCGAACAACTGCTCGGCTCGGGTTACCGCAAGTCGAAGGACGGCAAGGGCGCCAAGGCACCCGTGCCCGCCCTCGGCGGCAAGGCGGCCGCCGGTACCAAGAAGGCCAAGGGCAAGGCGAAGGAGACCGTCCCCACCGACCGCCCGGCGGCCGAACTCGCCGAGCAGATCGAGGAGATGACGGCGCGTATGCGCGCCGCGGCTGCGGACCTCCAGTTCGAGATCGCGGCCCGGCTGCGCGACGAGGTGTCCGAGATGAAGAAGGAGCTGCGCCAGATGAGGGAGGCGGGTCTGGCCTGACCCTCCCTGCAGCCGCCGGACCTCGGCACATGCGGACTGTGTTGCAAGACCGACACAAAGTACGAGCCGGGGTTCGGCACTGTCGGTGCCGCTGCGTAGGGTTCTGGACAACCGCGGAATCCGCGGCAACAGGGGACAGTTCGAGAGGGGAACCAGCCGTGACCGTCAACATGACCAAGGGTCAGGCCATCAGTCTGCAGAAGAACGACGGGGGCAGCCTGACCGCGGTGCGCATGGGTCTCGGGTGGCAGGCGGCTCCCCGGCGCGGTCTGTTCGGCTCGCGCACCCGTGAGATCGACCTGGACGCCTCCGCCGTCCTGTTCGCGGACAAGCAGCCGGTCGACGTCGTCTTCTTCCGCCACCTCGTCAGCGACGACGGCTCGGTCCGCCACACCGGTGACAACCTCGTCGGCGGTGTCGGCCAGGGCGGCGACGACGAGGCGATCCTCGTGGACCTGGCGCGGGTCCCGGTCCACATCGACCAGATCGTCTTCACGGTGAACTCGTTCACCGGGCAGACCTTCCAGGAGGTGCAGAACGCGTTCTGCCGCCTGGTCGACGAGACCAACGGCCAGGAACTCGCGCGGTACACACTCGCGGGTGGCGGCGCCTACACCGCCCAGATCATGGCCAAGGTGCACCGAGCCGGCGCCGGTTGGACGCTGACCGCTCTCGGCACCCCGGCCAACGGCCGTACCTTCCAGGACCTGATGCCGTCGATCCTGCCGCACCTGTAGGGCCACCCGACGACCGCACACGAGACGACGGCAGCGACACAGGGGGGACGAGGGCGATGACGGCCGAGCTGGTGCGGGGGCAGAACCACCCGCTCTCCCAGGTCCGTCTCGAGATCCGGGTCTCGGCCGGCACGCCGGTCGTCGCCTCGGCCACGCTCGGCGACGAGCACGGCAGGGCGCGCGGCGTGGAAGGGGTCGCCCACCCCGGCGCGCCCACCCTGCCCGGTCTGGAGGTGTCCCGGCAGGCGGCCGCCGACCACCGGCTCGCGGTCGACCTGGGTGCCATGCCCGAGGCCGTGCACCGCGTCCATGTGCTGCTCGCCCTCCCCGACGGGGGGCCGGTGAGCTTCGGTGCCGTCGCCGCTCCGTTCGTCGCCGTCACCGGCCTCGACGGCACCGAGGTCGCCAGCTACACGATCACCGGCCTGGACGCGGAGTCCGCCGTCGTCGCCGTGGAGCTGTACCGCCGGCAGGGCGCCTGGAAGGTGCGCGCCGTCGGCCAGGGATACGCCGGCGGTCTCGCCGAACTCTTCAGCGATCAGGGCCTGCCCGAGCCGCAGCGGCTCGCGGCCCGCATCGACGAGGCGGTCAGCCAGAGCCTGGCCCGAGCGGTACCGGCACCCCCGCAGCACTCGGCGGACGGTGACCGGACCCGCCAGACGGCGGTGCCGGCCCCAGGCCCTGACCAGGCCGGAGCGTCCCACTGCGGCTCAGGCCCGGCCGCACCGCAGCAGCCGGCCAACCCGTACGGCGTCCCGGCACCGCCGACCGCTCCCTACGGCGCTCAGAGCACCACCGCGGGTGGCGCCCCGCAGCCCGGAATCCCGCCCATGGACCCCTCCGCCGCCACCCAGCCCTCCGCGCCCGGCGGTCCGATCAACTACAGTCACCCGGCCCGGCAGACCGCCGCGCCGCCGCCCCCACCGCCGACCGCGCCTACCGCCGCTCCCGGACAGCCCGCCCAGCCGGTCGCGGGTGACGCCACGGGTTGGTCGATGGACGAGCGGCTCTACAACCAGATCTGGGGCATGTTCGAGGACCTGGCCCGCACCACGGCCGCGTACCGCAGCGCCGTGGACTTCGCCGACTCGCGCATGGAGAAGGAACTCGACCAGGCCCTGTCCGACCCGCGCAACAGGATCGGCGGCCAGGGCGAGGCCGCCCGCGAGACGGCCCGCGCCAAGCACGCCGACCTGGTCGACCAGGCCCGGGCGGCTCTCGACCGCGATCTCGCCCAGCTGTCCGCCGAGTCCGACGTCGTCGAACCCGCGCTCCCACCCGCCTACGCCCGCTGGGACAACCCGGTGTGGCACGCCTACCGGGTCCCGATGGAGATCCCGATGGCCCTGCGCCTGGGCGACCTCTACCTGCCCGAGAGTGAGCTGCTGCGCATCCCGATGCTGGTACGGCTGCCCCTGGAACGCGGTCTGTGGATCGACGCGGGATTCACCGAGGCGTACGACGAGTCGTTCGCCGACGCCCATGAACTGCGCCACCGCGCGATGGAGACCGCGGTGGCACTGGCCGCCAGGCTGCTCGCGGTCTATCCGGCCGGCGAGTTCACCGTGCAGGTCGTCGATCCGGCGGGGTCCGGATCCCGGGCGCTCGCGCCGCTGGTGCGGACCGGCGTCCTCCCTGCCCCGCCCGCCCAGGGGGCCGCGGGCGTGACGGACGTCCTGACCCGGCTCACCCAGCGCGTCGACCTGGTCCAGATGGCGGTGCGCGGTGGAGCGGCCGACTCCCTGCCACCCGGCCTGGACACGGCCGAGCAGCTGCTGATAGTCAACGACTTCCCGCACGGCTTCGACGACCGGGCCGTGACCCAGCTGCGCTACCTGGCGGACGAGGGACCGGCGGTCGGCGTCCACCTGATGATGGTCGCGGACCGCGAGGACGCCCAGGCCTACGGGCCTTTGCTCGACCCCCTGTGGCGTTCGCTGCTGCGACTCACCCCCCTGCCCGACGATCACCTCGCCGACCCGTGGGTCGGCCATGCGTGGACCTATGAACCGGCGCTGGTGCCACCCGGCAGTGAGGTGCTCCAGCAGGTGCTCACCTTGGTCGCGGCAGCCCGCACCAAGTAGACGTAAAGCGCTCTGAGCAGCGAGTTTGGCCTTTATTTTACCAATCTCTTTACCTTTCCTTGGTGGTTGGGGTACAGTTTTCCTCACGGAGGGGAGTACTCCCTATCTGCTGCGGCGTACCCGTCAGTACGGATCAACCAGATCCCGGGGCGTCGGCCCAGGGCCCGTGCCTGGGTGGAAGAGACCTCCGGTAGCGACGACGCTGACATTTGCCGTTACGTATGCCGGAGGCGCAGTGGATGTTTCCCCGACCCTGTGGGTCCTGACCATCGTGGGCCTTGCCGCCCTCATCGCGGTCGACTTCTTCATCGGCCGCAAGCCGCACGACGTCTCGATCAAGGAAGCCGGGATCTGGACGGTCGTCTGGATCGCCCTCGCCGGGCTCTTCGGACTCGGCCTGCTCGTCTTCGGCGGCGGCGAGGCCGGCGGCGAGTTCTTCGCCGGCTTCATCACCGAGAAGTCGCTGAGCGTCGACAACCTCTTCGTCTTCGTCCTGATCATGGCGAAGTTCGCCGTGCCCTCGCAGTACCAGCAGCGCGTCCTGCTCGTCGGTGTGCTCATAGCCCTGGTCCTGCGGGCGATCTTCATCGCCGCCGGCGCCGCGATCCTCGCCAGCTTCTCCTGGGTGTTCTATCTCTTCGGCGCCTTCCTGATCTGGACCGCCTGGAAGCTCATCCAGGAGGCCAGGGCCGACGAGGAGGACGAGGAGTTCGAGGAGAACAAGCTGCTCAAGGCCGCCGAGCGCAGGTTCGGTGTCGCCGACCGCTACCACGGCACCAAGCTGTGGATCCAGCAGAACGGCAAGCGGGTCATGACCCCGATGCTGGTGGTGATGCTGGCGATCGGCACCACGGACGTCCTCTTCGCGCTCGACTCGATCCCCGCGATCTTCGGCCTGACCCAGGACCCGTACATCGTCTTCACCGCGAACGCCTTCGCGCTGATGGGCCTTCGCCAGCTGTACTTCCTCATCGGCGGCCTGCTGAAGAAGCTCGTCCACCTCAGCTACGGTCTGTCGATCATCCTGGGCTTCATCGGCGTCAAGCTGGTGCTGCACGCGCTGCACGAGTCCGGCGTCCATGTCCCGGAGATCTCCATCCCCGTCTCCCTCGGCGTGATCTGCTCGGTCCTCATCGTCACCACGATCACGAGCCTGCGGGCGTCCAGGAAGCAGGCGGCGGCCGAGGCGGCGCAGTCGGAGAGCGAAGGCGCTCCGAAGGACAGCATCCAGGCCTGACCACGACCGACGTAGGAACAACCAGCACCGGGAGCGCCGCACGATGAATTGCCGACCACCGCTCCCGGTGCTTCCTTGGGAGCCGAGCGTTCCCGCACCGGGAGCGCCGTGGCCGGGTGGAGGAATCCATGGACGCACCCGTCAAGTTCGTACAGATCGTCGACTTCGAGACCGAGCGCATCGAGGAGATGCGCAAGCTGTCCGAGGAGATGGACGAGCGGTTCGCGAGCCGCAGCGGCGGTCCCACGCACCGCCTCGTCCTCAGGGACAGGAATCAGCCGAACCGCTACCTCGTGGTGATCGAGTTCAACTCCTACGAGGAGGCCATGGCCACCAGCAACGCTCCCGAGACGGCCGAGTTCGCGCAGCGCATGGCCGCGCTGTGCACCCGGCCGCCGACCTTCACCGACTGCGATCTGGAAGGGATGACCGAGTTCAAGTGACAGGCGCCAGGCCCCGCAACGCCGGAATGCGGGGCCTGTGCCCCTCTGTGAGGATCGCTCCATGATCGCTCGGTCCAGGTCGCTCACAACCCAGTGGACGCTCCTCATACCGGTTCTCGCGGTCGTTCTGCTGGTCTTCACCTGGGGGCGCGATCTGCCGGGCGCGGTGGTCGCGCTGGTCACGCTCGTTCTCGCGGGGGCCGTTCTGGCCGCTGTGCATCATGCGGAGGTGGTCGCCCACCGGGTCGGGGAGCCGTTCGGTTCCCTCGTTCTTGCCGTCGCCGTCACGATCATCGAGGTGGCGCTGATCGTCACGTTGATGGCGGACGGCGGCGACAAGAGTTCGACGCTGGCCAGGGACACGGTCTTCGCGGCCGTGATGATCACCTGCAACGGGATCGTCGGCCTCTGTCTCCTGGTCGCCTCCCTGCGACACGGCACGGCGGTGTTCAACCCCGAGGGCACCGGCGCCGCCCTCGCCACCGTGGCCACCCTGGCCACGCTCAGCCTGGTGCTGCCGACCTTCACCACCAGCAAACCCGGCCCGGAGTTCTCCGCCGTACAGCTGACCTTCGCCGCGATCTCCTCGCTGATCCTCTATGGCCTGTTCGTGACAACCCAGACCGTGCGGCACCGCGACTACTTCCTCCCCATCAGCCGCCAGGGCGAGGTGATCAGCGCCGACGACCACGCCGACGTCCCCTCCACGCGCACCGCGTGGATCAGCCTGGGTCTGCTCGGGCTCGCCCTGATCGGTGTGGTGGGCCTGGCCAAGGGGGTGTCGCCCACGATCGAGTCGGGCGTGGAGGCCGCGGGCCTGCATCATGCGGTCGTCGGTGTGATCATCGCCCTGCTGGTGCTGCTCCCCGAGACCATCGCCGCTCTGCGTTCGGCCCGCCGTGACCGCGTCCAGACCAGCCTGAACCTGGCGCTCGGCTCCGCCATGGCCAGCATCGGACTGACCATCCCCGCGGTCGCCCTGGCCTCGGTCTGGCTCTCCGGCCCGCTCGTCCTCGGCCTCGGCGCCACGCACATGGTGCTGCTGGCCCTGACCGTGGTGGTCAGCTCGCTGA
Source organism: Streptomyces sp. NPDC005799 (assembly GCF_040630525.1). Lineage (NCBI taxonomy): Bacteria > Bacillati > Actinomycetota > Actinomycetes > Kitasatosporales > Streptomycetaceae > Streptomyces > Streptomyces sp. NPDC005799. The sequence goes on from NZ_JBEXXQ010000002.1 coordinate 288,859, forward strand.
CGGTCGTGCCGGGCCGCGCCACACCACTGCAGGGCGGGGTGCATCTCGTGCTGTTCGCGGCGTACCTGGAGCTGGCGATCAACCCGTAGGCCGCCGCGTGATAGACCGGTCCGAGCAGCCCACCCTCACCGGACCGGAGGAACCGTGCCCCGCACCCTGGCCAACGCCCCGATCATGATCCTCAACGGGCCCAACCTGAACCTCCTCGGCCAGCGCCAGCCGGAGATCTACGGCAAGGACACCCTGGCCGACGTGGAGGCGCTGTGCGCCAAGGCGGCCGCCGCGCACGGCGGCACGGTGGACTTCCGGCAGTCCAACCACGAGGGCGAACTGGTGGACTGGATCCACGAGGCACGGCTGAACCACTGCGGGATCGTGATCAACCCGGGTGCCTACTCCCACACGTCGGTCGCGATCCTGGACGCCCTCAACACCTGCGACGGGCTGCCCGTCCTCGAGGTCCACATCTCCAACATCCACCAGCGCGAGTCATTCCGGCACCACTCGTACGTCTCGCTGCGCGCCGACGGCGTCATCGCGGGATGCGGTGTGCAGGGCTATGCCTTCGGCGTCGAGCGGGTGGTGGCGCTGGTGGGGGCGGCGCAGGCCGAGGCCTGAGGTCGGCCTGCGTACGAACCCGGCCTTCCGCCTGTGCAAGGCCCGGCCTGAGTAAGAGCGGCCCCGGCGCCTTCCGCCTGTAAGGCCCGGCCGCCATTGCGCGCGCCCCTTACAACCGCCCCGCCTCCACGATCCGCTTCAGGAAGCGCCGCGTGCGCTCCTCCTGCGGATCGCCGAAGATCTGCTCGGAGGTTCCGCGCTCCAGGACCACGCCCGAGTCCAGAAAACAAACCTGGTCGGCGACCTCCCGTGCGAAGCCCATCTCGTGCGTGGCCAGCATCATCGTCATGCCGTCGTCCTTGAGGTCGCGGACGACGGTGAGGACCTCGCCGACGAGCTCCGGGTCGAGCGCGGCCGTGATCTCGTCGAACAGGAGCAGCCGAGGGCGTACGGCGAGGGCGCGCACGATCGCCACACGCTGCTGCTGGCCGCCGCTCAGCCGGTCCGGGTACTCGCTCGCCTTCCCGCCCAGCCCGAGCCGCTCCAGCAGCTCCCTGGCCCGCTCCTCTGCCTCCGCTCGGGACACGCCGTGCACCCGCCGCGGAGCGAGAGTGATGTTGTCCAGGACCGTCATGTGCGGAAAGAGGTTGTACGCCTGGAAGACCACGCCGATACGGCGCCGTACGGCGTCCTGGTCCACGCGAGGGTCGGTGATCTCCTCGTCGTCCAGCCAGATCGCGCCGTCGTCGATCTCCTCCAGGAGGTTGGCGCACCGCAGCAGCGTCGACTTGCCGGAACCGGACGCGCCGATCAGCGCGGTCACCGTGTGCGGAGCGACCTCCAGATCGACGTCCCGCAGCACCACCGTGCCGCCGAACGTCTTGCGCACGGACTCCATGCGCAGCACGGGCGCGTCGCTCATATCGCTCCTCCCTGGGCCCGCTGCCGGTCCATCCGCGCCGTCACCCAGTCCGTGAACCGGGTCATCGGAATGGTCAGCGCCACAAAGACCAGGCCGGCCACGATGTACGGCGTGTAGTTCAGGCTGCGCTGGGCGATGATGTCGGACGCCCGCACCGCGTCGATGGCACCGCCGATCGACACGAGCCCGGTGTCCTTCTGGAGGGACACGAGGTCGTTCAGCAGGGGCGGCACCTGACGGCGTACGGCCTGCGGCAGCACCACGTGGCGCAACGCCTGCCGGTTGGTCAGGCCGAGCGAGCGGGCCGCGGCGCGCTGCGAGGGGTGTACGGACTCGATGCCGGCGCGGAACACCTCGGCGACGTACGCCGCGTAGGTCAGGGTCAGCGCCGTACCGCCGAGCCACACGGGATCGACGGTCACGCCCTGGAGACGCAGGGCGGGCACACCGAAGACGACGATCATCAGGTTGATGATCAGCGGCAGCCCGCGGAAGAAGTCCGTGTAGGCGGCCGCGAGTGCCCGCAACGGGAAGAACACCGGTCCGGGCAGGGTGCGCGCGACGGCGATCAGCATGCCCAGGAGGAGCACCAGGACACCGCAGATCAGCAGTAGCCGGATGTTCAGCCAGAGCCCTTCCAGGACCTTCGGGAACGCCTCGCGCGCGTAGTCCGCGTCGAAGAAGGTCTCCTTGGTGCGCTCCCAGCCCGGGGCACTGACGACGACCAGGTAGAGGACGACAGCGGTGACGAGGGTCGACACAGCGGCGATGGCCGTTGCGCGACGGGCACGCGCACGCTTGTACCGCTGGCGCTCCAGCCGCCGTTCGGACGGAACGTACTCGTCGGGCACGTCACCCTTGCCCGCGTCCTCCCCGGACTCCTCCTTGACGACCGTCACTTGAGCACCGGCGCGTCGACGGCGTCGGACAGCCACTGCTTCTCCAGCTTCGCCAGGGTGCCGTCCTTACGGAGGGCGTCCACGGCCGACGACACGCAGGAGGTGAGGGCGCTGCCCTTGTCGAGGACGAGCCCGAACTGTTCGGGTGTGCCGCCCTGGTTCTCGAACTGGCCGACGATCTTGGCATTGGGAACCTGGGCGGCGGTGACGTAGAAGGCGGTCGGCAGGTCGGTGACGATCGCGTCCACCTGACCGTTCTTGAGGGCGGAGATCGCCTGGTCGTTCTTGGAGAACGCGGCCGCCTCCTGCGACGGCTTCACCACGTCGCTGATGTAGTTCAGGCTCGTCGTACCGACCTGCGCGCCCAGCTTGAGGTTCTTCAGGTCCGCGATGCTGGTCGCCTTCGCGGCCTTGGAACCCTTGAGCGCGATGACGGCCTGGCGCACGTCGTAGTAGCCGGAGGAGAAGTCCACGGCCTTTTTGCGCTCGGCGCTGATCGACACCTGGTTGATGTCGAAGTCGAAGGTCTTCACACCGGGCGCGAAGGCCTTGTTGAAGGGAACGCTCTGCCAGACGACGGCGCTCTTGTCGTAACCGAGCTGCTGTGCGACGGCGTAGGCGACCGCCGACTCGAAGCCCTTGCCGTTGGCGGGCTTGTCGTCCTTGAACCAGGGCTCGTAAGCCGGTTCGTCGGTGGCGATCGTCAGCTTGCCGGAGGCCTTGGTGGCCAGTTCGCCCTTGGCGCAGGTGGTGCCGGTCGAACCGGACGGCGAGGCAGCCGCCTTCTCCTCCGGCTGCGGAGCGCAGCCGACGGCGGTGGCGAGCAGGGCTATCGTGGCCGCGGCTACGGCGCGGCGCAGTGCGCGAGGGGCCAGGTGCATGGCGGGAGATTGACAGTCGATCGCCCGTTTGTCGAGGTCACGACCGTAATTGTCCGCATAGTGGGAACGAGTGTTGCGGTCCTGTGAACAGTTCCCGGGCAGAGGCCGGGGCCGCCGGCCGAGGGCGGGGATTCGAAAGACCGGCGGCCCGTACCGCGCAGGAGCCGTCATCCTGTGCGGGGCTGCCTCCAGTTGACTGCGCAACGAAGTGCACCGGGAGCGCGCGCATGACACCGGCGCGTGCGAACGGTTCACACGGGGCGCGCATCTTCGGGCGTGCGCCGGGCGGGTGTTGAGAGTTCGCGCCGGGGATGTGACGCATCCGGCGCTCCGTGCGCTGTAGGGGTGACTCCCATGGGTCACCGGCCCGCCCTCACGAGGCGGCAAGCGGGCCGAGATGTGCGGGGGCGGCGGGTCGTGGCGGCCGGCCGCCCCTGTGCGGCGTCCCCGGCGGCCACCGGCCCGCCGTACCGGGCGAGTTCACCACCCGCGCGCGTGCCACTCCGGCAGGTGCGGGCGCTCCGCCCCCAGGGTGGTGTCGTTCCCATGGCCCGGGTAGACCCACGTCTCGTCCGGGAGCACGTCGAAGATCTTCGTCTCGACGTCGTGGATGAGACTGGCGAACGCCTCCGGATCCTTACGGGTGTTGCCGACGCCGCCCGGGAAGAGGCAGTCGCCCGTGAAGACATGGGGATGCCCGTGCGGGTCGTCGTACACGAGGGCGATGGAGCCCGGGGTGTGCCCCACCAGGTGGCGCGCGGTGAGCGCCACCTGTCCCACCCGGATGGTGTCGCCGTCGTCGACGAGGACGTCGGTCGGGACGGGGATGCCGGTGGCGTCGTCCCGGCCCGCGTACGTCCGGGCGCCGGTGGCCGACACGACCCGGGCGAGGGCCTGCCAGTGGTCGCCGTGCTGGTGCGTGGTGACGACGGAGGCGATGCCGTCGTCGCCGATCATGCCGAGCAGGGTGTCCGCGTCGTTGGCCGCGTCGATCAGCAACTGCTCGTCCGTGGCCCGGCAGCGCAGCAGATAGGTGTTGTTGTCCATCGGGCCGACCGCGATCTTGGTGATCATCAGGTCCTTGAGCTCGTGCACGTCCGCCGGGCCGCCGACCTTCACCTGTCCGCTGTACGTCATGGCGGTCAGCCTATAGCGGCGGAGCGCACCCGGGTCCCCCGCCGAGGCCCGTCGCTCGCGGTACGGCCTCGGCGGGGACCTGCCGCCGTGCTACAGCGGCGGGAGCTTCGGCAGCTCGCCGCCCTCGGTGGTCAGCTCCGAGCCGTCGCGGCGCCCGGCGAGCCAGCCCAGGAGGTCCGGTGCCGGACCGGTGACGGTGACCTCCGGGCCCTCGGCCTCCCGGCCCGTCCGCCACGCGCGTGTGCCGTCCGTCAGGCGGGTGGCCGCCACGTCCGGGTGGCCGGAGAAGCGCTCTGCGAGGAAGTCGATCTCCCGCTCCACGAATTCTCCGGGCAGGTCCTCCAGCTCGTAGCCGATGCCGAGGTCGACGTGGTGGAGCTCCACCTCGGCCCAGCGCCGGAACGGCACCCGGGACGCCGAGTCGGTGACCCCGTTGCGCAGCTCCACCGTGCGCGACCAGTCCGCCGGCACGGTCCCCGCGGCCTGGAAGCGGGCCGCGCTCTCCCGCAGGTCGGCGAGGTGCGCGTCGAGGGTGCGCGGGGCGTCCCGCTCGATGTCGCCGTCGCGGGCGTCCGCGGAGGGGTACATGGGCAGGCCCTCCAGGACGTTCACGAGGGCGTCCGCGTTGCGGGCGAGATGGGCGAGGACGTGGCCGCGGCTCCAGCCGGGAAGCCGTGACGGCTCGGCCGCCGACGCGTTGTCCATGCCGGCGGCTGCGGTGAGCAGCCGGTCCGTCGCGTCACGTACAGACGCCAGGTCATGACCGTGATCAATCATGGTGCTGACCCTAGCCCCGCCACACCTTTGGGTGAAGGTGGTGAAGCCGTGCCGTAAATCGAATGCGCGTGCTATATGGTCGGGAGTGGCGTCGGGCATGCTGGAGTGCCGGGGATTGTTATGCATCCGGGAATCCGACCGGCGTTGTCAGTGGCTCCCCCTAGTCTGAAGAAGCACGGGGGCCTCGCCCCTGTCACTTCTCTCAAGAAAGGTGCGGACCGGCGTGGCCGACCGTCTCATCGTCCGTGGCGCGCGCGAGCACAACCTGAAGAATGTCTCGCTCGACCTGCCGCGCGACTCGCTCATCGTCTTCACGGGCCTGTCGGGGTCGGGCAAGTCCTCGCTGGCCTTCGACACCATCTTCGCCGAGGGGCAGCGGCGCTATGTGGAGTCGCTCTCCTCGTACGCCCGCCAGTTCCTCGGGCAGATGGACAAGCCGGACGTCGACTTCATCGAGGGCCTGTCGCCGGCGGTCTCCATCGACCAGAAGTCGACCTCGCGCAACCCGCGCTCGACGGTCGGCACCATCACCGAGGTCTACGACTACCTGCGTCTGCTCTTCGCGCGCATCGGCAAGCCGCACTGTCCCGAGTGCGGCCGCCCGATCTCCCGCCAGTCGCCGCAGGCCATCGTGGACAGGGTCCTGGAGCTGCCGGAGGGCAGCCGCTTCCAGGTGCTCTCCCCGCTGGTGCGGGAGCGCAAGGGTGAGTTCGTCGACCTCTTCGCCGACCTGCAGACCAAGGGCTACTCCCGCGCGCGGGTCGACGGCGAGACCATCCAGCTCTCCAGCCCGCCCACGCTCAAGAAGCAGGAGAAGCACACCATCGAGGTGGTCGTCGACCGTCTCACGGTGAAGGACTCCGCCAAGCGTCGGCTCACCGACTCCGTGGAGACGGCCCTGGGCCTGTCCGGCGGCATGGTCGTGCTCGACTTCGTCGACCTCCCCGAGGACGACCCCGAGCGCGAGCGCATGTACTCGGAGCACCTGTACTGCCCGTACGACGACCTGTCCTTCGAGGAGCTGGAGCCCCGCTCCTTCTCCTTCAACTCGCCCTTCGGCGCCTGCCCCGAGTGCACCGGCATCGGCACGCGCATGGAGGTCGACCCCGAGCTGATCGTCCCCGACGAGGACAAGTCCCTCGACGAGGGTGCCATCCACCCCTGGTCGCACGGGCACACCAAGGACTACTTCGGCCGTCTGATCGGCGCCCTAGCGGACGCGCTCGGTTTCCGGACGGACATCCCCTTCGCCGGCCTGCCCCAGCGCGCCAAGAAGGCGCTGCTCTACGGCCACAAGACACAGATCGAGGTCCGCTACCGCAACAGGTACGGCCGCGAGCGTGTGTACACCACGCCCTTCGAGGGCGCCGTCCCCTTCGTGAAGCGCCGGCACAGCGAGGCCGAGAGCGACGCCAGCCGTGAGCGCTTCGAGGGCTACATGCGCGAGGTGCCCTGCCCCAGCTGTGAGGGCACGCGCCTGAAGCCGATCGTCCTCGCGGTCACCATCATGGAGAAGTCGATCGCCGAGGTCGCCGCGATGTCCATCAGCGACTGCGCGGACTTCCTGGGCGAGCTCAAGCTCAGCGCCCGCGACAAGAAGATCGCCGAGCGGGTGCTGAAGGAGGTCAACGAGCGGCTGCGCTTCCTGGTCGACGTCGGCCTGGACTACCTCTCGCTGAACCGCGCGGCCGGCACCCTCTCCGGCGGTGAGGCGCAGCGCATCCGCCTGGCCACCCAGATCGGCTCCGGTCTGGTCGGTGTGCTGTACGTGCTGGACGAGCCGTCCATCGGCCTGCACCAGCGCGACAACCACCGGCTGATCGAGACCCTGGTCCGGCTGCGTGACATGGGCAACACGCTCATCGTCGTCGAGCACGACGAGGACACCATCAAGGTCGCCGACTGGGTCGTGGACATCGGCCCCGGCGCCGGCGAGCACGGCGGCAAGGTCGTGCACAGCGGCTCCCTGAAGGAGCTGCTGGCCAACCCCGAGTCGCAGACCGGCCAGTACCTGTCCGGCAAGAAGGCGATCCCGGTCCCGGACATCCGGCGCCCGCAGGACCCGTCCCGGCGGCTCACCGTGCACGGTGCCCGCGAGAACAACCTGCAGGACATCGACGTGTCGTTCCCGCTGGGCGTCTTCACGGCCGTCACCGGCGTGTCCGGCTCCGGCAAGTCGACGCTGGTCAACGACATCCTGTACACGCACCTGGCCCGCGAGCTCAACGGGGCGCGCAGCGTCCCGGGGCGGCACACGCGCGTGGACGGCGACGACCTCGTCGACAAGGTCGTGCACGTCGACCAGTCGCCCATCGGCCGCACCCCGCGGTCCAACCCGGCGACGTACACCGGTGTCTTCGACCACATCCGCAAGCTGTTCGCCGAGACCACCGAGGCGAAGGTCCGCGGCTACCAGCCGGGCCGCTTCTCCTTCAACGTCAAGGGCGGCCGCTGCGAGAACTGTGCGGGCGACGGCACGATCAAGATCGAGATGAACTTCCTCCCGGACGTCTACGTCCCCTGCGAGGTCTGCCACGGCGCCCGCTACAACCGGGAGACGCTGGAGGTCCACTACAAGGGCAAGTCCATCTCCGAGGTCCTGAACATGCCGATCGAGGAGGCGATGAACTTCTTCGAGGCGGTTCCGGCGATCAACCGTCACCTCACGACGCTGAACGACGTCGGTCTCGGCTATGTCCGGCTCGGCCAGTCCGCGACCACGCTCTCCGGTGGTGAGGCGCAGCGCGTCAAGCTCGCCAGCGAGCTGCAGAAGCGCTCCACCGGCCGCACGGTCTACGTCCTCGACGAGCCGACCACCGGTCTGCACTTCGAGGACATCAGCAAGCTGCTGAAGGTCCTGGCCGGCCTGGTCGACAAGGGCAACACGGTCATCGTCATCGAGCACAACCTCGACGTGATCAAGACCGCCGACTGGGTCGTCGACATGGGTCCGGAGGGCGGCGCCGGCGGCGGACTCGTCGTCGCGGAGGGCACGCCCGAGGAGGTCGCCGGCGTTCCGGCCAGCCACACCGGTAAGTTCCTGCGCGAGATCCTCGGTGCCGACCGGATCAGCGACGCGGCCTCGGTACCGGCCCCGCGCAGGACGGCGGCACGGAAGACGGTCGCGGCGAAGTCACCGGCGAAGAAGACGGCGACAGCCAACGCGGCCAACGACACGGCCGCGAGGAAGGCGGCCGGGGCGACGAAGAAGACGGCCCCGGCGAAGAAGACGACCCGGGCACGGAAGGCCTGAGCCCGGCCGCCCGACACGGCGGAGAAAATCCTGAAAAGTACGGCGCCCCGCGGGAACTCCCGGCGGGGCGCCGCTCGTTGCAAGAACAGCCGCCGGATTTCCGCGGCCATGAGGAACCTTGACTCCTGAACAGCGGAAATCAGCGCGGAAACTCAGCGAAGCGAAGGCCGTACACCCCTCACCAGTCCCCGAGTTCGGAGGCGTACGGCGGCTCGGCGCCCGCGCGGGAGCAGGTGACGGCGGCCGCGCGCGCCGCGAACCGCAGCAGCCGGGTCCAGCCTTCCCGGCCCAGCTCCGCGAGACTCTCCGAGGACAAGGCGTCCTGAGTGGCGAGACCGTGCAGCAGAGCCGCGTTCACGGTGTCGCCGGCGCCGATCGTGTCCACGACCTCGACCTTCTCGCCCGGCACCGGGTACACGGCGCCGTCCCGGGTGAAGGCGGTGAGCCCGTCCCCGCCATGGGTGATCACGACGGCCGCGGGCCCGGCGGCCAGCCACTCGCGCGGGGTGCCGCCCAGCCACCGGGCGTCCTCCTCGGACAGCTTCAGCAGGGACACCGAGGGCAGCCAGCTCTTGAAACGTGCCCGGTAGGCGTCCGCGTCGGGGATCAGGGCCGTCCGGATGTTGGGGTCGAGCGCGGTGAACGCCCCCTGGTCCGCCGCGGCCCGCAGCAGGGTCTCGTAGGCGGTCGCGCCAGGCTCCAGGACGAGCGAGCAGGTGCCGAAGGAGACGGCCCGGGTCCCGGCGGGCAGCGTCTCGGGGGCCGTGAACAGTCGGTCGGCGGTGCCGTCGACGTAGAAGGAGTACGCGGCCGATCCGGTCTCGTCGATCGTGGCGACGGCGAGCGTGGTCGGCTCCGTGCCGCGCTGTACGGCGGAGACGTCCACGTTCGCCCGCCGGAGCCCGTCCAGCAGGGCTTCGCCGAAGGCGTCGTACGAGGTCCGGGAGCAGAAGGCGGTGCGGGAGCCGAGGCGGCCGAGGGCCACCGCGGTGTTGTAGGGGCCGCCGCCGAGCGCCGGCTGCAGTCCCGCGAGGGCACCCGCGCCCTGCGGTACCAGATCGATCAGGGCCTCACCGGCGACGACGATCACGAGACGCTTCCTTTCTCGAACTTCCGGGGTGCTGGGGCTGTGTGGGGACTACGACCGTGCGGGCGGTTGCGGGCGTCGGGCACTTCCGGGTTCCTCCGGGCACCCGCACGAGCCGCGGTGGACGAGGACGCACGGCAGCCGCACGGTGCCCGCCGGGCGGTCCGGGGAGGCGAGGCGGTCCAGGAGGAGGCGTACGGCCCGGGCGCCGATCTCCCTGCTGGGCTGGGCGATCGCGGTCAGCCGGGGTGAGAAGAGGTCGGCCCAGGCGAAGTCGTCGAAGCAGCACAGCGCGATGTCCTCGGGCACGGACAGCCCACGGTCGCGCAGGGCGCGCAGGGCGCCGATGGTCATCGCGTTGTTGGCGGTGACGAGTGCGGTGGGCGGTTCGGTGAGGGAGAGGAGGGCCGCGGTGGCCCGTTCCGCGCCCGGTGACTCGGAGTCGCCGTGCGCGACGAGGCGTTCGTCGTAGGGGAGTCCGGAGACGGCGAGGCCGTGGCGGTAGCCGGTGATGCGCTCGCGGGTGGTGCTGAATCCGGGCAGACCGGCGACCAGGGCGATGCGGCGATGGCCGAGTTCGGCGAGGTGGGTGACGAGTCGGGCGGTCGGTTCGGCGTTCTCGGCGCAGATCTGGTCGTAGCGGGGCGCGCCGTCGGCCGGGGTGTCGACGAGCCGGTCGAGGAAGACGGCCGGGACCTGGTGGCGTCCGAGGTAGGCGACGAGTTCCCGTGGGTTCGCGGAAGGGGCGACGATCATGCCGTCCACGCGGCGCTCGTGCAGCAGTTGGACGACCTTGCGCTCGTGTGCCGGGTCGTCGTGCGGGTCGGCGATGAGGAGGCTGTAGCCGTGTTCCAGGGAGCGGGCCTCGACGCCCTGGAGGATCTCCGTGAAGTACGGGTTGCTGATCGCCGACACCGCGAGCCCGATGGACCGGGTGCGCGAGGTCACCAGGGAGCGGGCGAGGGTGTTGGGGGTGTAGCCGAGTCGGTCGATCGCGTCCAGGACCGCCTGGCGGGTGTGGGGCAGGACCGGCCGGGTCTCGTTGAGGACGTGCGAGACGGTCGCCACGGACACACCGGCGCTGCGCGCGACATCGGCCATGGTCGGCATGGCGCCCCCTCTCGTCGGTTTCCGGGGTCCGCCTAGGGCCCCAGGCCGGGAAGCTATCCCATCCGACGGCGGACGTAAACGCTTGCGCAAACGTTTACGTACAGCCAACCCTCCCCAGCGACAGCCAACCCGCTCGAACCCGGAGGAACAGCCCCCGGCTATCGTCCCGCGTGCACGACCCTCGACCAGTGGAGACCGCATGCCCGGCCGTCCCTCCCCGAGCCGCCGTACCGTCCTGCGAGGAGCGGCCCTGACCCCGGTGGCCGGGCTCGGCCTCACCGCCTGCTCCGCCGCAGGCGGTGTCACCGCACCGGCGACCCCGACCGCGCCGGTCGAACTCGCCGACGAGAGCGGGATCGCCAAGGGGAGCGCCGAGCTGTACCGGGATCACAACGTCGTGGTCAGCCGGGGCGAGAACGGCTCTCTGAGGGCGTACAGCACGATCTGCACGCACGCGGGGTGCCCGATCAACAAGCTGGAGGGGACCACGCTCGTCTGCCCGTGCCACGGCAGCGAGTTCGACGCCGGGACCGGCAAGGTGCTGCGCTCCCCGGCCACCGAACCGCTGCACGCGCTGCCGGTGGCGACCAGGAACGGCAAGATCGTCGCCGGGCCGGGGGCCTGACGAGGAGCTCCTCGGAGGACGGCACGCGCGCTGATCAGATCAGCAGAACAACAAGGTCAGGACGGTCCGCGCGTCCCCCACGGCATCGCGGTGGCCGACCCGGCGCCGCCGGCCGCCCAGGCCCCCCAGCCCCCGGCCCGGCTCACTCCCAGTCCCACCCGATCCCCACGATCCCCGCGCGCACCCGTGGTTCGACGAGGTGGACCGAGTGGTGGCCGCTGAGCGGGAGTTCCTGGCGGCCGCTGCGGGGGGCCGCCGGTGAATGCTGGGCGAAGCGGTGGCAGCGCACCGGCAGGGCGCGCTCGTCGAAGCGGACCTGGAGCGCGTACTGGCCGCCGGCCGGTCCGAACCCCCGGACGTACTCGCGGGAGACGCCGGCCGTGCCGTCCTCGACGCCGTAGCGGAAGAGGTAGGTGTCCCCGGCCCGCAGACGGGTGCCGAAGAGGAGTTCGGCGACGAGCACGCCGGTGTCCTGGTGCACGCGCACGCGTCCCGTGCGGCAGTTCTCCAGCGCGTGGACCCGCACCCGCTCCGGCACGCATCCCGGATCGCCGTGGTGGACGGCCACGAAGCGGTCGACGCCGTCCATGTGGGCGCGCACGATGTGGTGCGACTCACGGCCCGCCAGCTCGCGGCATGCCCCGATGTGGACCCGCTCATGGTGTCCGAGGGTGTGCAGACCGCCGTCCGGCGGCAGGCTCAGCTCGGTCAGCAGCCGCTCCAGCACGCCCGACGCCTCCACCAGGGAGCGGTAGGAACGGCCCGCGGGTCGTTGTCCCGGTGAGGCCTCGTGTGTCTCGGCGAGCAGCCGGATCAGGGATTCCTCCGGCAACTGGAGTATCTCCTCCAGGGCCCGTACGGCTCGCAGGGACTCGGGGCGCTGCGGGCGGCGGGCGCCCTGCTGCCAGTAACTCAGGCTGGTGACACCGACCTTGACCCCGTAGCGCGAGAGATGGTGCTGCACGCGCTGCAGCGGCAGGCCACGGGCGGCGATGGCGGCGCGCAGCGCGACATGGAAGGGGCCGCCTCGCAGAGCCGAGTCCAGTTCCGCGGTGGCGACGGCGGCGACGTCCGCGTGCTGTGTGGCGTGCGGCATGCAGGGGCCTTTCTGTGAAAGCTCGCTACGGCTGGTCGGGCCGGGTTCGCGCTGGTTGTCGGGGCCACCCCGTCGGCGTCGGGGCGTCTTCACATCCGTACGCCGTCGTTCACGGCCCCGAGTTCCCACGCATTGAAGCGTGTTGACCAAGTCCCGACAACACCTGAAGCCCAACAGTCCCGCGCTCCTGGCCGAGACCCGCCAGGTCCCCTCACCTCGGTGCGGCCCCGCCGCCGTTGCCGAGCACCTCCCGGATCGCCACTGCGGACAGGTCGGACTTGTGCAGGAAACCGCGGGCCGGGCTGGCGGCGACGAGTTCCTCGAAGTCCTCCAGGGCGTGGGTCGAGATCAGGATGATGACGCAGGAGACGCGGTCGGCCAGCTCGACGGCGAGATCGAAACCGCTCTCGCCGTCGAGGTCGAGGTCCACCAGGACGATGTCCGGGACCAGCTCCGCCGCCCGCGCGAGCGCCTCCGCACCCGTCGAGGCCAGGCCGACGACGGGAATCCCGTCGCGTTCGAGCAGGGTGCGTGCGGCCTCCAGGAACCGGATGCTGTCATCGACGAGAAGACAGCGCAGGGACATGCGGACAGGGTGCCAAGCGCGGACTGATTGCGCTTTCCCGCTACCCGGAAAGAGTCGGGAGCGGCGTTACCCGTCAGCTGGAACGTGCTGAAGTCCCGTTCCCCGTAAGCGGGTTCGCGCTCACCCTGCGCAGCCGGGTGTCACCGGCGGTAGCATGGATCCGCCCTGGAAAGACCGTGGTCGTCCGGTCGAGTGGGGGTGCGCGATGCGGGCTTCGCTCGGAAGCAAGCTGGTCTCGGGACTGCTGGGGGCCGCCCTGCTACTGGCTGGATGCGATGGTGGCGGGGGCGGTGACGACAAAACGCGGAGGGTCCCGGGCGACACCACCTGTGACGGCCGGATCGAGGGCACCGCGAACATCACCGTCTGGTTCCACTCCGAACAGCCCGGCGAGATCGGCACCCTGCGCAGCCAGGTCGCGGACTTCAACAGGGCGCAGCACCAGGTCCGCGTCGAGCTGGTGCCCCTGCCGGGACGGCGGTCCTACGGCGAGCTGGTGGACTCCGCCGCGGCCAGCGGCGACCTTCCCGACCTGCTCGACTTCGACGGGCCGAACCTCTACAGCTACGCGTGGTCCGGCAGGCTGAGACCGATCGACTCCTGCGTGCCGCGCTCGGTCCGGGACGACCTGCTGCCCTCGATCCGCCGGCAGGGCACCTACGCGGGCCGGCTGTGGGGCGTCGGCACATTCGACTCCGGTCTGGGGCTCTACGTCCGCAAGTCCGTGCTGCGCAAGGCCGGCATCCGTATCCCCACGGGACCGGCGGACGCCTGGAGCGCCGAGGAGTTCACCGGAATCCTGCACCGGCTCCGGGGGCTGGGCCACCGGACGCCGCTCGACCTGTATCTCGAGTCCACGAAGCCGGGCGACGAGTGGCCCACGTACGGCTTCGCGCCCGCCGTGTGGTCGGCGGGCGGTGATCTCGTCGACCCGCTGAAGCACCGGACGGCCGAGGGGTACCTCAACAGCGCCGCGTCCGTCAGGGCGCTCACGATCATCCAGAGCTGGGTCGAGGAGGGACTCGTCGACCCGGGCAGGGACGATCAGGCCTTCGTCCAAGGCCGCAGTGTCCTCTCCTGGCTCGGGCACTGGGTGTTCGGCGAGAACACGAGGGCGTTCCCGGGCGATGTCGCCATCGTGCCGCTGCCCGACTTCGGCAAGGGCACCGTCACCGGCATGGGCTCCTGGCAGTGGGGCATCCCGGCCGGTACCGCCGACGGCGACGCGGTCTGGCGATTCCTGGCCTACCTGCTCGAACCGCGGGAGGTCCACCGGATGAGCGTGGCCAACGGGGCCGTTCCGGCCACGGACAGCGCCGTGCGGCTCTCACCGCGGTTCGGCCCGAACGGTGCCGAGCACCTCTACATCGACCAACTGCGCGGCGGGGTCGCCCGGCCGCGTCCGCAGACGCCGGCCTATCCGGCGATCACCGCGGCCTTCTCCTGGGCCTTCAGGAGGATCGTCCTCGAGCACGCCCCGGCCAGGGCCACGCTCGATCGGGCGGCCCACCGGATCGACGAGGACATCGCGGCCCACGACGGCTATCCGCAGAAGGGCCTTTGACCCGGCCTGGACCGCCGCCGGCCGCGCGGGCATGCTGGGGAAACCCCGCGAGGAGGAAACCCCGCGAGGCTGGACACCGAGGACACGTACGACCTCACGCCCTTGGCGCGGTCGGCGGGAGGTGTGGTGCGCATGACGGACGCCAACAGAGCGGTTCCGGCGGATTCCTCGACGATCACCGGCGCACGTTCCCGGTACTAGGTCCGGTCGTGCGCCGCCTCCGGGGCGAGAACGGTCCGCCTCTGCTCGCCCGACTCCGCGTCGGCAGCAAGCTGATGCTGCTCGTGCTGCTGCCGGTGGCCGGCATGCTCGCCTTCACCGCGTTCAGCGCCGTCGCCCAGTGGCAGCAGGCGCGGGAACTTGACCGTTTCCACACGGCGACCCGGGTGTCGTTCGAGACCACCGGGGTCTTGGACGCGGTCGCCCGAGAGCGGATCGCCGCCGTGCCGGCCCGTCTGCGGCCCGCCCGGAACACCCTCGGTGAGCGGGCCGCCGCCGAGCGGTCCACCGACCGGGCGCTGGCCGGGGCCACCGAGCGGGCCGGCGCCTGGTCAGGGGCCGACGTCGCCGGCGAACTCGGCGCCTTCGGCCGCCAACTGCACGCCATCCGGGCACAGACGGACACCGGCTCGCTCTCCGCGAGCGCGGTCGTGCAGCAGTACCAGACGGTCCAGGACGAGCTGCTCGACACCGTCGCCGACCTGGAATCGGGAGGTCCGACCAGGGCGGCGGGGCGCGCGGCCGACGCGCATATCGCGCTTCTGCAGGCCATCGAGGCCGGAGAACGGGAGCGCGCCGAGGTGGCCATTCTGCTCAGCACCCCCCTCGCCCACCGGCCCACCGCGGCCGGGCGCTGGCCCGCGCTGGAGGAGGCACAGCTGCGGGAGTTCCGCCGCGACACCTCCGCCCCGCTGCGGGCCGAGCTGTACGCGACGCGGTTCGGGAAGCCCGGACGCGCCGTCCGCAGTGTGCGCGACATGCTCGCCGCGGCCGACCCACGGACCGCGCACTGGCCGTCGTACGACAGCTGGCTGGTCGACTCCCGGGCCCGTATCGACTCCCTGCGCGGTATCCAGGACCAGGCGGCGCGCGAACTCGCCGGGACGGCCGCCCACGACCTGCACACCGCGAAGGTCCGCGCGCTGCGTGACCTCGCCCTCTCCCTCGCCGTCCTGGTCGTGGTCACGGTCCTCGCGCTGGCCCTGCGGCGTTCCATCACCCGGCCGCTGCGCGAGGTCGCCGCGGGCGCCCGGGCCCTGTCGGAGGGCGATCTGTCGTACGACATCCGGTACGCGGGACGCGACGAACTCGGGGACGTCGCCGACACGTTCCGCGAACTGCGGGTGACCACGGAACGGCTGGCGGCCGAGATCCGCTCCCTGAACACGGCGATCGACGACAACCGGCTCGCCCACCGGGCGGACGTCGGGGCCTTCGCGGGGACGTGGGCGCAACTGCTCGGCGGCATGAACGCCACCATGGCGTCCTTCGCGGCGGCGCACGGCCGACGTAAGCGGGCCGAGGAGGAGCTGGAGAGCATCTTCAACCTCTCCCTCGACCTGCTGTGCATCACCGGGGTCGACGGCTACTTCAAGCGGGTCAACCCCGCCTTCGAACGCACCCTCGGCCACCCGGCGGAGACGCTGCTGTCCAGGCCGTTCACCGAGTTCGTGCACGAGGAGGACCGGGCCGACACCCGGGCGGCCCTCGACCGGCTGGCGAGCGGCGTCGAAGTGGCCGAGTTCGAGAACCGCTATCTGCGCGCGGACGGCACCGAACGCTGGCTGCAGTGGAGCGCGCGGCCTGTTCCCGAGCAGGGCCTCGTCTACGCCGCCGCCCGGGACGTCACCGAGAGCCGCAGGCACGCCCGAGAACAGGCCGCGCTGCGCCGGGTCGCCACCCTCGTGGCCCGTGGCGCCCCGCCCGAGGAGGTGTTCACGCAGGTGGCGGAGGAGGTGGGCGAGCTGCTGGACACGACAGCGGCCGTCCTGCGCCATCAGCCCGACGGCAGCCGTACGGTGCTCGGGACCGCGCACGACCCGGAGGTGTTCGAACCGGCCTCCCGTGATGCCCGCCGTGACGCCGCACGCCGGGCGATCCACGAGGTGACCCGGACCGGACGCGCCGCCCGGGTCGGCAGGGCCGTCGCCGCGCCCATCGTCGTCGACGACCGGCTGTGGGGATTCGTGGTCGCGGCGTCCCCGCGGGAGGCGCTGGACCGCGGCACGGAGGATCGGCTTGCCGACTTCACCGAGCTCATCGCCACTGCCATCGCCAACGCCGACAGCCGTGCCCAGCTGACCGCCTCACGCGCGCGCGTGGTGGCCGCCGCAGACGCCTCCCGGCGCCGTATCGAGCGCGATCTGCACGACGGTGTCCAGCAGCGCCTCGTCGCCCTCCAACTCGATCTGCGGCTGGCCGAGTCCCTGGTCACCGACCCCACGTCCGAGCTGTCCGAACAACTCGCCCATGTCAGCAAGGGGCTCGACGACGCTTTCCAGGACCTGCTCCAGGTCGCCCGCGGTATCCACCCGGCGATCCTGTCCAAGGGCGGCCTCGGCCCCGCGCTGCGTTCCCTGGCCCGTCGCTCGGCCGTCCCCGTGGAGCTCGACCTCGCCCTGCCCGCCGCCCGTCTGCCGGAGCAGCTGGAGGTGGCCGCGTACTACGTGATCTCCGAGTGCCTCACCAACGCCGCCAAGCACGCGCACGCACGCGTGGTGCGCATCGAAGCGAAGGTCCGTGACGACGTCCTGGAGCTGACCGTCGCCGACGACGGGGCCGGAGGGGCCGAGCCCGGCCGGGGCTCCGGTCTCATCGGCCTGATCGACCGGGTGGAGGCGATCGGCGGCAAGCTGGACGTCCGCAGCCCGCCCGACGAGGGCACGACCCTGCGTGTGCGGCTGCCGCTGGCCGTGCCCCCGACGGACGTGTGACCGCCCGGGGCGCACGCCGGGGGAGTCGCCCAGGCGGGGGAGTCCTGGACTGGTGACGTCGCGTACGCTCCGGGCGGTCCTGTCGGACGGAGAGGCGTCCGTCCGGCTCTAGGTGCGGCCCGTGCCGCCGTGATCGGTGCTCCGTGGGCGCTTGGCCCGCACGATCTCGTGGTCCCGCGGATCCAGCAGCTCGCTCCACGCGTGCGTGTCGTCCTGGTACCGGCGGGCGCGGACCGGCCGCCGTGGCTTCTCCATCCGCGTCCGACGCATTTCCGCAGCCCTTCGACCCGTGGCCGGCCGGCGACTCGCCCGGACCGGCCGGTCCGCCTTGCTCTGCACTGCATCGAGAATCGCCCGTGACCGGGTCCGTTGTCGTCACCGCGAGCCCCCAATCCCGCTTCCGGCTAGCCGGAACCCCGATGGTGGGGCAGGCTGTTGGGGCGCGCACCGATCGGCCGGGCAAGGGGAACCGGGACCATGGACGACGCATCGCAGCGGCCTGCACGGGGACGAGTCGTCCTCGCCGACGACGACGTGCTGCTCCGCGAGGGGCTCGCCAGCCTGTGCGAGCGGGTCGGGTACGACGTGGTGGGGCAGGCCGGAGACGCCGTGGGCCTCCTCGATCTGGTCGCCGGGCACCGCCCCGACCTCGCGATCGTCGACATCAGGATGCCGCCGGACCACTCCACCGAAGGACTCAAGGCGGCCCGCACCATCCGGGAACGCCACCCCGAAACCGGCATCCTGGTCCTCTCGGCGTTCGTCGAGGTCGAAGAGGCGCTGGAGCTGCTGGCCGGCGGCCGCAAGGTCGGCTATCTGCTCAAGAGCCGGGTCACGGTCGTCGACGAGTTCACCGAGGCCCTGGAGCGCGTCCGGCGGGGCGGCTCGGTCGTCGACCCCTCCCTGGTGCAGGAGCTGTTCTCGGCCCAGCGCCGCGACGACCCCCTCGCCCATCTCAGCGCCCGGGAGCGCGAGGTCCTCGCCCTCATGGCCGAGGGCCGCTCGAACGCGGGCATCGGCCGTCGTCTGTGGGTCACCGAGGGCACGGTCGAGAAACACGTCCGCAGCATTCTCGGCAAGCTCCATCTCACCGAGGACACCGACGACCACCGCCGGGTCCTGGCCGTCCTGACCTTCCTGGAGTCCCGCTAGGCGTTGTCCACAGGCCCGACACGGTGTCAGTCCCCGCCAGTAGGGTGTGAGACATGGCCGACCCCTCCAGCTACCGCCCCCAGCCGGGACAGATCCCGGACTCTCCCGGGGTGTACAGGTTCCGTGACGAGCACCGCCGGGTGATCTACGTCGGAAAGGCGAAAAGCCTGCGCCAGCGCCTGGCGAACTACTTCCAGGACCTGGCGAACCTGCACCCGCGCACCCGGACGATGGTCACCACCGCCGAGTCCGTGGAGTGGACCGTGGTGTCCACGGAGGTCGAGGCCCTGCAGCTGGAGTACTCCTGGATCAAGGAGTACGACCCCCGGTTCAACGTCAAGTACCGCGACGACAAGAGCTATCCGTACCTCGCGGTGACGATGAACGAGGAGTTCCCGCGCGTGCAGGTGATGCGCGGCCACAAGCGCAAGGGCGTCCGGTACTTCGGGCCCTACGCACACGCGTGGGCCATCCGGGACACCGTCGACCTGCTGCTACGGGTCTTCCCCGTACGCACCTGCTCGGCGGGCGTCTTCAAGAACGCCGCCCGCACCGGCCGTCCCTGTCTGCTCGGTTACATCGGCAAGTGCTCGGCGCCCTGCGTCGGCCGCGTCGATCCGGAGGAGCACCGCGAACTGGCCGAGGAGTTCTGCGACTTCATGGCCGGCCGCACGGGCACGTACATCCGCCGCCTGGAGAAGCGGATGACCGAGGCGGCCGAGGAGATGGAGTACGAGCGCGCCGCCCGCCTGCGCGACGACATCGAGGCCCTGAAGAAGGCCATGGAGAAGAACGCGGTCGTGCTCGCCGACGCGACCGACGCCGACCTGATCGCCGTCGCCGAGGACGAGCTGGAGGCGGCGGTGCAGATCTTCCACGTGCGCGGCGGACGCGTGCGCGGCCAGCGCGGCTGGGTCACCGACAAGGTCGAGGAGATCACCACCGGCGCCCTCGTCGAACACGCCCTGCAGCAGCTCTACGGCGAGGAGAAGGGCGACTCCGTCCCCAAGGAAGTCCTGGTCCCCGCCCTGCCGGATCCGGTCGAGCCCGTCCAGGAGTGGCTCGCCGACCGCCGCGGCTCGGGCGTCTCGCTGCGCATCCCGCAGCGCGGCGACAAGAAGGCCCTGATGGAGACCGTGCAGCGTAACGCCCTGCAGGCGCTCGCGCTGCACAAGACCAAGCGCGCCTCCGACCTCACCACGCGCTCGCGTGCCCTGGAGGAGATCGCCGAGGCCCTCGACCTCGACAGCGCACCCCTGCGTATCGAGTGCTATGACATCTCCCACCTCCAGGGCGACGACGTCGTGGCCTCCATGGTGGTCTTCGAGGACGGTCTGCAGCGCAAGAGCGAGTACCGCCGCTTCCAGATCAAGGGCTTCGCCGGACAGGACGACGTCCGCTCCATGCACGAGGTGATCACCCGCCGCTTCCGGCGCTACCTCGCGGAGAAGGAGAAGACCGGTGAGTGGGTCGAGGACGGCCACGAGGACGGCCTCACGGGTGACCTCGGCACAGGCCTCAAGGACGAGGACGGCCGCCCGAAGAAGTTCGCCTACCCGCCCCAGCTGGTCGTGGTCGACGGCGGTCAGCCGCAGGTCGCCGCCGCCAAGAAGGCCCTCGACGAGCTCGGCATCGACGACATCGCCGTCTGCGGCCTCGCCAAGCGACTGGAGGAGGTCTGGTTGCCGGACGAGGACGACCCGGTCGTCCTGCCACGTACCAGCGAGGGCCTCTACCTGCTGCAGCGCGTCCGCGACGAGGCCCATCGCTTCGCGATCACCTACCAGCGCACCAAGCGGGCCAAGCGCTTCAAGGCCAGCCCCCTGGACGAGGTGCCCGGCCTCGGCGACACCCGCAAGCAGGCCCTGCTGAAGCACTTCGGCTCGCTCAAGAAACTGCGGTCCGCCACCATCGACCAGATCTGCGAGGTCCCCGGCATAGGCCGCAAGACGGCCGAGACGATCGCCGCGGCCCTCGCCCAGGCGGCTCCCGCCGCACCCGCCGTCAACATGACGACTGGAGAGATCATGGAGGAGGAACCCGGCACCATGGGTTCCGGTGGGGAGCCCGTGACGACGGGCGCCCCGGACGAACGACGGGGGCAGGAGACATGAATGTGAACGAGCACGACGAGCAACACGGGCAGACGGACCAGGGCGGAGACGAAGCACAGGTGAGTACGGGCACGACCGGCGACCAGGGCGGGCTCCCCGAGGCAGCCATCCCCGAGCTGGTGATCATCTCCGGAATGTCGGGCGCGGGCAGGTCGACGGCCGCCAAGTGCCTGGAGGACCTCGGCTGGTTCGTCGTCGACAACCTCCCGCCCGCGCTGATCCCCACCATGGTGGAGCTCGGCGCCCGGTCGCAGGGCAACGTGGCACGGATCGCGGTCGTCGTGGACGTCCGCGGCCGCCGCTTCTTCGACAACCTCCGCGAGTCCCTCGCCGACCTGGAGGCCAAGAACGTCACCCGGCGGATCGTCTTCCTGGAGTCCTCCGACGAGGCCCTGGTGCGCCGCTTCGAGTCGGTGCGCCGCCCGCACCCCCTGCAGGGCGACGGCCGGATCGTCGACGGCATCGCCGCCGAGCGCGAGCTGCTGCGCGAGCTGCGCGGCGACGCCGACCTGGTCATCGACACCTCCAGCCTCAACGTGCACGAGCTGCGCGCCAAGATGGACGCCCAGTTCGCCGGCGAGGAGGAGCCCGAGCTGCGGGCCACCGTGATGTCCTTCGGCTTCAAGTACGGCCTTCCCGTGGACGCCGACCTGGTCGCCGACATGCGCTTCCTGCCCAACCCGCACTGGGTCCCGGAGCTGCGCCCCTTCACCGGCCTCAACGAGGAGGTGTCGGCGTACGTCTTCAACCAGCCCGGCGCCAAGGAGTTCCTCGACCGCTACGCCGAGCTGCTCCGGCTGATCGCCGCGGGCTACCGCCGCGAGGGCAAGCGGTATGTGACGATCGCGATCGGCTGCACCGGCGGCAAGCACCGCTCGGTGGCCATGTCGGAGAAGCTCGCCGCGCGTCTGGCGGCCGAGGGCGTGGAGACGGTGGTCGTGCACCGGGACATGGGACGCGAATGACGGAGCGCTCTGTGCGGCTGAGCAGGCTGCGCCGGACGGTTCCCGAGTCGCGTGCCGGCCGGCCCGTGGAGGCCCGCGGTGCCCGGCCGCGCCGGCGCGGTGCCCAGCCCAAGGTCGTCGCGCTCGGCGGCGGTATGGGCCTGTCCGCCTCGCTCGCCGCCCTGCGCCGGATCACCGGCGACCTCACCGCCGTCGTCACCGTGGCCGACGACGGCGGCTCCAGCGGGCGCCTGCGCGACGAGCTGGGCGTGCTGCCGCCCGGCGACCTGCGCAAGGCGCTGGCCGCGCTGTGCGGCGACGACGACTGGGGCCAGACCTGGGCCCGGGTCATCCAGCACCGCTTCCACTCCCAGGGCGACCTGCACGACCACGCGGTCGGCAACCTCCTGATCGTCGCCCTGTGGGAGCAGCTCGGCGACCATGTCCAGGCGCTGGACCTGGTGGGCAAGCTCCTCGGCGCGCACGGGCGCGTGCTGCCCATGTCCGCCGTACCGCTGGAGCTGCAGGCCCTGGTCAAGGGGCATGATCCGGCGCGGCCGGAGGACGTGGACACCGTGCGCGGGCAGGCGACCGTGGCGCTCACGCCCGGCGAGGTGCAGTCCGTGCACGTCGTGCCGCACGACCCGCCCGCCGTCCCGGAGGCCGTCGAGGCCGTGCTGGACGCGGACTGGGTGGTGCTCGGCCCCGGCTCCTGGTTCTCCTCGGTCATCCCGCACCTGCTCGTGCCGGAACTGCTGGACGCGCTCACCGAGACCAAGGCGCGCCGGGTACTCTCGCTGAACCTCGCCCCGCAGCCCGGAGAAACCGAGGGCTTCTCCCCGCAGCGTCATTTGGAGGTTTTGGGACGACACGCCCCTAAACTCGCCCTGGACGTGGTGCTGGCCGACGAGGCCGCCGTGCCCGACCGCGACGTGCTCACCGAAGCCGCAGGGCGGCTCGGAGCAGCGGTCGAGCTGGCTCCGGTGGCCCGGAGGGACGGAACTCCGCGGCACGACCCGGAGCTGCTGGCCGCCGCGTACGACCGTATTTTTCGGATGCATGGAAGGATCGGCCCATGGCGATGACGGCAGCGGTGAAGGACGAGATCTCCCGGCTCCCCGTCACCCGGACCTGCTGCAGAAAGGCGGAGGTCTCCGCCATCCTGCGGTTCGCCGGCGGCCTCCATCTGGTCAGCGGGCGCATCGTGATCGAGGCGGAGCTGGACACCGCGATGGCGGCCCGGCGCCTGAAACGGGACATCCTGGAGATCTTCGGCCACTCCTCCGAACTGATCGTGATGGCGCCCGGCGGACTGCGCCGCGGCTCGCGTTACGTCGTCCGGGTCGTCGCCGGCGGTGACCAGCTGGCCCGGCAGACCGGCCTGGTGGACGGGCGGGGCCGCCCGATCCGCGGCCTGCCCCCGCAGGTGGTCTCGGGGGCCACCTGCGACGCGGAGGCCGCCTGGCGCGGCGCCTTCCTGGCGCACGGCTCGCTGACCGAACCCGGCCGCTCCTCCTCCCTTGAGGTGACCTGCCCCGGCCCCGAGGCCGCCCTCGCCCTGGTCGGTGCCGCCCGCCGCCTGTCGATCGCCGCCAAGGCCCGCGAGGTGCGCGGCGTGGACCGCGTGGTCGTCCGGGACGGGGACGCGATCGGCGCCCTGCTCACCCGTCTCGGGGCGCACGAGTCGGTGCTGGCCTGGGAGGAGCGCCGGATGCGCCGCGAGGTACGGGCCACGGCGAACCGTCTCGCCAACTTCGACGACGCCAACCTCCGCCGCTCCGCGCGTGCGGCGGTCGCCGCCGGCGCCCGCGTCCAGCGCGCGCTGGAGATCCTCGGCGAGGAGGTGCCCGAGCATCTCGCGGCCGCCGGCCGGCTGCGCATGGAGCACAAGCAGGCCTCGCTGGAGGAGCTGGGCGCACTCGCCGACCCGCCGCTGACCAAGGACGCCGTCGCCGGCCGCATCCGCCGCCTGCTGGCGATGGCCGACAAGCGCGCCTCCGACCTCGGCATCCCGGGCACGGAGTCCACTCTCGCCGAGGAGATGGCCGACAACCTCGTCGGCTGACCAGGGTCCAACCCGTCGGTGCCGACGCCCACTTGGGCCGTCGGCACCGGCGTTTGACTGTCTTTGAGGCACCCTTGACTCGGCTGTGAAGTGGCATGAGCCTGGCAACACTTCGTCGCCGTGACGAAGGATGGCTAGGGGGGTTCATGAGACACAGAGCGAGATCGATCCTCGCTGTCGGCGCGCTCCTGATCGGCGGAGCGAGCCTCGCGCCCATCGCCCAGGCACAGAACGGACCGTCACAGGGTTCGGATCCCAATGAGGTCAACGTCTACCGCGCGGACGTCACCGCCAGGCAGGTACCCCTGCTGCTGGCGGCCGGACAGGACGGCCAGGAGCTCGCCGAGCAGGTACCCACGAAGGGCACGGCCTCGGTCGAGCTCTATCTCACCGCACGGCAGGCCCACCAGCTCGAGAAGCAGGGCGTCGACCTCACCGAGCACACACTTTCGGCCAAGGCCGAGAAGCGGGTCGACAACGCCGCCCAGGGCGTGTTCCGCCCGTACGGCGCAAGCGGCGGCATCAAGGAGGAGATCGTCCGCACCGGGCAGCAGAACCCCGGTCTGACCAAGGTCGTCTCCATCGGCAAGACGATCAACGGCCAGGACATCCTCGCGCTCAAACTGACCAAGGGCGCGAAGAAGTCCAAGGACGGCTCGAAGCCCTCCGTGCTGTACATGTCCAACCAGCACGCGCGTGAGTGGATCACGCCGGAGATGACCCGCCGGCTGATGCACTACTACCTGGACCACTACAAGACCGACAAGCGGATCAGGAAGATCGTCGACTCCACCGAGCTGTGGTTCGTGATCTCGGCCAACCCCGACGGCTACGACTACACCTTCAAGAACTCCGAAACCCGTCTGTGGCGCAAGAACCTGCGGGACGTCAACGGCGACGGCGTCATCTCCACCGGCGACGGCGTCGACCTCAACCGCAACTTCGCCTACAAGTGGGGCTACGACGACGAGGGTTCGTCCCCCAACCCCACCAGCGAGACCTACCGCGGCGCGAGCCCGGGCTCCGAGCCCGAGACCAAGGCGCTCGACGCCTTCGAGAAGCGCATCGGCTTCTCCTACGGCGTCAACTACCACTCCGCCGCCGAACTCCTCCTCTACGGCGTCGGCTGGCAGGTGGCCACCCCGACCCCCGACGACGTCGTCTACAAGGCGCTCGCCGGCACCCCGGACAACTCCGCGATCCCGGGCTACCGTCCGCAGGTCTCCTCGGAGCTGTACACCACCAACGGCGAGGCGGACGGCCACGCGGCGAACGTCAACGGCATGTCGATGTTCACCCCCGAGATGTCGACCTGCCAGACGGCCTCCAACCTCGACCCGAACGACCAGTGGAACGCGGCCGACTGCCAGTCCGTGTTCAACTTCCCGGACGACGAGAAGCTGATCCAGCAGGAGTTCGTCAAGAACATCCCCTTCGCGCTCTCGGTCGCCGAGACCGCCCAGCACCCGGACACCCCCTCCTCCTCGCTCGGCCTGAAGGCCGCCGACTTCACCCCGGCGACGTTCTCCACGTCCTACTCCCGCGGCGCCGACCAGGAGGTCTCCGTCGTCGTCCGCAAGGCGATCCGCGGCAAGGAGCTCAACTACCGCGTCAACGGCGGCCGTACGAAGGACGAGCCGCTGAGGGCCTGGAAGGGCGGCGAGACCTACGGCGGCGATGACAACCTGCACTTCGACGAGTACCGGGCCAAGGTCCGGGACGGCGACCCGGGCGACAAGGTCGAGGTGTGGTTCACCGGCCGCGGCCAGAGCGGCAAGAAGGTCTCCAGTGAGCACTTCACCTACACCGTCGCCCAGCGCGGCAAGGCCGACACCCTCGTCGTCGCGGAGGAGGGCGCGACCGCCACGCAGGCGCAGACCTATGTGGACGCGCTGAAGGCGAACGGCCGCAAGGCACTCGTCTGGGACGTCGCCACCCAGGGCGCGCCCGACGCGCTCGGCGTGCTGAAGCACTTCAGGACCGTGGTCCACTACACGGGAGCGAGCGTGCCCGGCAACGCCACCCAGCTCCAGCTGCGCGCCTACCTCAACGAGGGCGGCAAGCTGATCGAGGCGGGCGAGCAGGCCGGCGGCAACGTCGACCTCGGCGGCGGCACCCTGTCCAACGACTTCAGCCAGTACTACCTGGGCGCCTACTCCCGTACGTCGACCCCCGGCGCCACCGGCTTCACCGGGTCCGGCGAACTCGGCGGCTTCAGCGGGCCCCTCGGCGCGGCGCCCGGCAACCCCCTCGACAAGGCCGGCACCTACAGCGTCACCTCCGACTCGCTGCCCGCCGACAAGTACCCGCAGTTCGCCAGCGCCGGCGCGGGCCAGTTCGCCGGGACCGTCAACCCGTACGGGCCCTACGCGGGTTCCTACATGGCGGCCGCCGTGCACACCGACGACGCCTACAAGCGCCTCACCCGCACCATCGACCTCACCGGTGTAGCTGCGGCCCAGCAGCCGACCCTGCGCAGCCAGTTGCTGTGGGACACCGAGCCCGGCTACGACCATGTGATCGTCGAGGCCCACACCGTCGGCGCCGACGACTGGACGACCCTCCCGGAGAAGGGCGGCGCGAGCAGCCAGACCGTGCCCTCGGAGTGCGGGGCGGGCTTCCTGATCAACGAACACCCGTGGCTCAAGCACTACCTGACCATCGGCAACAACGCGTGCACCGCCACCGGCACCAGCGGCGCCTGGAACAGCCTCACCGGCGCCTCCAGCGGGTGGCAGCAGGTCAACTACGACCTGAGCGCCTACGCCGGCAAGTCCGTCCAGGTCTCCATCAGCTACGTCACCGACCCGGGCACCGGCGGTCACGGCGTCCTCGCCGACGACGCCTCGCTCGTCCTCGGCGGCACGGCGACGCAGACCGAGGGCTTCGAGACCTCGCTCGGCGCCTGGAGCGTGACCGGACCGCCCGCGGGCAGCCCGGCCGTGCTCAGGGACTGGGAGCGCACGGGTGCCCTGTTCAAGACGTACGGCGCCGTCACCACCGACCGGACCGTGCTGCTGGGCTTCGGCCTGGAGCACGTCAGCGCGGCGGCGGACCGTGCCGCACTCGTCAAGAAGGCGCTCGCCGCCCTGGGAGGGTGAACAGGCTGGTCAACGATGACTAGCACTTCGTAGTCAAAAAGAGTGACCGGATGTTTGGGCCGGGCGGTCCGTACCCCTACTGGCGGGTACGGACCGCCTGCCCGTGTATGCGGCAATCCGATGTCACTCCGGAGCTCTCAGGGAGGTAGGGTCGGGGGTGGTCGGGGACATCCCAAACAGAGCTCGCCGGCACCGCATGGCCGGCGTACCAACGAGGAGATCGGTTCGTGACGATCCGCGTAGGCATCAACGGCTTCGGTCGTATCGGTCGCAACTACTTCCGCGCGCTGCTGGAGCAGGGTGCTGACATCGAGATCGTGGCTGTCAACGACCTGGGTGACACCGCGACCACCGCTCACCTGCTGAAGTACGACACCATCCTGGGCCGTCTCAAGGCCGAGGTCTCGCACACCGCCGACACCATCACCGTCGACGGCAAGACCATCAAGGTCCTGTCCGAGCGCAACCCCGCCGACATCCCGTGGGGCGAGCTGGGCGCCGACATCGTCATCGAGTCCACCGGCATCTTCACCAAGAAGGAAGACGCCGCGAAGCACATCGCCGGCGGCGCCAAGAAGGTCATCATCTCGGCTCCGGCCAAGGATGAGGACATCACCATCGTGATGGGCGTCAACCAGGACAAGTACGACCCGGCGAACCACCACGTCATCTCCAACGCCTCCTGCACCACCAACTGCGTGGCGCCGATGGCGAAGGTCCTCGACGAGAACTTCGGCATCGTCAAGGGCCTGATGACGACGGTGCACGCGTACACCAACGACCAGCGCATCCTGGACTTCCCGCACAAGGACCTGCGTCGCGCGCGTGCCGCCGCCGAGAACATCATCCCGACCACCACGGGTGCCGCGAAGGCCACCGCGCTGGTCCTCCCGCAGCTCAAGGGCAAGCTGGACGGCATCGCCATGCGCGTCCCGGTCCCGACCGGCTCGGCCACCGACCTCGTCGTGGAGCTGTCCCGCGAGGTCACCAAGGACGAGGTCAACGCCGCGTTCAAGAAGGCCGCCGAGGGCGAGCTGCAGGGCTACCTGACCTACACCGAGGACGAGATCGTCTCCTCGGACATCGTCAGCGACCCGTCGTCCTGCACCTTCGACTCCTCCCTGACCATGGTCCAGGAGGGCACGTCGGTGAAGATCCTCGGCTGGTACGACAACGAGTGGGGCTACTCCAACCGCCTCGTCGACCTCACGGTCTTCGTCGGCAACCAGCTCTGACCCACAGAGCAGGCACTTTGCTGTGAGAGCAGGGCTCGGGCGGCGCAGGGACGCGCCGCCCGGGCCCTGACTCACGTACAGAACAGCTCTCGTACGATCAGAGCAGCCCTCACCAGGAGTCCCTCATGAAGACGATCGACGAACTTCTCGCCGAAGGCGTGGACAACAAGCGGGTCTTCGTCCGCGCCGACCTCAACGTGCCGCTCGCCGACGGCCTCATCACCGACGACGGCCGCATCCGTGCCGTACTGCCCACCGTCAAGGCCCTCGTCGAGGCGGGCGCCAAGGTGGTCGTCGCCTCGCACCTGGGCCGCCCCAAGGGTGCCCCGGACCCCGCCTTCTCGCTGCTGCCCGCCGCCGAGCGCCTCGCCGAACTGCTCGGCGCCCCCGTCGCGTTCGCCCAGGACACCGTCGGCCCCGCCGCCCACGACGCGGTGAACGGCCTCCAGCCCGGCCAGGTCGCGGTCATCGAGAACCTGCGCTTCAACGCCGGCGAGACCTCCAAGGACGACACCGAGCGCGGCGAGTTCGCCGACCGGCTCGCGGCCCTCGCGGACGTCTACGTGGGTGACGGTTTCGGCGCGGTGCACCGCAAGCACGCCTCGGTCTTCGACCTTCCGGCCCGGCTGCCGCACTACGCCGGCTACCTCATCGCCACCGAGGTCGGCGTCCTGAAGAAGCTCACCGAGGACGTCAAGCGCCCGTACGTCGTCGCGCTCGGCGGCGCCAAGGTCTCCGACAAGCTCGCGGTCATCGACCAGCTGCTCGGCAAGGCCGACCGGCTGCTCATCGGCGGCGGCATGGCGTACACCTTCCTCAAGGCCAAGGGCTACGAGATCGGCAAGTCCCTGCTCCAGGAGGACCAGATCCCCGCGGTCCAGGAGTACATCGAGCGCGCCGAGAAGACCGGCGTCGAGCTGGTCCTGCCCGTCGACGTCGTGGTCGCCCAGGAGTTCCCCGACCTGGCGGGCAAGGCTCCGGCCAACCCCACCACCGTCGCCGCCGACTCCGTCCCCGGTGACCAGATGGGCCTGGACATCGGTCCCGAGTCCCGCAAGCTGTACGCCTCGAAGATCACCGACGCCGCCACCGTCTTCTGGAACGGCCCCATGGGCGTCTTCGAGCACCCCGATTTCGCCGAGGGCACCAAGGCGGTCGCCCAGGCCCTCCTCGACTCCCCGGCCTTCACGGTCGTCGGCGGCGGCGACTCCGCCGCGGCCGTCCGCCTCCTGGGCTTCGACGAGACCGCGTTCGGACACATCTCGACCGGTGGCGGCGCCTCCCTCGAATACCTCGAGGGCAAGACGCTCCCCGGCCTTGCCGCACTGGAGGACTGACCCCGCTATGACCACTCGCACGCCGATCATGGCGGGCAACTGGAAGATGAACCTCAACCACCTCGAGGCCATCGCGCACGTCCAGAAGCTCGCCTTCGCCCTCGCGGACAAGGACTACGAGGCCGTCGAGGTCGCCGTCCTGCCGCCCTTCACCGACCTGCGCTCCGTGCAGACCCTGGTCGACGGCGACAAGCTCAAGATCAAGTACGGTGCCCAGGACATCTCGCAGCACGACTCCGGCGCCTACACCGGCGAGATCTCCGGCCCGATGCTGGCCAAGCTGAAGTGCACCTACGTGGTGATCGGCCACTCCGAGCGCCGCCAGTACCACGCCGAGACCGACGAGATCGTCAACGCCAAGGTCAAGGCCGCGTACAAGCACGGTCTGACCCCGATCCTGTGCGTCGGCGAGGAGCTGGACGTGCGCGAGGCGGGCAACCACGTCACGCACACGCTCACCCAGGTCGAGGGCGGTCTCAAGGACCTCCCCGCCGAGCAGGCCGAGTCCGTCGTGATCGCCTACGAGCCGGTGTGGGCCATCGGCACCGGCAAGGTCTGCGGCGCCGAGGACGCCCAGGAGGTCTGCGCCGCCATCCGCGCCAAGGTCGCCGAGCTGTACACCCAGGAGCTGGCCGACCAGGTCCGCATCCAGTACGGCGGCTCCGTCAAGGCGGGCAACGTCGCCGAGATCATGGCCCAGGCAGACATCGACGGCGCCCTCGTGGGCGGCGCGTCCCTCGACGCCGACGAGTTCGTCAAGATCGTGCGCTTCCGCGACCAGTGAGTATGCGCTAGGCCCGATCCGTCGTACCCTTGCGGGGTCCAGCACTGTGCCGGACCCCGCGTGTACATCCGAATCCGAGGAAGTTGGTCCAGCCGTGGTTTTGGGGTTCTCGATCGCCCTGATCGTCTTCAGCCTGCTGATGATGCTGCTGGTGCTGATGCACAAGGGCAAGGGCGGCGGTCTCTCCGACATGTTCGGTGGCGGCATGCAGTCCTCCGTCGGCGGCTCCTCGGTCGCCGAGCGCAACCTCGACCGCATCACCCTGGTGATCGGTCTGCTGTGGCTGGCGTGCATCGTCGTGCTCGGCCTCCTCATGAAGTCGTCCTGACGACGAACAGCCGAGCGGCAACCCGCACACAGCACCTCCATTCCGCACGTAAGGCCCCATGTTCGGTACGCGCAGCTGAGCGCGGCCTATCATGGGGCTTGCGTCCGGGTGTGGGGCTTGTAACTCCAACCACTGGACGTGCGTTGGGCCTTACGTAGACTGAGGCGCTCGCAACGAAGCGACACGCCGACTCGCTTCGCGGCACCATCACGCAGGGAGTTACGACCGTGGCAAGTGGCAACGCGATCCGAGGAAGCCGGGTCGGGGCGGGGCCGATGGGCGAGGCCGAGCGCGGCGAGTCCGCGCCGCGTCTGCGCATCTCCTTCTGGTGCTCCAACGGGCACGAGACGCAGCCCAGCTTCGCCAGCGACGCGCAGGTTCCCGAGACCTGGGACTGCCCGCGCTGTGGCTTCCCGGCCGGACAGGACCGGGACAACCCGCCGGACCCGCCGCGCACCGAGCCCTACAAGACGCACCTCGCGTACGTCCGGGAGCGGCGCAGCGACGCGGACGGCGAGGCGATCCTCGCCGAGGCGCTCGCCAAACTGCGGGGCGAGATCTAGGAATTGACGGCCGGCCGGGCACCCCAGCGGTGCCTGGCCGGACTTGTCTTCGTCGCCGGGGCCGACCGCCTCCGGACCGATTGTCAGTGGTGCCCTCTACGGTTTGTGCAGACGCGAATCGTGAGGGGGAGACGTGACGACGGTCGAGTCCGCGGGCGGGTGTGCGCCCACGTGGCGCGGGGGGTTCGGGCGGCTGTGGACGGCCGCGGTGGTCTCCCGCTTCGGAGACGCGCTGCGCGGTGCCGCCCTGCCCCTGCTCGCCGCCTCGCTGACGGACCGGCCCCTGCTCATCGCGTCCGTCACCGCCTGCGGCTATCTGCCCTGGATCGTCTTCGGGCTGCTCGGCGGCGCGGTCGCGGACCGGGTGGACCAGCGGCGCGCGATGTGGACGGTGGACGCGGTACGAGGGCTGCTCGTCGCCGCGTTCGCCATGGTCGTCGCACTCGGCCACGCCTCCATCGCGCTGATCATCGCCCTCGCCTTCGCCCTGACCACCCTCCAGACCCTGTTCGACAACGCCTCCACCGCCCTGCTGCCCGTCCTGGTCGACCGCGCGGCGCTCGGCAGCGCCAACGCCCGGCTGATGACCGGACAGCAGATCGCGGGCGGTCTGCTGGGCGCGCCCGTGGTGCCCCTGCTGATCGCCGCGGGGGCCGCCGTCCCCTTCGTGGCCGACGCGGGGACCTTCCTGGTGGCCGCCGTGCTGGTCGCCTCGCTGCGGACCGAGGTGCCCGAGCGGCCACCTGCACCGGCGGGCAGCACGCTGCGCCGGGAGATCGCTGACGGTCTGCGCACCCTGTGGCACGACCGGGCCCTGCGCGGACTGTGCGCTGCCACGGCCCTGTGCAACATCGGCATGGGCGCGCTGATCGCCACGCTGGTCATCCTGGTCACGGGTTGGCTCGACGCCGGCACCGCCGGTTACGCGGCGGCGACCACCGCGTACACCGTCGGTGGGCTCGCCGGGGGAGCGGTCAACCGGCGCGTCACCGCCCGGCTCGGGGCACCGCGCGCCGTACTGCTCGCCGGCCTCGCGCAGATCGGCGCCCTGGCGGTGATGGGTGCCGTGCGGAGTCTGACGGCGCTGGTGGCGGCCCTGGCCGTGTTCGGGTTCATGGGCATGGTGTGGAACGTCAACACCACCACGCTCACGCAGCAGCGCGCGCCCGCCGAGATCCTGGGCCGGGTCAGCTCCGCCTTCCGCACCCTCGCCGTCGCCGGGGCACCGCTGGGCGCACTGCTCGGGGGTGTCGCCGCCACCGCCTGGGGGCCGGGCACCCCGCCCCTGCTGACCGCCGCCTTCTTCGTCCTGGCCGTCATCGCGCTGATACCTCTCCGCAAGCCGGACGTACCTGTTGTTGCGCCGGGCGACGACGCCATGACGGCTCGCGCACCGCGCTGATCAACTAGGTTGGAACAGCTGGGACAGGCACGAAAGAAGGCTGAAGTCGGACATGAACGCAGACGGCCGTACCAGGCTCAACCGGACGCCCGAGTGGACCGCGCTGGCCAAGCACCGCGAGGAACTCGCCGACACGGGCCTGCGGGAGCTCTTCTCCGCCGACCCGGGCCGCGGCACCGGCTACACGCTGCAGGTGGGCGACCTGTACGTCGACTACTCCAAGCACCTGGTCACCGACGAGACCCTGCAACTGCTGCGCGAACTGGCCGCCGCCACCGACGTGTTCGGGCTGCGGGACGCCATGTTCCGCGGCGAGAGGATCAACACCACGGAGAACCGCGCCGTGCTGCACACCGCCCTGCGTGCCTCGCGCGACGCGGTGATCGAGGTCGACGGCGAGAACGTGGTGCCCGGGGTGCACGCGGTCCTCGACAAGATGGCCGACTTCGCCGACCGGGTGCGCTCCGGCGCGTGGACCGGACACACCGGCAAGCGCATCAAGAACATCGTCAACGTCGGCATCGGCGGCTCCGACCTCGGGCCCGCGATGGCCTACGAGGTACTGCGCAGCTACACCGACCGCGATCTCACGGTCCGCTTCGTGTCGAACGTCGACGGTGCCGACCTGCACGAGGCCACCCGCGACCTGGACGCGGCGGAGACGCTGTTCGTCATCGCCTCCAAGACCTTCACCACCATCGAGACGATCACCAACGCGACCTCGGCGCGCGCCTGGCTGCTGGATGAGCTGAAGGCCGGTCAGGAAGCTGTCGCCCAGCACTTCGTGGCTCTGTCGACCAACGCCGGAAAGGTCTCCGACTTCGGTATCGACACGGCCAACATGTTCGAGTTCTGGGACTGGGTCGGCGGACGGTACTCGTACGACTCGGCGATCGGCCTGTCCCTGATGATCGCGATCGGCCCGGACCGTTTCCGGGAGATGCTCGACGGCTTCCGGCTGGTCGACGAGCACTTCAGGACCGCGCCCGCCGAGTCCAACGTGCCGCTGCTGCTGGGGCTGTTGGGCATCTGGTACGGCAACTTCCACGGCGCCCAGTCGCACGCGGTGCTGCCGTACAGCCACTACCTCTCCAAGTTCACGGCGTATCTGCAGCAGTTGGACATGGAGTCCAACGGCAAGTACGTGGGCCGGGACGGGCAGGAGGTCGACTGGCAGACCGGGCCGGTGGTGTGGGGCACCCCGGGGACCAACGGGCAGCACGCGTACTACCAGTTGATCCACCAGGGCACGAAGCTGATCCCGGCGGACTTCATCGGGTTCGCCGAGCCCGTGGCCGAGCTGAGTGAGGAGCTGAAGGCGCAGCACGACCTGCTGATGGCCAACTTCTTCGCCCAGACACAGGCGTTGGCCTTCGGCAAGACCCCGGACGAGGTGCGGGCGGAGGGGGTACCCGAGGAGCTGGTGGCGCACAAGACCTTCAAGGGGGACCACCCGACGACCACGATCCTCGCGCGCGAGCTGACGCCGTCCGTGCTCGGCCAGCTGATCGCGCTCTACGAGCACAAGGTGTTCGTGCAGGGCGCCGTGTGGGACATCGACTCCTTCGACCAGTGGGGCGTCGAGCTGGGCAAGGTGCTCGCCAAGCGGGTGGAGCCGGCGCTGACGGAGGGCGCCGAGGCGCCGGGCCTGGACGAGTCCAGCAAGGCGCTGGTGGCCAGGTACCGGGAGTTGCGCGGCCGGCAGTGAGGTGACCGGCGGCGCACACTCGCCTGTTGGTGACGGCGGCATTCCGCCCGCCTGTTGGCAACGGGTGGCGTGCTGCCTGCCTGCTGGTTACCGGTGGCGTGCCCCGCCTGTTGGTGTCTGGTGGTGCGCTGCTTGCCTGTCGGTGTCCGGTGGGGCGCCCGTGTGCTGGTGACTGGTGACTGGTGACTGGTGACTGGTGACTGGTGACTGGTGGCGTGGCCGCCTGCCTGGTGGTGTTCGGTGGTGTGCGGCTCGCCTGCCGGTTATCGGTGGCGTGCGCGTCTGCTGGTGACTGGTGGTGCGCCGCCTGCCTGTCGGTGTTCGGTGGTGCTCCGCGCGCTCGCTGGTGAACGGTGGCCTACCGCCTGTCCATTGAGGCGGTGCGTCCCGTCCGTTGCGGCTGCGGGGCGCCCGTCAGGCTGGGCGTCCCGTGCTGCCCGCGGTCAGGCCACCGCCGTCAGGGTGTCCGCCAACCGGCGTCGGGCCGCGCGCGCCGCCGGCAGGGCTGCGAGCGCGGTCGCGCCCAGGACCGCTGCCGTGCCGAACAGCGCCAGCAGCAGTGGCGGCGGGGTCTGGGCGATGCCCGAGCCGATGCCGCTCGATCTGCCCTGGGCGTCGATCAACCAGCGTGCGAGCGGGGCGCCCAGGGTCGTGCCGACGAGGACGGCGGCCAGGGCGGTGCAGCCGGTGGCCGTGACGGTGATCGCGGTGATCTGGCGCGGAGACAGGCCGATGGCCTTGAGGGCGAGCAGATCGCGTTCGCTCTCGCGGACCATGCCGCCGATCGCGGTGAGCAGTTCGACGATCCCGATCAGGGCGAGGACGCCGATCAGTCCGACGACGACCGAGCGCAGCGGGGAAAGCCCCTCGGCCGGGTTGGTGACGGCGTGCACCTCCAGCTGTCCGTGCCCGGCACCGGTCAGCCGGGCGGCGACCGTGTGCGGGTCGGCGCCGGGGCGCAGGCGCAGCTGGTAGACGCTCGGGGTCAGCCGCGGGTCGTTCTCGCGGAGGGTGTCGAGGGACGTGGAGATGACCCGGCCGGCGTTCTCCGGCTCGATGCTGCGGCCCACGATGTGCAGGATCTGCGGCTGATCACCGACGGTCATGCGCACCCAGTCGCCGACCCGGGAGTGCGTCAGGTCGAGCAGGCCCTGCCCGGCCACGGCCTCTTCACTGCCGTGCGGCAGGCGGCCCTCGGCGAGGGTGTAGGGGTACGGGTCCTGCCGGGTGCCGAGGCCGCGCAGGGCGATCGTCGCGGTCTGGTTGGCGACGAGCGCGGCCACCTCCACGCTCGGGTAGACGGCGGCGACCTGCGGATCCCGTGCCAGCAGCGCACGGGCGTCGCGCTCGCCGAGCCCCGCGTCCGTGTGCACGGACAGCGCGGCGGGCAGCCCGATCCGCTCGGGCCGGCTCTGGGCCCGGTCGATGGTGGTCCACGCGTTCATCGCCACGACCATCAGCAGCAGCGGCAGGGCCAGCCGGACGACGGTCGCCAGTGAGCGGACCCGGCGGGTGAACGCCGTGTGCCAGCCCAGGACCAGCGCGGGGGGCAGCCGTACGCCGAGCGCCCGCCGCGCCACCCCGGACAGACGTCCGCCGCGCGCCACCGCGGGGCGGGGTACCGGTACGGGCGGGACCCGTCCCGCGCGCCAGGCCGCGAGGCCCGTCGTCGCGCCGATGAACAGGACCGCGCCGGCGGGGATCGCGAACAGAGCCAGTGTGTGGCCGGGCAGGCCCTGCCAGACGCCGACCGCGTCGCCGAGGCGGCCCGGGATGCGGCTGCCCAGGGCCTGCGTCAGCGCCGCCGCGCCGACGGCGCCGAGGAGGGCGTACACGATGTGCTGGAAGAGGAACACCCGGACGACCTGGGCCGGGGTGAAGCCGATCGCCTTGAGCACCGAGATGTCGCGGAGGTGACCGCGGATGCGGGTGGTGATCGCGCCGTGCACCGCGAGTCCGGCCGCGATCAGGGCGCCCAGGCCGAACAGGCCCAGTACCTGGCCGAGCAACCGGTTGTCGCCCTGGGCCTCGGCGCGGGCCTGTTTCCAGGTGGAGATCTCGCCGATGGTGCCGGGGCCGAGTTCGGCGGCGGCGCGCAGGAGGATGTAGACCGTGTCCTCGGGGTTGGTCAGGCGCAGGCCGATGACCTGGCCGGTGGGGTGCGGTACGGCGGAGGGCAGGGCCCAGACCAGGCCGGGCTGCTCACCTGGGCTGTAGCGGGGCTCCGCGCTGTCGGCCACGCCCAGGACGGTCACGGTCCGTGGCGTACCGGGCAGGGTCAGCCGGTCGCCGGGCGCGGCGAGCAGCGCGCGGGCCAGGTGGCTCTCCAGCACGACGCCGTCGGGAGTGCCGGGGTCGAGCCAGCGGCCGGCGGTGACCAGCGGGTTGCCGACCGTGGGGCGTTCGGGTGTCACGCGGAGCTCGACGGCGGCGCGGGTGCCGCGGGAGACAAGGGTGGTGGAGGCGGTGGGGTAGGGGCCGGCGACGGACTCGACGCCGTCCAGTCGCGCCAGCTCGCGCACGTCGGCGGTGGGATTCGTGTGGATCCACACGTGCGCGCCGCGTGCCTGGGTGAAGACCCGCTGCCAGGGATTGGTGGCGTACCCGAAGAGGGCGGTCGCCAGCAGCAGGGACACGACGATCCCGGCGGTGGCGAGCACGAGGAACAACGCCTCACCCCGATGCGCCCGCAGATCGGAGTGCGCCCAGCGCAAAGTCGCCCACACGCAGATCAGCCCCCCACCCGGCACGGGGCCACCGACGGGGCGAA
The DNA here is from genome assembly GCF_040630525.1 of Streptomyces sp. NPDC005799. Classification (NCBI taxonomy): domain Bacteria; kingdom Bacillati; phylum Actinomycetota; class Actinomycetes; order Kitasatosporales; family Streptomycetaceae; genus Streptomyces; species Streptomyces sp. NPDC005799. Next base: position 325,790 of record NZ_JBEXXQ010000002.1, read on the forward strand.
GCAGACGACCGCCGTCCCCGCAGCCGCACGGTCGTGGCCCGGGGCCGGTCGCCGGGCGAGGTCGCAGCCGGCCCCCGGGGACTGCCGGGCGCGGGCACCGCTCGCGGCCTTGCAGGTCACCCTTGCCGTAGCTGCCGTAGCTGCCGTAGCTGCCGTAGCTGCCGTAGCTGCCGTAGCTGCCGTAGCTGCCGGGCCGTCGGGTGTCGGTGGCCGTCGGGCATGAGGGGTGCCCGGGGGGCCGGCGGGCGGGGCCCCCGTTGCCTCGTCGCCGTCGGTCGGGTCCGGCCGACGGACGTCGGTGCGGGCGCGGATGCCGCAGACCTGGGGGCTGCGCCGGGTGGCGGGCCCGCTCGCAGGGGTGGTCGTCGCGGGCGCGTCGCAGCCGTCCCGCGTCGGCAGCGGACGGGTGCAGATGTCACCCGCCCGCGCGGTTGACCGCCGGGGGCCGCGGTCGGTGGTCGTAGGGGGGACGAACCGCGTTCCCGTCGGCTCGTAGCCGTCGTCGTACGTCCGCATGTCAGTCCTTGAACTCCAGTACCCCGGAGATGCCTGCCCGGCGGGACAGGGTGTCGTCCAGGTCCGCGTCGTCGGCTATGCGGCCGTCGAAGAAGCTGATCACCCGGTCCGCGGCACTCGCCAGCCGGGCGTCATGGGTGACCAGCACGATCGTCTGGCCCCGGCCGTGGAAGCGGGACAGCAGCCGCATCACCTCGCGCGTGCCCTTGCTGTCGAGGCTGCCGGCGGGCTCGTCCGCGAGCAGCAGCGGAGGGTGGTTGACCAGGGCCCGGGCCAGCGCGACCCGCTGCTGCTCGCCGCCGGACAGCTCACCCGGCAGGCTCCGCTCCTTGCCGGCCAGCCCCAGCTCGCCCAGCAGCTCCTCACGCTCCGCGCGCGCCCGCTTCGGCGACACCCCGGCGAGCAGCGCCGGCAGCTCCACGTTGTCGGCGACGGACAGGTTCGAGACCAGGTTGAAGAACTGGAAGACGATCCCGATCCGCTTCCTGCGCTCCACCGCCCAGCGCGCCTCGCTCCACCCGTCCGCGCACTCGCCGTCCAGCCACACGCTGCCGGAGTCCGGGCGCTGCAGCCCGCCCAGCAGATGCAGCAGCGTCGACTTGCCGGCCCCGGACGGCCCGGTGACGGCCACGAACTCGCCCCGCCGCACCCGCAGGCCGACCCCGCGCACCGCATGCGCCGGGGCACCCTCGCCGTGATGCGTCTTGACCAGGCCCTCGGCACGCAGCACCGGAGCGGGACGCTCGCTCATTCCAGCTCCTCCAGCTCTTCCTGGCACCGCTCCAGCCAGTCGAGGTCGGCCTGCAGATGCAGCATCGCGCCCTCGATCAGCAACTGGGCGATGCGGTTGTCCCGGTCTTCGGCGGCGGCCAGCTTCGACAGTTGCCGCATGGTGTTCAGATACTGTCGCCGCTGCTTGTTGATCAGCGCGATCTGGTCGGCGAGACCCGTCTGCGGGGCGAGCGCCAGCTTCATGAAGAACTCGTCCCGCACCCGGGGCTCGTCCTCGGGCTCCTCGAACCAGGCACGCAGCGCGGCCCGCCCGGTGTCGGTGAGGTGGTAGACCTTCTTGTTGGGCCGGCTGGACTGCTCGACGTCCTCGCCCTCGATCAGTCCCTGTTTCTCGAGGCGGCCGAGGGTCACGTAGACCTGGCCGACATTCGGCTGAGGGTACGCGGAGCCCAGCAGTTGCTCAAGGTCCTGCTTCAGCTCGTAGCCATGGGCCGGACCGCGCGCGAGAAGTGCCAGGAGGGGCAGGCGCACGTGTGCTGTCCTCCCGTCCGCGTAATGTGGGCCAGACCCTAGTATCGCCCATACCTAACAGGTATACATGGCCTCTGACTCCGGGCGAGGGTGCCCGGTGCCGGGTGCGCAAGGAGGAACCTATGCGGTGGATACATGCCGCCGGTAGGGGCCTTCTCGTTCTCGTCGTGATCTTGACGGGGTATGTCACCTCGGGCGCCCGTGCCCAGGACGGCTCCGGTGGCGGTCGCGGGCCTCTCACCCTCGCCACCGCCGGCGACCTCACCCACTATCTCGGTCCCCTCCTCCAGGGCTGGAACCGCACCCACCCCGGCGAGAAGGTCACCCTCGTCGAACTCCCGGACTCCGCCGACGAGACCCACGCGCAGATGGCGACCGACCTGCGCGACGGCGACCGCAGCCGCTTCGACGTCCTCAACATCGACGTGAACTGGACCTCGGAGTTCGCGGCCGCGGGCTGGATACGCCCCCTGCCCCGCGACCGCTTCCCCCTGGGGGCCTTCCTCGATCCGGTCACCGACACCGCGACCTACGAGGGACGTCTGTACGCCGTCCCGTACGTCACCAACGCCGGCCTGCTCCTCTACCGCAAGGACGTCCTCGCCAAGCAGGGCGTTCCGCCCCCGCGCACCTGGGCCGAACTGGAGCACGACGCGAGGACGATCGCGCCGAAGTACGGACTCGGCGGCTACGCCGGGCAGTTCCTGCCGTACGAGGGCCTGACCGTCAACGCGGCCGAGGCCGTCTACTCGGCGGGCGGCACCATCCTGGGCGACGAGGGAGCCCGCGTCACCGTCGACTCGGCGGCGACCGAGGGCATCGGGTTCCTGGCGCGCGGGGTGCGCGAGGGCTGGATACCGAAGGCGGCGCTGACGTACAAGGAGGAGGAGTCAAAGCAGGCGTTCCAGGACGGCAAGCTGCTCTTCCTGCGCAACTGGCCCTACGCCTACGTCCTCGCCTCGGCCAAGGGCTCCCCGGTCGCCGGGAGGATCGGCGCCGTACCGCTGCCCGGACCGGACGGTCCCGGCACCAGTGTCCTCGGCGGTTCCAATCTCGCCGTCAACGCCCATGCCCGGCACCCCGATTCGGCCGCGCGCCTGATCGCGTACCTCACGAGCGCGCCGGTCCAGCGTCAGGTCCTCACGCGCGGGGCGCTGCCGCCCGTCCGTGCCGCGCTGTACGAGGATCCCGGTCTGATCCGGCGCTTCCCGTATCTCCCCACCCTGCGCGAGAGCGTGATCAACGCGAAGCCGCGCCCCAAGAGCCCGCGGTACGACCAGGTCAGCCTGGTCGTCCAGGCGGTCGTGCACGACGCGATGAGCGGGCACGAGACGCCCGCGGCGGCGGCACGCCGTCTGGCCCGGGAGCTGTCCGCGATCCCTGGTCGCTAGTTTCTAGTTACTTGTTAGGTAACGCGACGGTCTCTCTTCGCTTCCTATTGCCCGAGTAAGTCAGGATTTGAGGCGCCAACCAGTCGGTAGCTTCTGCTCTTTTCATTGACACCCTCTCGACACGCCTACTTAACATGCATGCATGCTGAGTAAGTACCGCTGGTGGCGGGACGCGGTGATCTATCAGGTGTACGTCCGCAGCTTCCTGGACAGCACCGGCGACGGCGTCGGCGATCTCGCCGGGGTCAGGGCGGGGCTGCCGTACCTGAAGAAGCTGGGTGTCGACGGGATCTGGCTGAGCCCCTTCTATCCGTCCCCGCAGCACGACCACGGCTACGACGTGGCCGACTACTGCGGCGTCGACCCGCTCTTCGGCGACCTCGCCGAGTTCGACCTGCTGGTGGCGGCCGCCCGGCGGCTCGGGGTCAAGGTGCTCCTCGACATCGTGCCCAACCACTGCTCCAGCGAGCACCCGTGGTTCCAGGAGGCGCTGGCGGCCGAGCCCGGCAGCCCGGCCCGCGCCCGCTTCCACTTCGCCGACGGACGCGGCCCCGCAGGCGGCGAGCCGCCCAACAACTGGCACTCCATGTTCGGCGGCCCCGCCTGGACCAGGATCGGCGACGGCCAGTGGTACCTGCACATGTTCGCGCCCGAGCAGCCCGACTGGAACTGGCGCAACCCCGAGGTCGGCGCCGAGTTCGACCGGGTGCTGCGCTTCTGGCTGGACCGGGGCATCGACGGCTTCCGCATCGACGTGGCCGCCGGTCTCTACAAGCACCCCGACCTGCCCGACGCCGACGACCCCGAGGCCGACGCCCGCACCCGCGACTCGGTCAACCCGCTCGCCTGGAACCAGCCCGAGGTGCACGACGTGTGGCGGCGCTGGCGGGCCACCTGCGAGGAGTACACCGCCCGCGACGGCCGGGAGCGGCTGCTGGTCGGCGAGGTCTCCGTCCCGACCGCCCGCGAACACGCCCGGTACGTCCGCCCCGACGAGCTCCACCAGGCATTCTTCTTCGACCTGCTGAGCGCCCCGTGGAACGCCGACGCCTTCCGCAAGGTCATCTCGGAGGCCATGCAGGACATCGCCGGCACCGGTTCCACGGTCACCTGGGTCCTCAACAACCACGACCAGGTCCGCACGGTGACGCGGTACGGCGAACCGGCCACCGAGGGCAGCGGACTCGGCGCCGCCCGCGCCCGCGCCGCCGCGCTGCTGATGCTGGCGCTGCCCGGGGCCGCGTACATCTACCAGGGCGAGGAGCTCGGCCTGCCCGAGGTCGTCGACCTGCCCGACGACGTCCTCACCGACCCGATCTTCCGGCGCACGGGAAGCCGTGCCCGGATCCGCGACGGCTGCCGGGTCCCGCTGCCCTGGTCCGGACAGGCCTCGCCCTTCGGCTTCACCTCCGGCGCCGAGAGCGCGCGGCCCTGGCTGCCGCAGCCGGAGTACTTCGCCGAGTACGCCACCGACCGTGCCCTCGCCGACACCCGCTCCTTCTGGCACCTGTACCGCGACGGCCTCCAACTGCGTGCCGCCCTGCCCCAGTTGGGCGAGGGCACACTCCGCTGGCTGGACACCCCGCCCGGCGTTCTCGGCTTCGTCCGTGGCGACGGCCTGGTCTGCGCCGTCAACTTCGGTACGGTGCCCACCCCTTCGCCGGTCTCCGGCACCCCCCTGCTGTCCAGCGGCCCATGCCCGGCCGGGGTGCTCCCCGGCTCGACGGCCGCCTGGTGGATCAGCGACCTCTGATCCCCCGTCACTTCCCCATCTCCCGTCATTTCCCCATCCCTGAAAGGAACATCGATGATGATGCGACGACGCACGACCCTGCTCACCAGTTGCACCGTCCTTACCCTCGCCCTGGGCATGACCGCCTGTGGCGGCGGCGGACCGGTCACGGCGGGAGGCGGCGACAAGGCGCTGAACGGACAGACGGTCACCGTGGCCGGTGTCTGGACCGGCAGCGAGCAGAAGAACTTCCAGAAGGTGCTGGACGCGTTCAGCGCGAAGACCGGCGCCAAGACCGAGTTCGTCTCCACCGGGGACAACGTCTCCACGGTCGTCGGCAGCAAGATCGAGGGCGGCAACGCCCCCGACGTGGTGATGGTCCCCCAGGTCGGCGTGTTGCAGCAGTTCGCGAAGAAGGGCTGGCTCACCCCGCTGTCGGCCACCACCGAGAAGGCGGTGGACGCGGGTTACGCACCCGTCTGGAAGAAGTACGGCAGCGTCGACGGCCGCCTCTACGGCCTCTACTTCAAGGCCGCCCACAAGTCGACGGTGTGGTACAGCCCCGACGCCCTCGACCAGGCCGGCGTCAAGCCGCCGAAGACGTACGACGAGATGCTGAAGGCCGGCCACACCGTCTCCGACTCCGGGCTCGCCGCCTTCTCCGTCGCCGGTGAGGACGGCTGGACCCTCACCGACTGGTTCGAGAACGTCTACCTCTCCCAGGCGGGCCCCGAGAAGTACGACGCCCTCGCCGCCCACAAGCTGAAGTGGACCGACGCCTCGGTGGTCAGGGCGCTCGGCACGCTCGGCAAGCTCTTCAAGGACAGGCAGTTGATCGCGGGCGGCCCGAAGGAGGCCCTCAACACCGACTTCCCGGGCTCGGTGGAGAAGGTGTTCGGCCCCAAGCCCGAGGCGAGCATGGTCTACGAGGGCGACTTCGTCGCCGGGGTGGCCCACGACCAGTTCGGCAAGACCATCGGCCAGGACGCCGACTTCTTCCCCTTCCCAGCGGTCGACGGCGGTGCGGCACCCGTCGTCAGCGGCGGGGACGCGGCGGTGGTCCTGAAGGACGGCAAGAACGCCAAGGCCGGCATGAAGCTCCTCGAATACCTGGCGACCCCGGAGGCGGCCGCCGTGTGGGCGAAGGCGGGCGGCTTCCTGTCCCCGAACAAGAAGCTCGACCTCAGCGCCTACGGCGACGACGTCACCCGGGCGACCGCCAAGTCCCTCGTCGGCGCCGGTGACTCGGTCCGCTTCGACATGTCCGACCAGGCACCGGCCGCGTTCGGCGGCACCAAGGGCGCCGGCGAGTGGAAGCTGCTCCAGGACTTCCTGCGCGACCCGTCCGACCCGAAGGGCACCGCGGCGAAGCTGGAGACCGCCGCGGCCAAGGCGTACCAGGGCTGACGCGCGATGACAGCGACCTTGGTGAAAGAGACAAGTCCGCCCGGAACTGGGCTCGTCGAGCGCGCCCGGCGCTCCCGGCGGCGAGCCCGGATCGTCGCCCTGCTGTTCGTCTTCCCCGCCCTGCTCCTGCTGGGCGCGCTGGTGGTCTACCCGGTGCTGTTCTCGATCGGCCGCAGCTTCTTCGACGCGTCCGGCACCCGTTTCGTGGGCGGCGAGAACTACACCGAGATGTTCCGCGACCCGGCGACCCTCAAGGCCATCCGCAACACGGCGATCTGGGTCGTGGTCGCGCCGGCGCTGCTGACCGGCCTCGGTCTGATCCTCGCCGTGCTGGTGGAGAAGGTGCGCTGGGCGACGGCCTTCAAGCTGCTGCTGTTCATGCCGATGGCGGTGTCCTTCCTGGCCGCCGGGATCATCTTCCGGCTCGCCTACGACGAGGACCCGCACAAGGGCGTGCTGAACGCGGCCGTGGTCGGGGTGCACGACGCCTTCAAGGGCACGTCGCAGTACCCGACCGCGCGGGCCCGGGACGGGTTCGGTCTGGCGAAGGAAGGGGACGGCTCGTACCAGACCAACGCCGGTGTCCAGCGAGGTACTTCGGTGGCCCTGGGCCTGGTCGGTGTCGCGCCGAAGGACCTGCCGAAGGGGGCCCGGCCCGCCTACCCGGCCGCACAGCGCACGGCGGCGGCCGACGAGGTGCGCGGCGTCGTCTACCTGGACTTCACGCCCGGCGGGGGAGGAGCACAGGGGAAGGTCGACCGGCGGGAGAGCGGGCTGCCCGAGGTGCGGGTCGAGGCGGTGCGGGACGGCAGGACGGTCGCCGATGCGACGACCGCGGCGGACGGCTCCTTCCGCTTCACCGGACTCGAGCCGGGCTCCTACACGGTGAAGTTGCCGGCCTCGAACTTCGCGCAGCCCTACCAGGGCGTCTCCTGGCTCGGCCCCGCGCTCGTCACACCGGCGATCATCGGGGCGTACGTGTGGATCTGGACCGGCTTCGCGATGGTGCTGATCGGGGCGGGGCTCTCCACCCTTCCCCGGGACGCGCTGGAGGCGGCGCGGATGGACGGGGCCAACGAGTGGCAGATCTTCCGCCGCATCACGGTCCCGCTCCTCGCGCCCGTGCTGACCGTGGTCTTCGTGACGCTCCTGATCAACGTGATGAAGGTCTTCGACCTCGTCTACATCATCGCGCCCGGGGACGTGCAGGAGGACGCGACCGTGCTCGCCACGCAGATGTGGCTGGTGTCCTTCGGCGGCGGCAACAACCAGGGCCTGGGCAGCGCGCTGGGCGTCCTGCTCCTCCTGCTGGTCGTCCCCGCCATGGTCTTCAACGTCCGCCGTTTTAGAGGGAGTCAGCGATGAAGGCGATACGACGGGGCCTGAGCAGTGGTCTGGTGCAGGCCTTCCTCGTCCTGATCGGCCTGGTATGGCTGACACCGCTCGCGGGACTGTTCATGTCCTCGCTGCGGTCGTCCGGAGACTCCGCGAGCAGCGGCTGGTGGACCGCGTTCACCAGCCCCGGCCAACTGTCCTTCGACAACTACTCGGCGCTGTTGAAGAACGCGGGCATCACACAGGCCTTCTGGAACACGGTGCTGATCTCGGTGCCGGCGACGACCCTGGTCGTCGTCCTGGCCGCGCTGGCCGGATACGCCTTCGCCTGGCTGGACTTCCCCGGACGCGAGGCCGTCTTCCTTCTCGTGGTGGCCCTGTTGGTGGTGCCGGTGCAGATCGGCCTGCTGCCCGTCGCCAAACTCTTCGGAGAACTGGGCCTGTTCGGCACCATCCCCGGTGTCGTCCTCTTCCACGTGGCGTACGGACTGCCCTTCGCCGTCTTCCTCCTGCGCAACTACTTCGCCGAGATGCCGAAGGAGATGCTGGAGGCGGCACGGATGGACGGCGGCAGCGAATGGCGCATCTTCACCCGGCTGGTGCTGCCCGTCGGGCGCCCCGCGATCGCCTCGCTGGCCATCTTCCAGTTCCTGTGGGTGTGGAACGACATGCTGGTCGCCCTGCTGTTCGCGGACCCCTCGTCACAACCGCTGACCGTGGAACTCCAGTCCCAGATACGGCAGTTCGGCAGCAACATCGACGTCCTGGCACCGGGCGCGTTCGTGTCCCTGGTGGTCCCGCTGGTGGTGTTCTTCGCCTTCCAGCGGCACTTCGTGCAGGGCGTGATGGCCGGGTCGGTGAAATGAGACGGTGGGGGCTCCCGAAGGGAACCCCCACCGCACGCTCACGGCGAGGCCGGTGGGTACAGGGAGCGGGGCAGCTGGGAGGCCGCCGCCGCGTCCAGCAGCCACAGGGTGCGCCGGCGGCCCTGGGCGCCCGCCGCCGGGGCCTGGATCTCGCCCGCGCCGGAGAGGGCGATCGCCGCCGCCTCCGCCTTGTCCTCGCCCGCCGCCAGCAGCCACACCTCGGCGGCCGCGCGGATGGCGGGGAGGGTCAGCGTGATCCGGGTCGGCGGCGGCTTCGGGGCGCCGTGGACACCGACCACCGTGCGCTCCGTCTCCCGGACCGCGGGCAGTTCCGGGAAGAGCGACGCCACATGGGTGTCGGGGCCGACGCCCAGCATCAGGACGTCGAAGGTGGGAACCGACGCGCCCGCGGCGCCAGCCGCTGACGTCCACGACTCGGGGCCGGCCGCACGCGCGAGTTCCTCCGCGTACCCCTCCGCCGCCGCGTCCACGTCCGCTCCGTACGGACCGTCCGACGCGGGCATGGCGTGCACGCGCTTCGGGTCCAGCGGGACGGCGTCGAGCAGGGCCTCGCGGGCCTGGGTGACGTTGCGCTCCGGGTGGCCCTCGGGCAGGAAGCGCTCGTCTCCCCACCACAGGTCCAGCCGGCCCCAGTCGATCGCGTCCCGGGCCGGAGCCGCGGCCAGCGCCGCCAGCAGGCCGTTGCCGTTGCGGCCGCCCGTGAGGACCACGGAGGCGAAGCCCCGGGAGGCCTGCGCGTCCACGATCTTCGTGATCAGACGGGCCGCCGCGGCCTGCGCCATCAGTTCCTTGTCGCGGTGCACGACCAGCTGCGGAGTGCTCATTTCGCCGCCGCCTTCGTGGACTCCTGCTTCACCGGTTCCCGCGCCGCCGCTTCCTTCGCGGGAGCTTTCGCAGCGTCCTCGACAGGCGCTTCGACGGCGACGGGCTCGGCACCGGAGGGCTGTCCTGAAGTGACCGGATCTCCTTTGGCGACCGCTTCTCCTTTGGGAGCGGGTTCCTGGAAGGAGGGGCCGTCGTTCAGCTTCTCGACGCCGAACCGCAGCGCCGAGGCGTATGTGTCGTCCGGGTCCAGCCGCCGCAGCTCCTCCGCGATCAGCTCGGCCGTCTCACGCCGCTTCAGCGCCACCGCACGGTCCGGCTGGCCCTCGATGGAGAGGGTCGCCAGGGAACCGTCCGCGCGGTCCAGGGTGATCGGACCGCAGTCCGTGTGCATCCGGACCGCCGTCAGACCGGGGCCCGACGACAGCGACCGCTTCACCGGCACGTCCAGCCGGTCCGCCAGCCACATCGCCAGCAGCTCGCAGCTGGGGTTGAACTCCTCGCCCTCCACCTCGACGGCCTCCACCTGGCAGGTGACCTGGTCGAGAGCGGCCGCCAGCATCGAACGCCAGGGCGTGATGCGGGTCCAGGAGAGGTCGGTGTCGCCGGGGGTGTAGGTGTCGGCGCGGGCCGTGAGCTCCCGTACCGGCTGCTCGGCGGCGTAGGTGTCCGTGACCCGGCGCTGGGCCAGGGCGCCCAGCGGGTCGTTCGCCGGGTCGAGCGGGGCGTTGACGGGCCACCAGACGACGACGGGCGCGTCGGGCAGCAGCAGCGGCAGGACGACCGACTGCGCGTGGTCCACGATCTCGCCGTACAGACGCAGCACCACCGTCTCGCCCGTCCCCGCGTCCGCGCCCACCCGGACCTCCGCGTCCAGGCGGGACGACGTACGGTCGCGGGGCGAGCGGGAGACCCGCTTGATGACGACGAGCGTGCGCGAGGGGTGCTCGCGCGAGGCGTCGTTCGCCGCCTTCAGAGCGTCGTACGCGTTCTCCTCGTCCGTCACGATGACCAGCGTGAGCACCATGCCGACGGCCGGCGTGCCGATGGCCCGCCGGCCCTGCACCAGCGCCTTGTTGATCTTGCTGGCCGTGGTGTCCGTGAGGTCTATCTTCATGGCCGGCGCCAGCTCCGTCCCTCTCGTGCGAGCATTTCGTCCGCCTCGACGGGCCCCCAGGTACCGGCCGGGTACTGGGCGGGCTTGCCGTTGGCGTCCCAGTACTCCTCGATCGGGTCGAGGATCTTCCAGGACAGCTCGACCTCCTCGGTGCGCGGGAAGAGGTTCGAGTCGCCGAGCAGGACGTCCAGGATCAGACGCTCATACGCCTCGGGGGAGGACTCGGTGAAGGACTCGCCGTAGGCGAAGTCCATCGACACGTCCCGGATCTCCATCGACGTGCCGGGCACCTTGGAGCCGAAGCGGACCGTCACGCCCTCGTCCGGCTGGACGCGGATGACGATCGCGTTCTTGCCCAGCTCCTCCGTCGCCGTGTGGTCGAAGGGGGAGTGCGGGGCCCGCTGGAAGACGACCGCGATCTCGGTGACGCGCCGGCCCAGACGCTTGCCGGTGCGCAGATAGAAGGGGACACCCGCCCAGCGGCGGTTGTCCACCTCCACCTTGATGGCCGCGTAGGTGTCGGTCTTGGAGTTGGGGTCGATGCCCTCCTCCTGGAGGTACCCGACCGCCTTCTCACCGCCCTGCCAGCCCGCCGCGTACTGACCGCGCACGGTGTCCCGGCCCAGGTCCCTCGGCAGCCGGACGGCCCCGAGCACCTTGGTCTTCTCCGCGGCCAGCGCGTCCGCGTCGAAGGAGGCGGGCTCCTCCATGGCCGTCAGGGCCATGAGCTGCAGGAGGTGGTTCTGGATGACGTCACGGGCGGCGCCGATGCCGTCGTAGTAGCCGGCGCGGCCGCCGATGCCGATGTCCTCGGCCATGGTGATCTGCACATGGTCCACGAAGGACCGGTTCCAGATCGGCTCGAACATCGTGTTGGCGAAGCGCAGCGCCAGGATGTTCTGGACGGTCTCCTTGCCCAGGTAGTGGTCGATGCGGAAGACCTGGTCCGGGGCGAAGACCTCGTGGACGACCTTGTTGAGCTCCTCGGCCGACTTCAGGTCGTGGCCGAAGGGCTTTTCGATGACCGCGCGGCGCCAGGAGCCGCCGGTCTGGTCCGCCAGCCCGTGCTTCTTCAGCTGCTGGATGACCACGGGGAAGGAGCGCGGCGGCACCGACAGGTAGAAGGCGAAGTTGCCGCCCGTGCCCTGGGCCTTGTCCAGCTCCTCGATGGTGCCGCGCAGCCGCTCGAAGGCCTCGTCGTCGTCGAAGGTGCCCTGGACGAAGCGCATCCCCTGGATGAGCTGCTGCCAGACCTCCTCACGGAACGGCGTACGGGCGTGCTCCTTGACGGCGTCGTGGACCTCCTGGGCGAAGTCCTCGTTCTGCCATTCGCGGCGGGCGAAGCCCACCAGCGAGAAACCCGGCGGCAGCAGACCCCGGTTGGCGAGGTCGTACACGGCGGGCATCAGCTTCTTGCGGGAGAGGTCGCCCGTGACGCCGAAGATGACCAGGCCCGACGGCCCCGCGATACGCGGGAGCCGTCGGTCGGCGGGGTCACGAAGCGGGTTCGCTCCGGAACCGGAAAGAGGGGCCAAGGTCTCAGCCCTCCGCGGGGGCGAGGCGTTCCAGCTCCGCCTCGGTCGACTTGAGCAGGTCGTTCCAGGACGCCTCGAACTTCTCGACGCCCTCGTCCTCCAGGAGCTGCACCACCTCGTCGTACGAGATGCCGAGCTTCTCGAGCGCGTCGAGGTCGGCGCGGGCCTGCTCGTAGGTGCCGGCGATGGTGTTGCCGGTGATCGAGCCGCTCTCCTCGGTGGCGTGCAGGGTGGCCTCCGGCATGGTGTTCACCGTGTTCGGCGCCACCAGCTCGTCGACGTAGAGGGTCGGCTTGTACGCCGGGTCCTTCACGCCGGTGGAGGCCCACAGCGGACGCTGCTTGCGGGCGCCCGCGTTCTCCAGCTTGCTCCAGCGCTCCGAGGAGAACACCTCCTCGTACGCCTGGTAGGCGAGCCGGGCGTTGGCGATGGCGGCCTTGCCGCGCAGCGCCTTGGCCTCGTCGGTGCCCAGGGCGTCGAGCCGCTTGTCGACTTCGGTGTCCACCCGGGACACGAAGAAGGACGCCACGGAGTGGATCTTCGACAGGTCCAGGCCGCGCTCCTTGGCCTTCTCCAGGCCGGTGAGGTAGGCGTCCATGACCTTGCGGTAGCGCTCCAGCGAGAAGATCAGCGTGACGTTGACGCTGATGCCGCGACCGATGGTCTCGGAGATCGCCGGCAGACCCGCCTCGGTGGCCGGGATCTTGATGAGGGTGTTGGGCCGGTCGACGAGCCAGGCGAGCTGCTTGGCCTCGGCGACGGTGGCCTTGGTGTTGTGGGCCAGGCGCGGGTCGACCTCGATCGACACGCGGCCGTCCTGGCCCTCGGTGGCGTCGAAGACCGGGCGCAGGATGTCGGCGGCGTCGCGGACGTCCGCCGTGGTGATCATGCGGATGGCCTCTTCGACGGTGACCTTGCGGGCGGCGAGGTCCGACAGCTGCTGGTCGTAGCCGTCGCCCTCGGAGATCGCCTTCTGGAAGATCGTCGGGTTGGTGGTGACGCCCACGACGTGCTGCTGGTCGATCAGCTCGGCGAGGTTGCCGGACGTGATCCGCTTGCGCGACAGGTCGTCCAGCCAGATCGCGACGCCCTCCTCGGAGAGGCGCTTGAGTGCGTCTGTCATGGAATTACATCTCCTACGTGTCGTGTACGGGCGTCAGCGCTGGGCGGCCGCGATGGATTCCCGGGCCTTGGCGGCCACGTTCTCGGCAGTGAAGCCGAACTCGCGGAAGAGGACCTTGCCGTCCGCGGAAGCACCGAAGTGCTCCAGGGAAACGATGCGGCCGGCGTCCCCGACGTACTTGTGCCAGGTGAGTCCGATACCGGCCTCGACCGCGACCCGCGCCTTCACCTGCGGCGGCAGGACGCTGTCCCGGTACCCCTGGTCCTGCTCCTCGAACCACTCCACGGACGGCATGGACACCACCCGCGTCGGCACCCCGTCCGCCTGCAGCTGCTCGCGCGCCTCGACGGCGACGTGCACCTCGGAACCGGTGGCGATGAGGATGACCTGAGCTGCTGCGCTCTGCCCGTCGGGCCCTTCGGCCTCGAACAGGACGTAACCGCCCTTGGCCGCGTCGTCGTTGGGCTCGTACGTCGGCACGCCCTGACGGGTCAGCGCGAGACCGTGCGGGGCGCCCTTGCCGTAGACCTTGGTGTAGCGGCGCATGATCTCGCGCCAGGCGATGGCGGTCTCGTTGGCGTCGGCCGGGCGGACCACGTTCAGGCCCGGGATGGCGCGCAGCGAGGCGAGGTGCTCGACGGGCTGGTGGGTGGGGCCGTCCTCGCCGAGGCCGATGGAGTCGTGCGTCCATACGTACGTCACCGGCAGGTGCATCAGCGCCGACAGGCGTACGGCGTTGCGCATGTAGTCGGAGAAGACGAGGAACGTACCGCCGTAGACACGGGTGTTGCCGTGCAGGGTGATGCCGTTCAGCTCCGCGGCCATGGAGTGCTCGCGGATGCCGAAGTGGATGGTGCGGCCGTACGGGTTCGCCTCCGGCAGCGGGTTGTCCGCCGGGAGGAAGGACGACGTCTTGTCGATCGTCGTGTTGTTGGAGCCGGCCAGGTCGGCGGAGCCGCCCCACAGTTCGGGGATGACGGCGCCGAGCGCCTGCAGCACCTTGCCGGAGGCCGCGCGCGTGGCGACGCCCTTGCCCGTCTCGAAGACCGGGATCTTCTCCTCCCAGCCGGCGGGCAGTTCACCCTTGCTGATGCGGTCGAACTCGGCCGCGCGCTCGGGGTTGTCCTCCCGCCACTGCTGGAAGGACTTCTCCCACTCGGCCTTCGCCTCCCGGCCGCGGTCCAGTGCCTGACGGGTGTGCTTGAGGACCTCGTCGGAGACGTCGAAGCTCTTCTCCGGGTCGAAGCCGAGGACGCGCTTGGTGGCGGCCACCTCGTCGTCGCCGAGCGCCGAGCCGTGGGCGGCCTCGGTGTTCTGCGCGTTCGGGGCGGGCCAGGCGATGATCGAGCGCATCGCGATGAAGGACGGCCTGTCCGTCACCTTCTTCGCGGCCTCGATCGCGTTGTAGATCGCGTGCGGGTCGATGTCGCCGTCCGGCTTCGGCGCGACGCGCTGCACGTGCCAGCCGTAGGCCTCGTAGCGCTTGACGGTGTCCTCGGAGACGGCCGTCTCGGTGTCGCCCTCGATCGAGATGTGGTTGTCGTCCCACAGCAGGATCAGGTTGCCGAGCTTCTGGTGGCCGGCCAGCGAGGAGGCCTCGGCGGAGATGCCCTCCTGGAGGCAGCCGTCACCGGCGATCGCGAAGATGAAGTGGTCGAACGGGGACTCGCCCTGCGGGGCCTCGGGGTCGAACAGACCGCGCTCGTAGCGGGCGGCCATGGCCATGCCCACGGCGTTGGCGACGCCCTGGCCCAGCGGGCCCGTCGTCGTCTCGACGCCCTTGGTGTGGCCGTACTCCGGGTGACCGGGGGTCTTCGAGCCCCAGGTGCGGAAGGCCTTGAGGTCGTCCAGCTCCAGGCCGAAGCCGGCCAGGTAGAGCTGTGTGTAGAGGGTCAGGGACGAGTGGCCGGCGGACAGCACGAAGCGGTCGCGGGCCACCCAGTCCGGGTCGGCCGGGTCATGCCGCATCACCTTCTGGAAGAGGGTGTAGGCGGCGGGCGCCAGACTCATGGCCGTACCCGGATGGCCGTTGCCGACCTTCTGTACGGCGTCGGCGGCCAGGACACGGGCGGTGTCGACGGCCCGCTGGTCCAACTCGGTCCACTCGAGGTCTGTGGTGGTCGGCTTGGTGCTCACCCTGGGTCAGGGCTCCTCTCCACATGTTCGAACGCCGGTGCACTGGACGCCCACCGGCCGCTGTCGAGCCTACCCCCGGAACAAGCGCGTTTTTTCGAGTCATTCCAGACTGCCCGGCCCGCGGGGGATCCGCCTCCCGACTGCGGTGATGCGTGTTCGGCAAGTGAATACGCAGCCGCTCATCTGACTGCTCAATCGAGCTTCCGCAGCCGCTGCCGGCGGGCCCCCGCCAACACGACCCCACCCCCGCGAAGGTCGGGGTATGGGCAACGTCTACAGTGGCGTGGTACGCGCGAGCCTTTACCGGGACTTCACACGGGTGAGGCTCGCTGGGATGTCTCTGTAGGGGTGTGCGTGACGGCCGTCGAATCCCGTCCAGCGGGTGTACTCGGTGCGAGCGAGAGCCCGCGTCACCGGCCGTTCGGGGCCCGTGTCAAGGCGTTCGTGGCGCTGACCAAGCCGCGGATCATCGAGCTCCTGCTCATCACCACCGTGCCGGTGATGTTCCTGGCCCAGCGGGGGGTGCCGGACCTGAAGCTGGTCCTGCTCACCTGCGTCGGCGGCTACCTCTCCGCGGGCGGCGCGAACGCGCTCAACATGTACATCGACCGCGACATCGACGCGCTGATGGACCGCACCTCGCAGCGTCCGCTGGTCACCGGCATGGTGAGCCCGCGCGAGTGCCTCGCCTTCGGCATCTCCCTGGCGGTCGTCTCCACCCTGCTCTTCGGCCTCACCGTCAACTGGCTGAGCGCCTGGCTCTCCCTCGGCGCTCTCCTCTTCTACGTCGTCGTCTACACGATGATCCTCAAGCGCCGTACCTCGCAGAACATCGTGTGGGGCGGCATCGCGGGCTGTATGCCGGTGCTGATCGGCTGGTCGGCCGTGACCGACTCCCTGTCCTGGGCCCCGCTCATCCTCTTCCTGGTGATCTTCTTCTGGACGCCGCCGCACTACTGGCCGCTGTCGATGAAAGTCAGGGAGGACTACGCGCGCGTGGGCGTGCCGATGCTGCCGGTCATCGCCTCCAACAAGGTGGTCGCCAAGCAGATCGTGATCTACAGCTGGGTCATGGTCGCCGTTTCTCTCCTGCTCACCCCGCTCGGCTACACAGGCTGGTTCTACACCGCGGTCGCGCTTGTCGCGGGCGGCTGGTGGCTGTGGGAGGCGCACGGGCTGCAGAGCCGCGCGAAGGCGGAGGTGACGGGCGCGAAGCTCAAGGAGATGCGCCTGTTCCACTGGTCGATCACCTATGTGTCGCTGCTGTTCGTGGCGATCGCGGTGGACCCCTTCCTGCGCTGAGCGCTCCGCTGGAAGTGCCGGATGCGTCGTCGGTCGTCCGCGGCGCCGTCGTGGCCGGTCGCGCAGTTCCCCGCGCCGCTTCGGGGCGCTACCGAACCGCGGCGGACTTCACCAGGTCCGCTCAGCCGCCGGTGAGGCGGGGGTCACGCAGCCCAGCCGTCGCCAGTTGATCTACTCGTGGGTAGCATCCTGGGCATGGCAGACACGCAGCAGGTTGACGCGAAGGCGGAGCGCAAGGCGGCGAAGCTCGCCCAGCGGATCCAGGCCTTCTCCAAGGCGCACGGCGGTGCCGAGGGTCAGGTGGCCTACATCGGCGAACGCGGCGCCCGCATCGTCCTCGTCGGCGAGGACGGCGCCTGGGGCGACCTGGTCGCCCCCACCTACGAGATCGCCGGCAAGGCGGTCGAGCAGTCCGGCATCACCGCCCACGAGTCCTTCGACGGCGAGTTCGCGGCGAAGGTCCGCACCGGCGCCTACGAGTGGAAGCGGATGGCCGGCATCCAGGTCGGCGGCTGAGCGACGGCCCTCAGCCCGCGACCTCCCACCCGGTTCACCCGTTAGGACGTGTAAGACCACGTCCCACGGGGAGTCCGGATGATCGAAACGCCGTCCCTGGTGGACCAGTACTGCCACGGCGTGCTGAGAACGGAGCTGGGTCTCGGGACCTTCGAGACCCAGCTGGCCCGGACCGAGGGCCCGCCCGCCCCGGGCACCACCCTCTTCGACACCCAGACCGGTTTCGCCGTACGACGCTGGTGTCCTCCCTTACTCGGTCTGGAACCGCACTGTCACCCCGCCCGCTATCTCGCCCGCCGCCGGGAGCTCGGCGTACTGGAATCGGGCCGCAGGCTGCTGCGGGGCAGCGGCATCACGACGTACCTGGTCGACACGGGGCTGCCCGGCGACCTCACCGGACCGTCCGAGATGGCGTCCACGGGCGACGCCGACGCCCATGAGATCGTGCGGCTGGAACTGCTCGCGGAGCAGGTCGCCGACACCTCCGGAACCGTCGAGTCCTTCCTCGCCAACCTCGCCGAGTCGGTGCACGGCGCCGCCGCGACCGCCGTCGCCTTCACCTCGGTCGCGGGCGTACGGCACGGTCTGGCACTGGCGCCCGAGCCGCCCGGCCCGGGGGAGGTGCGGGGCGCGGCGGGGCGGTGGCTGGCGGGCCGCGGGGTGGGCGGTGAACTGACCGACCCGGTCCTGCTGCGCCACCTCCTGTGGATCGCCGTGGCCTCGGGCCGCCCCCTCCAGCTCCACGCGGGCCTCGGTG
Organism: Streptomyces sp. NPDC005799; assembly: GCF_040630525.1. Lineage (NCBI taxonomy): Bacteria > Bacillati > Actinomycetota > Actinomycetes > Kitasatosporales > Streptomycetaceae > Streptomyces > Streptomyces sp. NPDC005799. The sequence goes on from NZ_JBEXXQ010000002.1 coordinate 343,629, forward strand.
AACCGGGCACCCGCATCGACCGCACGGACCCGGTGCTCCTCACGGACTTCGTGCGCGCGACGGCCGGCCTCGGCACGGACCTGATCCTGCTGCACGGCTACCCGTACCACCGCCACGCCGCCCACCTCGCCGGCGTCTTCCCGCACGTCTACGCCGACTCCGGCGCCGCACTCATCCGCACCGGCGCACGCTCGGCCGGCGTCCTCGCCGAGATCCTGGAGCTGGCCCCCTTCGGCAAGATCCTCTTCTCCAGCGGCGCCCACGGCCTGCCGGAACTGCATGTGGTGGGCGCCCACCTGTTCCGCGAGTCCCTCGCCCGGGTCCTCGGCACCTGGGTCACCGAGGGCGCGTGGTCCCTCACGGACGCCCAGCGGGTCGCGGGGATGGTGGCGGCGGGCAACGCGCGGAGGGTGTACGGGCTGGAGTGATGCTCGCGTGGTCCGGTCCGGGGTCGCCGGCGTGGCGAGGCCACTCTTCTGACCGCGGTCGTCGACTGCGGCCGACCCACGGCTGTGGCTGCCCGGCGTCCTACGAGTCGCGGGGCGGAGGACCGCGTGCCTGGCTCCCGGCTCGCAAGCCCGAACGGCCCTGACGGGACGGATTCCCACGGCGCCCACGACCCGCCCGTTCTGCCCGACGCCCAGCCGTCCTGCCCTCCATGCAACGTCCCGAACAACGGCGCGAAAACGGCGCTCTGTGCGCAACGCCCCAGCGGCGTCACGTGACTGACTGTCCCGGCTGAACGGGGGCCTTTCCGACGAGCTTGGGATGCGTGACGGCACGTGCACGGAACCGGCCGGACCCGGAAGCGGGACCGTTGGAGCGGTTCGCCCACGACCTGCGCCTGCACCGGGTACACGAACTGAGTGCGCGAGGCCGTCCCACCGCCTCGGTGCGCTGGGGCGGCCCCCCGCGGCTGGTGCGCACGGCGCTAGCCGGCCTCCTGCTCCGGCTCGTCGTCCGTCTCCGTCCAGACCGGGTCCACCTCGGCCCAGCCCGGTCGCAGGACGGGAAGCGGGAGCAAGCCGTCCGCGGGGGTCACCTCGGTGTCGTCGCGGTAGATCACCCGGGACAGGTCGACGGCGCTGCCGGCGCGGCAGAACTGGGTGTCGTACTCGCCGTACGTCGTCGCCCGGTGGGAGCGCGGCCCGGTCACGACGCAGTTGAAGCCGTCCCCCGGCTCGACGTAGGGCGGTGTGTGCATCTCCGCGCCGACGGCGAGGCTGTTGGCCAGGACGACCGAGGCGCCGAACTCCTCGATACAGCGCTGGGCCGCCTGGCGTTCCCACTGGGCCCTGGCGCGCATGATCGGCGCGGCGAACAGCGGGACGAAGATGTGGGAGACCCCGAACGCCTGCAGCTTGGCCGCCCAGCGGACGGACTGCTTGACGTCCTCGCAGATGAACACCGCGATGCGCCCCAGGGTGCTCTCCAGCACGGTGATCTCCAGACCCCGGGTGATGTCCTCGCGGGCGAGCCCCTGGTGCGGTTCCCCGGGCAGCCGCCACTGGGCGGCGAGGTCGGCGGTCAGCGTGAAGCCGGCCATCTTGTCCTGCTCCAGGATCACCTGGCCGGTGCGGCAGTCCATCAGCACGGCCCGGTTGGGGGGCGGGACGTCGGCGCTGGGTTCCTCGTTCGTGTCGTCGATCGGTCCGGTGCCCAGCAGCACCCACTCCAGGGCGCTGTCCTCGGGCAGTTCCCTGAGCAGGTTGCTCCAGTGCCGCAGCAGGGGAGTGGACAGCGTGCTCTCCGGAAGGACGCCGATCCGGGCGTCCGACTCCCAGAGATTGCGGACCGCCTGACGGACGCGCTCGGTGAGACGGGCCTCGGACGGCGTGATCCGGTATCGCAGGCCCGGGCCTTTAGGGCGCCATTCGAACTCCAGATCGGAGTACTTTTCCAGGAGGGGAACCGAGCCGACGGAAATCGGCTGCTCGGTGCTGAATGCCGGGTCGTTCCGGCTCGGTATCCGGCCCATGCGGATTTGCCGGCAGTCGTCCGGGGTGACCCGGTGCACGTTGAAGAAATCCGCTTTGTTCTCCCACTCCGCCATGACCTTGCCGGGGCGGGCGCACCGGGGCAGCAGCAGCCCGGTCGTCTCGTGCGGGTTGTTCAGCCGGTTGTGGCGGATGTAGCGGACGCTCAGCCAGGACATGGTCGGCTCGTCGAAGCCGGGGCTGAACGGATTGGCAGCCGCCAGGGCCCAGTCGAGACCGACCAGGACGGCGAACATGCCGAGGTGGCCGTGGGTGTCGACCTCGCGGACGATGTCCCCCGCCAGTCGCCCGGTGACGCGGCCGCTGCCCAGGACCTGCTTGCACACATGGTCCGCGATTCCCAGGACGGTCGAATGTCGTAACCAATCGATCGCCTCGTCGGCGCGGAAGCGCTCTTCCGGAAGGAGATCGTAGAGAATCACGAACAGATCGGCCGGATCGGTCGATAATTCAACCCCGTTGATCGAATGCGAGGCTGCGCGCGGCATTTCCTCGTCCATGGTTCATCCCCCCGATGCGTGAGCGCGTAGCGAGAATATTAACGGCGGCTCGCGCATATGCGTCCTGAACGTTTCGACAAGTACGCAAAAAATCATGACGGTCTCACTTGACACTCACTTGACATCGCCGCATGGTGGAGGAGGACCCACAGCCGAGGAGTGGATCGGGGGACGACCATGAGCGAGCAGGAGAGCGCTCGGCGCGACAGGGCGACCGAGGTGCGCGATCTGATCGACGACATGCAGGTCGACTACGGCATGTCGGACGAGTGCTTCAGTTCGCTGGGCATGCTCATCACCGACGCGTCCCTGGCGGCGGACGAGCCGGCCCTGCGCACGGCCCACGACGGGCTGCGGCGGTTGTACGGACAGCTCGTACCGGAGGGCGACAACCCCAAGGTCGTCGAGCAGCGCGGCAGGCTGCTCGGACTGATCGACGTGACGTTCTGGGCGCTGCGCCGGCTGCCCTCGGGACTGCGGCTGAAGCTGGATCCGCAGGGCCACGCGGCCCGCTTCCTGATCGAGGTCGCCCGGGAACCGGGCCTGAGCAACGAGCAGCTCGCCGAGCGGCTGGACGTGGACATCACCGAGGTCAGCCGGGTCGGCCGCAAACTGCTGGCGTCGGGCGTGGCGTGGAAGGGCCGCCAGTGGCGGCACAACGTGTGGACGATCACCCCGCGCGGCGCCGTCTGTCTGGAGCAGGCAGGCCTCGTCGACGCGCAGGACTCCGGCAGGGACTAGGCGACGGCGGTGAGCGAGGGGGAGAGCGGAAGACCGCGGTCTTCGGGCGAGGCCGCGTCCGAGGAGGGCATGACCGCCGGCATCCAGTTCGCGACGGGGTGGGACGTCGTCGTGCTGGTCGGTGTGCTGCTCGTGCTCACCGTCGCCCTCGCCACCGTACTGATCCAGGCCTGGCCCACCACCGCCGTGCCGGGCGGTGGCGCCGCGAAGGCCGAGCGGGTGCGGATCCTGCTCTGGACACCTCTTCTGCCGCGCGACACCCTGCTCTTCCTGGTGGTCACGGCGGCCGGCGGCCTGGGCGCGCTCATCCATGTGCTGCGCTCGGTCTACGAGTACGTCGGCGACCGGAGACTCAGGCGCAGCTGGCTGCCGATGTACCTTCTGGAGCCCGTCGTGGGCGCCGTGCTGGCGCTGGTCGTGTACTGCGTCCTGCGGGGCGGGCTGACAACCAGCATGGCCTCGTCCGGGGACATCAATCCTTACGGCGTCACCGCTGTGGCCGCGCTCGTCGGGATGTTCTCCCGGCAGACGGTCGACAAGCTGCACGCCGTCTTCAACACACTGCTCACACCGCCTCGGGACAGCCCCGAGGAGGGCCTGACCCGTACCGGGGGCTCGCCCTCAGACCCCCGCCCCGACAGCTGACCCCGACTGCGCCGGCCCCGGAATCCCCAGATCCGCCCCGGGCCGCTCGCGCAGCGCCAGCAGCACGCGCAGGACCCAGATCCAGATCAGGCCGGAGCCGAGCATGTGCAGGCCGACCAGGAACTCGGGAAGGTGCGTGAAGTACTGGACGTAGCCGATGACGCCCTGGGCGAGCAGGACCAGGAACAGTTCACGGGTGCGGACCAGCGGGCCCCTGGGGGCGTCGACCGCCTTCAGGATGAACCACAGGGCGAAGGTCAGCGTCACCACGATCCAGGCGAGCACCGCGTGCAGCTTGGCGACCGTCTCCCAGTCGATCGGGATCCGCTCGACCTCCTTGGAGTCACCCGCGTGCGGCCCGGCACCGGTCACGACCGTACCCACCGCGATCAGCAGGACGGACGCGGTCACCAGGAACCACACCAGCTGCTGCACCGGCTTGCCGACCAGCGGGCGCGGAGCCCCGTCGCCCTCGCGAGTGCGCTGCCACATCACCGTGGCGACCGCGATCAGGCCGGAGGACAGCAGGAAGTGCGCCGCGACCGTGTACGGGTTGAGGCCGACCAGCACCACGATGCCGCCGAGGACCGCGTTGCTCATCACGATCCAGAACTGGGCCCAGCCGAGCCGGGTCAGAGAGCGCCGGTACGGCTTCTCGGAGCGCGCCGCGATGATCGCCCAGCCGACGGCCGCGCACAGCACGTACGTCAGCATGCGGTTGCTGAACTCGATCACGCCGTGCACGCCCATGGCGCTGGTCGTGGTGAGCGAGTCGGCCGTGCACGTGGGCCAGGTCGGGCAGCCGAGCCCGGACCCGGTCAGCCGCACCGCACCGCCGGTGACGACGATGACCACCGACATGACGAGCGCGGAGAGGGCCGCCCGCTGAACCGTCCGGGGTGTCGGGGTCCAGCGTGCGGCGATGAAGGCGAGCGGATTGCGCACGGCCGCGAGGGCGTCGGCGCGGGTCACGTTTGGCACGCGCCCCATCGTAGGCCGCCGCTTGTGCACGCTTTCACGAGGGTCCATGCCGCCCCTACTCCCAGCGGAAGAATTTCCCGGCGACCGCCAGCCCCAGGACCGCCCAGACGGCCAGGATCCCCAGGTCGCCCCAGGGCATGCCGGCGCCGTGCTGCAGTACGTCCCGCAACCCGTCGGACAGGGCCGAGATCGGCAGCAGGCCCAGGACGTCCTGGGCGCCCTGCGGGAACTTGTCCAGCGGGACGATGACGCCGCCGCCGACGAGCAGCAGCAGGAAGACCAGGTTGGCGGCGGCCAGGGTCGCCTCCGCCTTCAGGGTGCCCGCCATCAGCAGACCCAGCCCCGAGAAGGCCGCCGTGCCGAGGACCAGCAGGAGCAGGACGGCCAGGGGGTTGCCGTGCGGGTTCCAGCCGAGCGCGAAGGCGATCACCGTCAGCAGGACGACCTGCAGGATCTCGGTGACCAGAACCGACGCCGTCTTCGCCGTCATCAGGCCCCAGCGGGGCAGCGGCGAGGAGGCGAGGCGCTTGAGGACGCCGTAGCGGCGTTCGAAGCCGGTGGCGATCGCCTGGCCGGTGAAGGCGGTCGACATCACCGCGAGGGCCAGGATGCCGGGGGTGAGGAAGTCGACCGCCTCTCCCGCGCCCGTGTCGACGATGTCCACCGCGCTGAACAGCACGAGCAGGAGGGTCGGGATCACGACGGTGAGCAGGAGCTGCTCGCCGTTGCGCAGCAGCATCTTCGTCTCGAGCGCCGCCTGGGCCGCGATCATGCGGGGCAGGGGGGCCGCGCCGGGCTTCGGCGTGTACGTACCCCTACCCGTGGCCGTCGTCATGAGCGCAGCTCCTTGCCGGTCAGTTCCAGGAAGACGTCTTCGAGGGTGTGGCGTTCCACCGAGATCCTGTCCGGCATCACACCGTGCTGTGCGCACCAGGAAGCGACCGTCGCGAGCAGCTGGGGGTCGACCTTGCCGACGACCCGGTAGGAGCCCGGCGTCAGCTCGGCGGCGCTGCAGTCCGCGGGGAGCGCCTTGAGCAGGGAACCCACGTCGAGACCGGGGCGGCCGACGAAGCGCAGGGTGTTCTCGGCGCCGCCCCGGCACAGGTCCTCGGGCGAGCCCTGTGCGATGACCCGGCCCGCGTCGATGATCGCGACGTCGTCGGCGAGCTGCTCGGCCTCCTCCATGTAGTGCGTGGTGAGGATGACCGAGACACCGTCGGCGCGCAGATCGCGGACCAGGTCCCAGGTGGCGTGGCGGGCCTGCGGGTCGAGACCGGCGGTCGGCTCGTCCAGGAAGACCAGCTCCGGGCGGCCGACGACCGCCATGGCGAGGGCCAGGCGCTGCTGCTGGCCGCCGGAGAGCCGGCGGTAGGTCGTACGGCCGCAGCTGCCGAGGCCCAGGCGCTCGATCAGCGCGTCCACGTCCAGCGGATGGGCGTGCAGCTTCGCCACGTGCCGCAGCATCTCGTCCGCCCGCGCGCCCGAGTAGACGCCGCCGGACTGGAGCATCACGCCGATACGGGGGTGCAGCTCGCGCGCCTGCCGGACCGGGTCGAGGCCGAGCACGCGGACCGTGCCGGAGTCCGGTCTGCGGTAGCCCTCACAGGTCTCCACGGTAGTGGTCTTGCCCGCGCCGTTCGGGCCGAGTACGGCGGTCACGCCCGCCCTGGCCACCAGGTCGAGGCCGTCGACGGCGGTTTTCGTGCCGTACCGCTTCACCAGGGCCTGAACCTGGACCACGGGCTCACTTCGCATGGGCCTGAGTCTAGGTACGCGGTCCGCGGCCCCGACGGGCGGGTGCGGGATCTCCACCCGCCGACATCTCGTCCTCGCGAGATCGGTGCAGCGCCAGCCACCGCTCCGCGTAGGCCACCGCGTCCACCACGGGGAACAGCCGTACGTCGGCCGCGCCCACCGTGCCCCGTACGACGGGACGGTCCCGCTCGAAGTCGTACCCCAGCTCGTCGAACCGGTCCGTGGTGATCGACACCTCGGTCACCGTCTCCCAGCCGTCCGCCCCCGGGCGGCCGACCCGCACGAGCGGGGACGGTATCCGGTACTCGGCGAGATGGAAGCAGGTGCAGGTGTCGTAGCCGGCGCCGAGGAGCAGTACGCGCGCGTGCAGCCGCTCCAGGCGGGCCAGCGGGCTGCGCTCGCCGAGCCGGCAGTCGGGCGCGTGGCCGTCGAGTATCTCCGCCGCGCGCGGACCGAGGGCCGCGAACGACGTCTGCGGATGCGCGCTGCGCAGGGCGCCCGGCCAGGTGCGCAGCGTCTCCGGGATCACGCCCACCCCGCGCGAGGGCGTCAGCCGCGGGTCGTAGGCGGGCATGGTCGCCCGGATCCGGTCCCACCAGTCCTCGGGCACGGGCGGCCTCTCCCACAGGGCCGGGTCCGAGAGGTCGCCGGTCTGGGTCGGGACGACGATCGTGCCCTCCGGGCCCACCGCGTCCAGCAGGGCCTGGACGACCGCCACGGCTCCTCCGCAGACCCAGCCGAGACTGCTGAGGGAGGAGTGCACGAGAAGGATCTCGCCGGGTTCGACACCCAGCGCGCGCAGCTCTGCGGTGATGGTGTCGCGAGTGACAAGTGGGCCGGTGGGAAGGGGTGTCGGCATGGTTCGGGAGTCTGCTCGACCCGGATCGCGAACGCCACCGATTTGATCGATCAAAGATCGTTTCCCCAGGTCGCCTTAGGTGAGCCTAAGTGATGCAGCGCACCGCCCGTCAGAGCGGACGTGGGTTGCCCGGTCCTGAGGAATTACGCAACAATGGTGTTGTGAAATACGTTGGCGAGGCTCAGGAGGAACTCGCGACCGGTGAGCGCTCCACGCGCAACCGGGTCGCGCGGTCCGTCCTGGACCACGGCCCGTCGACCGTCGCGGAGCTGGCCGGCCGGCTGGGCCTGACCCAGGCCGCCGTCCGCAGGCACCTGGACGCGCTGGTCGCCGACGACGTCGTGGAGGCCCGTGAGCAGCGGGTGTACGGCACGCGCACGCGGGGCCGCCCCGCCAAGGTCTTCGCGCTCACCGACTGCGGCCGCGACGCCTTCTACCAGTCCTACGACAAGCTCGCCGCGGACGCCCTGCGCTGGATCCAGGAGCGCTTCGGCGGGGACGAGGCGGTCGTCGCCTTCGCGCGCGCCAGGATCGCCGAACAGGCCGACGCCTACCGCAGGGCGATCGAGGCCGCCGCCCCCGAGGAGCGCACGGAAGCCCTGGCCAAGGCGCTGAGCGCGGACGGGTACGCTGCTACGGCGCGCAGCGCACCGGTCGGCGAGCAGCTGTGCCAGCACCACTGCCCGGTCGCCCATGTCGCGGAAAAGTTCCCCCAGCTCTGCGAGGCGGAGACCGAGATCTTCTCCCAGCTGCTGGGAACCCATGTCCAGCGACTGGCGACCATCGCGCACGGTGACGGCGTCTGCACGACGTTCATCCCCAAGATTTCCCACAACGCATCTGCAAGCACGGCCGGGAGGAACCCCGCATGACTCTCCCCATCGAGGAGACCGCCCACCCTGAGCTCGAAGGTCTGGGCAAGTACGAGTACGGCTGGGCGGACTCCGACGAGGCCGGCGCCTCTGCCAAGCGCGGTCTGAACGAGGAGGTCGTCCGCGACATCTCCGCGAAGAAGAACGAGCCGGAGTGGATGACCAAGCTCCGTCTCAAGGGCCTGCGCCTGTTCGGCAAGAAGCCCATGCCGAACTGGGGCTCGGACCTGTCGGGCATCGACTTCGACAACATCAAGTACTTCGTACGCTCCACGGAGAAGCAGGCGGAGTCCTGGGAGGACCTGCCCGAGGACATCAAGAACACGTACGACAAGCTCGGCATCCCGGAGGCGGAGAAGCAGCGCCTGGTCGCCGGTGTCGCCGCCCAGTACGAGTCCGAGGTCGTCTACCACCAGATCCGCGAGGACCTGGAGGAGCAGGGCGTCATCTTCCTGGACACCGACACCGCGCTGAAGGAGCACCCGGAGCTCTTCAAGGAGTACTTCGGGACCGTCATCCCGGTCGGCGACAACAAGTTCGCCTCGCTGAACACCGCCGTGTGGTCGGGCGGCTCCTTCATCTACGTCCCGCCGGGCGTCCACGTGGAGATCCCGCTCCAGGCCTACTTCCGCATCAACACGGAGAACATGGGCCAGTTCGAGCGGACCCTGATCATCGTCGACGAGGGTGCCTACGTGCACTACGTCGAGGGATGTACGGCCCCGATCTACAAGTCGGACTCGCTGCACTCCGCGGTCGTCGAGATCATCGTCAAGAAGAACGCCCGCTGCCGCTACACGACCATCCAGAACTGGTCGAACAACGTCTACAACCTGGTCACCAAGCGCGCCGTCGCCTACGAGGGCGCGACCATGGAGTGGATCGACGGCAACATCGGCTCCAAGGTGACGATGAAGTACCCGGCCGTCTACCTGATGGGCGAGCACGCCAAGGGCGAGACCCTCTCCATCGCCTTCGCGGGCGAGGGCCAGCACCAGGACGCCGGTTCCAAGATGGTCCACATGGCGCCGAACACCTCCTCCAACATCGTCTCCAAGTCGGTGGCGCGCGGCGGTGGCCGTACCTCCTACCGCGGTCTCGTCGAGATCGGCGAGGGCGCCCACGGCTCCAAGTCGAACGTGCTGTGCGACGCGCTGCTCGTCGACACCATCTCCCGCTCCGACACGTACCCGTACGTCGACGTCCGCGAGGACGACGTGTCCATGGGCCATGAGGCGACCGTCTCCAAGGTCTCCGAGGACCAGCTCTTCTACCTGATGAGCCGTGGTCTCTCCGAGTTCGAGGCGATGGCGATGATCGTGCGCGGCTTCGTCGAGCCCATCGCCAAGGAGCTGCCCATGGAGTACGCCCTCGAGCTCAACCGGCTGATCGAGCTCCAGATGGAAGGCGCGGTCGGCTGAGGCCCCAACCGCCGTCCCCATCAAGTCACTTACGCAGGAAAGAGAGCACACCGACAGCCATGGCTGAGGCCCAGAACATCCCGGTGGGTTCCACCACCGCCGGCTCGATCGCGGTCGCCGCCGAGTCGACCGTCGCCACGCGCATGAGCGCGCCCCCGTCCTTCGACGTGCAGGACTTCCCCGTCCCGCACGGCCGTGAGGAGGAGTGGCGGTTCACCCCGCTGGAGCGCCTGCGCGGCCTGCACGACGGCACCGCCGTCGCGACCGGCGAGGGCGTCACGGTCGAGGTGGAGGCCCCCGAGGGCGTCACCGTCGAGACCGTCGGCCGTGACGACGCCCGGATCGGCAAGGCCGGCACCCCGGTGGACCGCGTCGCCGCCCAGGCGTACTCCGCGTTCGAGAAGGCCGGCGTGGTCACCGTCCCCAAGGAGACGGTGCTCACCGAGCCGATCCGTATCGCCGTGCACGGCGAGGGCGGCACCCGCTTCGGCCACCAGGTGATCGAGCTGGGCGCCTTCGCCGAGGCCGTCGTCGTCATCGACCACACCGGTGACGCCGTGCTCGCCGCCAACGTCGACTACATCCTGGGCGACGGCGCCAAGCTGACGGTCGTCTCCATCCAGGACTGGGACGACAAGGCCGTGCACGTCGCCCAGCACAACGCCCTCATCGGCCGGGACGCCTCCTTCAAGTCCGTGGTCGTCACCTTCGGCGGCGACCTCGTACGGCTGCACCCGCGCGTCTCCTACGCCGGCACCGGCGGCGAGGCCGAGCTGTTCGGGCTCTACTTCACCGACAAGGGCCAGCACCAGGAGCACCGCCTCCTGGTCGACCACAACACCCCGCACTGCAAGTCCAACGTCGTCTACAAGGGCGCGCTCCAGGGCGACGACGCGCACGCCGTGTGGATCGGTGACGTGCTCATCGAGGCCAAGGCCGAGGGCACGGACACGTACGAGATGAACCGGAACCTGGTTCTGACCGACGGCGCCCGCGTCGACTCCGTGCCGAACCTGGAGATCGAGACCGGCGAGATCGTGGGCGCCGGACACGCCTCCGCCACCGGCCGCTTCGACGACGAGCAGCTCTTCTACCTGATGGCCCGCGGCATCCCGGCCGACGAGGCCCGCCGTCTGGTGGTGCGCGGCTTCTTCGCCGAGCTGGTCCAGCAGATCGGCGTCGACGACATCGAGGCACGGCTGATCGAGAAGATCGAGGCCGAGCTGGAGGCCACCGTCTGATGGCCTACCTACGCGCCTGCGCGCTGAGCGAGCTGGAGGAGGACACCCCGAAGCGGGTGGAACTCGACGGCACGCCGGTCTCCGTCGTGCACACCGCGGGCGAGGTCTTCGCGATCAACGACATCTGCTCGCACGCCAACGTCTCGCTGTCCGAGGGCGAGGTGGAGGACTGCCAGATCGAGTGCTGGCTGCACGGCTCCAGCTTCGACCTGCGCACCGGCAAGCCGTCCGGCCTCCCCGCCACGCGCCCCGTCCCCGTATACCCCGTAAAGATCGAAGGGGGCAGCGTCCTTGTCGACGTCCGCGCCTCCCTCAACCAGGAGTCCTGAGGCAACCCATGGCAACGCTTGAAATCCGAGACCTGCGCGTCACCGTCGAGGCCGACAACGCCACGAAGGAGATCCTCAAGGGCGTCGACCTGACCGTGAAGCAGGGCGAGACGCACGCCATCATGGGCCCCAACGGCTCCGGCAAGTCGACCCTCGCCTACTCCCTCGCGGGCCACCCCAAGTACACGATCACCGGCGGCTCCGTCACCCTCGACGGCGAGGACGTCCTGGAGATGTCCGTCGACGAGCGCGCCCGCGCCGGCCTGTTCCTGGCGATGCAGTACCCGGTCGAGGTCCCCGGTGTGTCCGTGTCGAACTTCCTGCGGACCTCCGCCACCGCCATCCGCGGCGAGGCCCCCAAGCTGCGCACCTGGGTGAAGGAGGTCAAGGAGGCCATGGAGCGCCTCAACATGGACCCCTCCTTCGCCGAGCGCAACGTCAACGAGGGCTTCTCCGGCGGCGAGAAGAAGCGCCACGAGATCCTCCAGCTCGAACTGCTCAAGCCGAAGATCGCGATCCTCGACGAGACCGACTCCGGTCTCGACGTCGACGCGCTGCGGATCGTCTCCGAGGGCGTCAACCGCGTCCGTGAGACCGGCGAGGTCGGCACCCTGCTGATCACGCACTACACGCGCATCCTGCGCTACATCAAGCCCGACTACGTGCACGTGTTCGCCGGCGGCAAGATCGTGGAGTCCGGCGGTGCCGAACTCGCCGACAAGCTGGAGAACGAGGGCTACGAGGCTTACACGAAGGGTGGCGCATCCGAGTGACACAGCTGCCGGGCCTCCTCGACGCCGAGGCGATCCGCAAGGACTTCCCGATCCTGGACCGGCTGGTCCACGACGACCGGAAGCTCGTGTACCTGGACAACGCGGCGACCTCGCAGAAGCCGCGCCAGGTGCTGGACGCCCTCGCCGAGTACTACGAGCGCTACAACGCCAACGTCCACCGCGGTGTGCATGTGCTCGCCGAGGAGGCCACGGCGCTGTACGAGGGCGCGCGTGACAAGGTCGCCTCCTTCATCAACGCGCCCTCGCGGGACGAGGTGATCTTCACCAAGAACGCCTCCGAGTCGCTCAACCTCGTGGCCAACATGCTCGGTTGGGCCGACGAGCCCTACCGGGTGGACTCCGAGACCGAGATCGTCATCACGGAGATGGAGCACCACTCCAACATCGTGCCCTGGCAGCTGCTCTCGCAGCGCACGGGCGCGAAGCTGAAGTGGTTCGGCCTGACCGACGACGGCCGGCTCGACCTGTCCAACATCGACGAGATCATCACCGAGAAGACGAAGATCGTCTCCTTCGTGCTGGTCTCCAACATCCTGGGCACGGTCAACCCGGTCGAGACGATCATCCGGCGCGCCCAGGAGGTCGGCGCCCTGGTCTGCATCGACGCCTCCCAGGCCGCCCCGCACATGCCGCTGGACGTACAGGCCCTGCAGGCCGACTTCGTGGCCTTCACCGGCCACAAGATGTGCGGCCCGACCGGCATAGGCGTCCTGTGGGGCCGGCAGGAGCTGCTGGAGGACCTGCCTCCGTTCCTCGGCGGCGGCGAGATGATCGAGACCGTGTCGATGCACTCGTCGACCTACGCCCCCGCTCCGCACAAGTTCGAGGCGGGCACCCCGCCGATCGCTCAGGCGGTCGGTCTCGGCGCGGCCATCGACTACCTGAACGCCATCGGCATGGACAAGATCCTCGCCCATGAGCACGCGCTGACGGAGTACGCGGTGGGGCGTCTGGCGGAGGTCCCCGACCTGCGGATCATCGGCCCGACCACGGCCGAGGAGCGGGGCGCGGCGATCTCCTTCACGCTCGGCGACATCCACCCGCACGACGTGGGCCAGGTCCTCGACGAGCAGGGCATCGCGGTCCGGGTGGGCCACCACTGCGCGCGGCCCGTCTGCCTCCGGTACGGAATTCCCGCGACCACGCGAGCGTCGTTCTATCTGTACTCCACGCCGGCCGAGATCGATGCTCTGGTCGACGGGCTGGAACACGTACGGAACTTCTTCGGCTGATGGGACGAGCGATCGCATGAAGCTGGACTCGATGTACCAGGAAGTCATCCTGGACCACTACAAGAACCCTCATGGGCGTGGTCTGCGTGATGGCGACGCCGAGGTGCACCACGTGAACCCGACCTGCGGCGACGAGATCACCCTCCGCGTGAGGTACGAGGGCACGAGGATCGAGGACGTCTCGTACGAGGGCCAGGGCTGCTCGATCAGCCAGGCCTCCGCCTCCGTGCTGAACGAACTGCTGGTCGGCAAGGAGCTGGCCGACGCGCGGAAGATCCAGGAGACCTTCCTGGAGCTGATGCAGTCCAAGGGCAGGCTGGAGCCCGACGACGCGATGGAGGAGGTGCTGGAGGACGCGGTCGCGTTCTCCGGTGTCTCCAAGTACCCGGCCCGGGTCAAGTGCGCCCTCCTCAGCTGGATGGCGTGGAAGGACGCGACGGCCCAGGCGCTGGGTGGCGCCGAAGCCGAAAGGAAGACGGCATGACCGACACCGTGGAGATGAAGCCGGCCTCGGAGGAAGAGCTCCGCGAGGCCCTCATGGACGTGGTCGACCCCGAGCTGGGCATCGACGTCGTCAACCTCGGCCTGATCTACGGCATCCACATCGACGACGCCAACATCGCGACCGTCGACATGACCCTGACCTCCGCGGCCTGTCCGCTGACGGACGTCATCGAGGACCAGGCCCAGTCCGCCACCGACGGCCTCGTCAACGAGCTGCGGATCAACTGGGTCTGGATGCCGCCGTGGGGCCCGGACAAGATCACCGACGACGGACGCGAGCAGCTCCGGGCGCTGGGATTCAACGTCTGAGACAGCCCAGGACACGCGGGCACGCGAACGCGGGAAGCGGGGGGGCCGCACCCGGGTGGGCGCGGGGGGGGGGGGGGGGGCCCCCCCCCCCCCCCGCCCCCCCGCCCCCGCCCCGGACAGGGGGAAGTTATTGTACG
>NZ_JBEXXQ010000002.1:357955-373523 GCF_040630525.1 Streptomyces sp. NPDC005799
ACCCGAGCCCCCCGGGGCGGTGGTATACACCGTCTCACCCCCCCCCGCACCCGCGGCCACGCCACCGCGGGACGCGCCCACCCCCCCGGGGTGCCCCCGCTTCGTGCTGTCAGGCCACGCCGCCCACCAGCCGGAACGCCGAGTCCGCCAGGTACTGGGAACTGTTCTGGAACGGGTCGAGCTTCAGCTGGAAGTTCTGGTGGCGCAGGAAGCGGCCCGGGTAGTTGATCGACTCCAGCATGACCGCGCCCGGGTAGGCGGAGCCGCGCGGGCAGAAGGTCGCGTCCTGCCGGAAGAGGGGCGAGCCGTCGTTCGGTTCGTCGCGCAGCAGGAAGTTGCGGTGGCGCAGGTACTTGCCGTCATGCGTGACGAACGAGTAACAGGAGCTGTTGGCAAGCCCCTTGACCTGCTTGAAGGTCGAGTCCTGGCGGGACTCGGAGCCGCCGAGCGGGTCGAGTTTCACGAAGTCGCCGCTCACGTGCCAGTAGCGGTCCGGATAGTTGACCGAGCGCAGGGACCGGTAGGTGGCCGACGGCTTCGGTTTGCCCGGTGAACTCGCATGGGAGGCAGGCGACTTGGTGGGCTTCGGGGTATGGGCCGCGGACGGCGAGCCGTTCCCCAGTGGGGTGGGGGAGGCATCGGTCTCCCCCGAGGAGAGTCCGCTCTTGCCCGAGGGCGGGTCCGTGGCCCCGTTCGTGGGGGGCGTGGCGTAGGAGATCAGGCCCGGAACGGTGGAGCCGGCGGTCGGGGACGGGTTCTTCGCCGCGTCCGTCGAGGCGTTGGGGCCGTTGTCCATCACGGCTATCCAGGTCACGCACGTGATGATCGTGGCCACGGCCATTCCGCCGGCCAGCCAGAGTCTTCGGGTGCCGGGTGCGCGGGACGTGTCGGGGGTCCAGCCGTTCTCCCATGGTTCGTTCGGCGGAGGCTGGGGGGTGGTTTCTGGCATGCGCTGTCTCTCCAGCGGCGCCCGAGGCGGCGGCCGGGGGTGTGGGGATGGGGTGAGTGAGCGGTGAAACACTAGTGGAGGCAGGGGTGTTGGGGGGAGATGTTACAGCGAGCGGTTTCCGTGAATAGTGAACCTCCCTGCGGAATTCCCCCTCCGGGATAGCGCGGGCCCTCGTCCGTCGTCCGCGGCTTCACATCTCTTCCTCAAGTGTGCGTCGATGTGTACGCGAGTACGCAATCGTTGTGTACGCTCGTACACATGGGATATCTCTTTCTCGGCACGGCCATCGCCGCCGAGGTGGGCGCCACCACCGCCATGAAGTACAGCGAGGGCTTCAGCCGGCTGGTGCCGTCCGTGCTGACCGTCCTCGGCTACATCGTCTCCTTCGTCCTGCTCGCGCAGACGCTGAAGACCCTCTCCGTCGGGACGGCCTACGCCATCTGGTCCGGCGTCGGCACCGCGGCGATCGCCACGATCGGGCTGCTCTTCTTCGGGGAGGGCATGACCGTGACCAAGGCCGCGGGGATGGCCCTGATCATCGTCGGAGTGGTGGTGCTCAACCTCGGGGGCGCGCACTGATGGCCCGCCGCTACGACCCCGACCGGCGGCAGCGGATCATCGACGCGGCGATCCGCGTCGTCGGCGACAAGGGGCTCGCCGGGCTGACCCACCGCACGGTCGCGGCCGAGGCCGATGTGCCGCTCGGCTCGACGACGTATCACTTCAGCACCCTCGACGAGCTGATGGTCGCCGCGCTGCGGCAGGCGAACGAGGGCTTCGCCAAGGTGATCGCCTCGCGCGGCGGACTGACGGACCCGGGCGCCGGTCTGGCCGCCGAACTCGCCGGCTGGATGGGCGAGTGGCTCGCCGGCGAGCGGACCGGCGTCGAGCTGGAGTACGAGCTGTATCTCGCCGCCCTGCGCCGCCCCGCGCTGCGACCGGTGGCCGCCGAGTGGACCGACGACCTCGTCCGCCGGATCTCCCGTCACACCGACCCGACCACGGCACGGGCGCTGTGCGCGCTGATGGACGGCATCTGCCTCCAGGTCCTGCTGACGGGCACGCCGTACGACGAGGACTACGCGCGGGAGATGCTGACCCGGGTCATCCCCACGGATCCGCCGTAGCGGACGGCTGCCGGTCCTTGGGAGGGGGACGGATGCCCGGTGGGCGGCGGGTCCGCCGAGTGGGTGTCCCCGGCGCTGTTCCCGGTCGGCGTTCCCTGCCGGCCACCGCGCGGTCACGTGGTCACCGCCCGGCACCTGAGACGGGTGCGGGGCTGGTTGGCCTGGGTGGGGGTCTGGCGGTTAGGTTGCCCTCATGACCGACACGACTGCTCCTCGTTCCACCGGTGCCGTGGCCGCCGGGCTTGCCACCATCGCCGCCGACGGCACCGTCCTCGACACCTGGTTCCCCGCGCCCGCGCTGACCGAGGAGCCCGGTCCCGCCGGCAGCGAGCGGCTGGACGCCGAGCGGACCCGGGAGCTGCTCGGGGAGCACGGCGTGGCCGCCCTCGGCAAGGACGAGGTGCGCGGTGTGGAGATCGTCGCGGTGCGCACGGTCATCTCCTCGCTCGACGACAAGCCGCTCGACGCGCACGACGTCTGGCTGCGTCTGCACCTGCTCTCGCACCGTCTGGTCAGGCCCAACGAGCAGAACCTCGACGGCATCTTCGGCTTCCTCGCCAACGTCGCCTGGACCTCCCTCGGCCCGGTCGCCGTGGACACCCTGGAGGCGGTCCGACTCGCCGCCCGCGCCCGCGGCCTGCACGTCAGCGTCTTCGGCGTCGACAAGTTCCCGCGGATGACCGACTATGTCGCCCCGGCCGGTGTGCGCATCGCCGACGCCGACCGCGTCCGCCTCGGCGCCTATCTCGCGGCCGGCACCACCGTCATGCACGAGGGCTTCGTCAACTTCAACGCCGGCACCCTCGGCACCTCCATGGTCGAGGGCCGTATCTCCCAGGGTGTCGTCGTCGGCGACGGCTCCGACATCGGCGGCGGTGCCTCCACCATGGGCACGCTCTCCGGCGGCGGCAAGGAGCGTGTCCGCATCGGCGAGCGCTCCCTGGTCGGCGCCGAGGCCGGCGTCGGTATCGCGCTCGGCGACGACTGCGTGGTCGAGGCGGGCCTCTACCTCACCGCAGGCACCAAGGTCACCCTCCCCGACGGCCAGATCGTCAAGGCCCGCGAGCTGTCCGGCGCGGACAACATCCTCTTCCGCCGCAACTCGGTCACCGGCACCGTCCAGGCCGTGCCGAACAACGCCGAGTGGGGCGGTCTGAACGACATCCTGCACAGCCACAACTGAGCCGTGGCGCAGTGACGGGCGCCCTTCCGCCGACGGGCGGAGGGGCGCCCGCTCAGGTGCACAGCGTCCGGGCGAACTCCGCCAGCGTCCGGAAGTCGTCGTCGCGCAGACCCACCCTGGGGCTGACCTGGTGCAGCAGGGCCGGAGCCGAATGGGCCGCGGACACATAGCGCTCGTCCGCCGGGGTCTGTTCGTCGTCCACCCAGGCGAACGGCCGGCCGTCGGCGTACGCCACGATCGCCTCCGTCTTCCAGTGGACGCCGTCCGGGCGCAGTGCGAACAGGCCCTCGCCGAAGTCGACGTACGGCAGTTCCGGCAGTCCGACGGTCGGGCCGATCCAGCGGTTCGCCGCGTCCATCCAGGTCGTCGCCCAGCACAGCTCGTAGCCGAGGCCGAGCAGCGCCGGTCCGTGCGAGGGGTTCAGCCACACCCGCAGGGCCTGGCCCGGCCGCAGGGCGACGCTGATCGTCGTATAGCCCTCGGGGCGCCGCTCCGGCTTCGCCGCCCAGGGATTGAGGGGGCCGTCGACGTCGAGGAAGAGCAGGGGAGGGCGCACAGGGACAACGTACGGCCAGAGGTCCGTTCGCGGGCAGCTACGGACGTACGTGGTGTCGCGGGCGGTGGTCAGCCGGCCGTGAGGTCCTCGTAGGCCGCCAGCAGCCCGTCGACCGTCTCGTGGCTCGCGGGACGCAGCGGGGCGCGGACGGGACCCGCGGGCAGACCGAGCTCGTTCAGCAGGGCCTTCGCCGTGACCGTGCCGGGCAGGCCCGCCGCCATCATCGACTCGATCAGGGGAGTGGCCCGTTGCTGTGCGCGGGCCGCCGTCGCCGTGTCGCCCGAGTCGAACGCGTCGAGGACGGAGCGGAGATGAGCGGGCACGACGTTGGCGACGGTGCTGACATAACCCGCGCCGCCCACCGCGTACAGCGCGAGGTTGTGCTCGTCGCAGCCCGCGTAGTACGCCAACTCCGTTCGGGCCAGCACCTTTTGGGCGCCGAGGAAGTCGTAGGAGCAGTCCTTGACCGCCACGATCCGGGGATGCTCGGCGAGCCGCAGCATCGTCCCGGGCTCGATACGGGTGCCGGTGCGGCCCGGGATGTCGTACAGCACGACCGGCAGGCCCGAGGCGTCGGCGACCGTGCGGAAGTGTTCCTCCAGGGCGTCCTGCGGGGGTCGGCTGTAGTACGGGCTGACCACCAACACCCCGTCCGCGCCCGCCTTTTCGGCCTGCAACGCCAGCTCCACGGTGTGCCGGGTGTCGGAGGTGCCGACCCCCGTCACGATCGACGCCCGCTCGCCCACGGCCTCCCGCACCGCCTCCACGAGCGCCGCCTTCTCGGCGTCCGAGGTGGTCGGCGACTCACCGGTCGTACCGGACAGCACCAGGCCGTCGCAGCCCCGGGAGACGAGGTGGTCGGCGAGCCGCTGGGCCCCGTCGAGGTCGAGCGCGCCGTCCGCCGAGAAGGGTGTGATCATGGCGCAGAGGGCACGGCCGAAGGGCGCGGTGGTTGTCATGCCGTACAGTCTCGGCAGAGTGAAGGTGAAGCTCCACTTAATTCTTCTACGAGGTATTGCTAAGCACTGCTTCGGAATCTGTCGTGGGGCGACCATGCCCTATGTCCTTTCCGCCCCCTGATGAGTCACCATGAACAGGACGGTCATCGGCATCGGCCCATGGAGGCGTCATGAAGCTCGGCAAGGCACTGGCCACCGGAGTCGCGCGGGAAGAGCAGCCGCGGGCTGAGGTCCTGGAACCCGAGGAGCTCGAACTGCCCGAGGAGATCAAGGACCTGAAGGCCCCCGAAGAGGTTCCGGCGGCCCGATGAGACTGCGGCTTCCGGAGGAACGCCCGACGGAGCCGCCGACCGGATACAAGATCGCCCACCCGGTGCTGTCCCAGGACGGCACTCGGGCCGGGTTCACCGGTGTGTCGCTCGGCGGCGCGCTGCCGTACGGGGTCCTCGCGGACGCGTCCTGCGTCTACGGCCTGCGGCACCGGTCGCCACACCGCCGCTGCGACTGCGGTTTCCACTGCGTGCACGACCGGGCGGCGGCCGAGGCGCTGCTGTGCACGGCCGAGCACCGGGCGGCCGTACTGCTCGAGGTGTCCGTCCTCGGGCGCTACTTCCGCTTCGAGCGAGGCTTCCGCTATGCCCGCCAGCGGGTGCGCACCGCCACGGTCGGCCCCTGTACCTGCGGCACCGTGGCCGTCGGCCTGGCCGACGCGGGCTGGGGCCGTCCGGGGTGGCGCGCGCTGGCACCCTCCTGCGCGGGATGCGTCCGCGGTCGTACGTACGTCTCGCTCGCCGCCTTCGCCCGGCTGGCCGGCGACGGGCTGCGGGTGGCCGCCGGTGTGCAGGACGCCCGTCAGGTGGCCGGCCTCACCGCCACCGACGATCTCGGAGTGCCCGAACTGGCCGCGGAGGCCGCGCTGTTGCAGGCCCGTCTCGACTGGTTCCAGACCCAGCTGGCCCGGCTGCGCGAGCCCGGGCGGGGCGGCGGGCCCGAGGGGTAGTGGGGGCCGGTCCGGGTACCCGGGTGTTCCGAACGTTTTCGAACCAGAGGAACACGAGAGGAGGCGACCGTGACCGGGACCACCCACTCCGGGCCGGTGCGCGACGGGCACCAGTCGGTGGGCGACCTCGTCGGCCAGGCCACCGAACAGCTCTCCCGGCTCGTACGACAGGAAGTGGCGCTCGCCAAGGAGGAGTTGGCCGAGAAGGGCCGGCGCGCCGGGCGCGGCGGCGGACTGCTCGGCGCGGCGGGCGCGTTCGGGTACGCCGGGCTGCTCGCGGCGGCGGGCACGGCCATCGCCGCCCTCTCGCTGACGCTGTCCGTCTGGGCCGCGGCGCTCATCGTGACGGGGGTGCTGTTCGTGATCGCCGCCGTACTCGGCGCGACCGGCCGCGCCCAGCTGCGCAAGGCCACGCCCCCCACTCCCGAGGAGGCCCTCGGCAGCGTCAGGGCCGATGTCGAGGAGATCAAGGAGAGGGCACACCGATGACGGACAAGGCGACGGGGGAGACGGGCGTGAAGGGCCCCGACGAGCTGCGCCGGCAGATCGAACGGACGCGCAGCGAACTCGGCGACACAGTGGAGCAGTTGGCGGGCAAGATGGATGTGAAGGGACGGGCGCGGGCCCGGGCGGCGGACCTCAGGGACAAGGCCGGCGCGATGACCGTGCAGCTGCGCAGCACAGCCGCGCTGGCCGGACACACCGTGCAGGAGCGGGCCGCCCAGGCCGGGCACATCGTGCAGGAACGTGCCACGCAGGCCGGCCACAGGGTCCAGGACCGGGCGACGAACACCGGGCGGCAGATGATCCAGGCGGGGCACACCGCCCAGGACAAGGCGGCGGACACGGGCCGCACCCTGGAACACCGGGCGGAACGCGACCTGCCGTGGCCGGCCCGCCCCGTGGTCAGGGCAGCGGTACGGCACCCCCGCCCCGCCCTGATCATCGGCGCGGCGCTGGCGGTGGTCGTGGTGGTGGGGTGGAGGTATCCCAAGAAGTGACGCGGACCGAGACGTGACGCGGACCGAGAAGTGACGCGGACCAAGAAGTGACGCGGACACCGAAACGCCGGACGGGCACTCCCAGCCCGTCCGGCGTTTTGAGTGCGGACGAGGCCCGTCAGGGCCGAAGCGGGGGTTTGGGGGCGGCGGCCCCCAAGGCGGCCCGCCATTTCGCCGGCCACTTCCGCGTGTCCCGAGGCTCCACATACGGCTCGGTCGGCGACAGCCCCCGGCAGGCGACCCGCTCACGCGCCAGTTCCGCGTCGAACTCCAGCCCCACCAGGATCGCCAGGTTCGACAGCCACAGCCACACCAGGAACACGATGGCGCCCGAGAGCGTCCCGTAAGTCTTGTTGTACGAAGCGAAGTTGGCCGCGTAGACGGCGAACCCGGCGGAAGCCGCCAGCCAGATCAGTGTCGCCAGGAAGCTGCCGGGACTGATCCAACGGAAGCCGCGCCCACGGACGTTGGGGGCCGCCCAGTACAACAGCCCGATCATCATCACCACCAGCATCAGCAGCACCGGCCACTTCACCACGCCCCAGACCGCGATCGCCGCGCCCCCGAAGCCGAACGCCGTCCCGGCCCGCTCCGCCAACGGCCCCGTGAAGACCACGATCACCGCGCTCGCCGCGAGCAGCAGCATCAGCGCGACGGTCAGCGCCAGCCTGAGCGGCGTCAGCTTCCACACCGGTCGGCCCTCGGGAAGGTCGTACACCGCGTTGGACGCGCGGATGAACGCGGCCACGTATCCGGAGGCCGACCACAGCGCCGCCAGCAGGCCCACCACGGCCAGCACACTGCCCGTACCACCGCTGTCGCCCAGCTGTCTCACCGCGTCCCGCAGGATGTCCCGGGCCGGACCCGGCGCCAGGGCCCGGATGTTGTCGAGGATCTTGTCGGTGGCGCTGCGGCCCACCACCCCGAGCAGCGACACCAGCAACAGCAGCGCCGGAAACAGGGACAGGACTCCGTAGTACGTCAACGCGGCGGCACGGTCGCCGAGTTCGTCGTCCAGTAACTCCTTCGCCGTGCGCCGGGCCACCGCCCGCCAGGACCGCGCCGGCAGCCGGGTCGGACTCTCGATCTCACCCTCGTCCTTCTTCTCCTCGTCCATGACCGGTGGGTCTCCCGAATCCCCGGCCCGAATCGCGCCGGGGCTCGTCCCTGAGCGGGAATGGGCCGAAAACTCAG
This sequence comes from Streptomyces sp. NPDC005799, assembly GCF_040630525.1. Classification (NCBI taxonomy): domain Bacteria; kingdom Bacillati; phylum Actinomycetota; class Actinomycetes; order Kitasatosporales; family Streptomycetaceae; genus Streptomyces; species Streptomyces sp. NPDC005799. The sequence continues at coordinate 365,925 of NZ_JBEXXQ010000002.1, forward strand.
ATCGTCTGGACAAAAAAAGTTTTCGGTGAGACGGTGGACGCATGCTGGACGTCACCGTGATCGAGGACCCCGAGGCCGCCGCCGTCTCCCTGGACCCCATACGGGCCCGTCTGCTCGCCGAGCTGGCCGCCGGGCCGGCCTCGGCGGCGATGCTGGCCGGGAAGGTGGGACTGCCGCGCCAGAAGGTGAACTACCACCTGAAGGCGCTGGAGCGGCACGGCCTCGTCGAGCTCGCCGGGGAGCGCCGCAAGGGCAATGTCACCGAGCGGCTGATGCGGGCGACCGCCGCGTCGTACGTCATCTCGCCGCTCGCGCTCGCCTCCGTGCAGCCGGACCCGGACCGCTTCCGCGACCAGCTCTCCGCGCGCTGGCTGCTCGCCCTCGGCGCCCGTCTGGTGCGGGACGTCGGCTCGCTGATCACCGGCGCGGCCAAGGCCCGTCAGCGGCTGGCCACGTACGCGCTGGACGGCGAGGTCCGCTTCGCCTCCGCCGCCGAACGGGCCGCGTTCATCCAGGAGTTGACCACCGGGGTCAGTGCGCTGATCCGCAAGTACGACGCCCCGGACACCGAAGGTGGCCGTGACCACCGGATCGTCGTGGCCGTCCATCCCACCCTCAAGCAGACCGAGTTGGAATAGCCGACCTGGTCGGAACAGTCAGGAGCCCGCCATGTCCAAGGAGTTCGAGATCGTCCGCGAGTTCGAGGTCGACGCGTCGCCGGAGGAGGTGTGGGAGGCCATCACCAACGCCAGCGGTGCCTATCTGTGGCCGATGGACCCGCCCGAGCCCCGCGTCGGCGGCCGGGCCGCCTTCGGCTCCACCGTCACCGCCTACGACCCGCCGCACCGCCTCACCGTCCGCAGCGAGGACGTCGGCTTCTCCGTCCAGAGCGTCAACCAGCTCGACCACACCATCGAGGCGCGGGAGGAGGGTCGCCGCGCCTGGGTGCGCTATGTGCACAGCGGCATCTTCACCGACGACTGGGACAACCAGTACGACGGCGCGTCGAAGCACACCGACTTCTATCTGCACACCCTGCGCGAGTACCTCACCCACTTCGCGCCGCGCCCGGTGACCTTCGCCCAGTTGCAGGGCCCCGAGGCCTCGCAGGCCGCCGACGCCTTCACCGCCGTCGGACGGGCGCTCGGGCTGGCCGAGGACACGGCCGCGGGCGCGCGGGTGCGGGCGCACGGCCCCGAGGGCCGAACCCTCGACGCCGTACTGGACTTCCGCGACCCCTACTTCATCGGGCTGCGCACCGGGGACGCCCTGATCCGCTTCTTCGGTCGCAACCACTGGGGCGCCCCGGTCGGCATCAGCGTCCACGACTTCGCCCCGGACGCCGACGCCAAGACGATCGAAGCCGCCTGGCAGCACTGGCTGGACGGGGTCTACGCCTGACCACGCCGACCCCGCCCAGCCGACCTGTGGGTGCTACGGGCGGAACCGCAGCACCTGGGGGTCGTGGTCGCTGATCTGGTCGTTGAACTCCGCGTTGATGTGCACGCTGTCGTACTCGAAGTCGCAGTCGCGGCGGATCGACGGGCTGATCAGGATCTGGTCCAGGACCTGCTCGTTGCCCTGGTAGTCGTAGGTGTAACGCTCGCTCTTCGGCAGCGACTTGATCGCCGACCACAGCTCGCCGTCACCCTCGAGGATCTTCGCGGTGTCGGAGAACTCGAAGTCGTTCATGTCGCCGAGCGCGACGACGTCGGCGTTCTTCTGGACGTCCAGGATGCTCTTGACGAACGCGTTGACCAGGGTCGCCTGGGCGTGGCGCTGGGTCTCCGAACTGCGCACCGGCGGCTGGTACTGCGCCGTCAGCCCCTGGTCGCCGCCCTTGGAGTTGAGGTGGTTGGCGATCACGAAGACCGTGCGGCCGCGGAAGACGAACTCGCCGGTCAGCGGCTTGCGGCTGGACTTCCAGGCGTCGTTGGCCGGGTCGATGCGGCCCGGGGAGGCCGTCAGCTGCGCCTTGCCGTGCACCTTGGTCACGCCGACGGCGGTGGTGGAGTCGCCGCCCGCGCGGTCCACGAAGGACACCCGCTCGGGGTTGAAGAGGAACACCTGACGGATGTTGCCGCCGGGCTCGCCGCCGTCCTGGTCGTTGACGGGGTTGATCGAACGCCAGTCGTACTTCGGGCCGCCCGCCGCGACGATCGCGTCGATCAGCTTGTTCACGGTCGTGCTCGCGTCGACGACCCCGTCGTCCGTCGCGCCGTCGTTGTCCTGGATCTCCTCCAGGGACACGATGTCGGGCGACTGCAGGTTGTTCACGATCGCGGCGGCGTGCGCGGCGAACGTGGTGTCCGACGGGTCGAGGTTCTCGACGTTGTAGGTGGCGACCGCGAGTTCGCCGCGCGACTGCTTCTTCGTCGTCTCGCGCTGCAGCCCGCCGCTCTTCAGCGTGCCCAGCTGACCGGCCACCAGCGTGTAACCGCCGAACTGGTTGAAGTCCAGCGGGCCGGTGGTGGTGCCGGTGAGGGTGTCGCCGACGTTCGCCTTCGGGAAGTCGGCGACCGCGCCCAGCGACTGGATCTGCAGCCGGCCGGTGTTCTGCGAGGTGTAGGAGCCGTACAGCGTGCCGCCGCGGCGGGTCGGGTGCTCGTGCGGCTTCACGGTGACCCACAACTCGGCGTAGGGGTCGGTCGCGGTGACCACCCGGGCATTGGCGACCTGGACGTTCATGCCCTCCAAGGACTCGTAGTAGTCCAGGGCGTACGTCGCCGGCTGCAGCGGAAGGCCGTTGACCGAGCCGTTCGCGGCGGTGTCGCCGGCCGGGGCGTACAGGTCCGGCACCGACTTCGCGTTGATCACGACCGGCGCCGGGACCGCGTTGCCCGTCGACACCGTCGTGACGGTCGGCTTGGTGATCTCGGTCACCGACTGGTTGCCGGTCGAGGCGCCGCCCGGGACGTACTCCGAGACCGTGCCGGTGACCGTGACGGAGTCACCGACGGCGACCTTCGGGGTGGAGCTGGTGAAGACGAAGACGCCCTCACTGGTGGCCGGGTCGTCGTCCGGGTTCGGATCCTGGAGCCAGAAACCTCTGGACGAGCCGTACGTGCGCGTGGCGGTGACGATTCCGGGCACGTCCGCCACCTTCTGGCCGGCGTACGGCGATATTCGGGTCGCGCCCTGGATGTCGTGGATGCGTACGGTGTCGGCGTGCGCGGGCGCCGTCAGGGCGACCGTGGAGGCCGCGGAGCACACTGCGGCGACGGTGAGCGCGGCGAGACGCGCGGAAGACTTGCTCGGCAACGGAATCCCTCCGGGGACGTACAAAAGCGCCGGGACGAGGGTGGTGCGTGGAGCGTCTGGTGACGCGCGTAGAGATGAGTGAACAGTTGTCCCCCAGTTTCTACGCGCGTCAATCTCCTGCCTGCTCCGGCCAGTTGTCAAGGTTTCGGCCATGTACTGACCCTGACCAGGAGATGAACCGGGCGGCATGGGTCGAAATCCGTCTAGGCTGAGCGATTGAGCCGTACGTCGTCCAGGTGGTCGTACGGCCGCCCGGCCGCCCTAGGAGAACCAGCCGATGTCAGACAGCTCCCCCCTGCCGCCGGTACGGCTGCATCCCGAAGCGGAGCTGGCGCGGGACGCGCTGTCCACACCCGTGCTGTCCCGGGCCGCCCGGCTCGCCCGCTGGGCCGGCCCCGACACCCGCGTCGACGCCGGGGGCGGGCTCGTCGACGAGCAGGTGCCGGCCGCGGCCGAGGTGCTGGGACTGACCGGCGAAGACGCCGCGGCCGACGCGAGCGAGGCCTGGCGGGTGGCCCTGGACACCGGACTCGTCGAGATCGCCGACGAGGACGAGGGCACCGTGCGGGCCGGTGCGGAGCTGGCGCTGCTGACCGGCGGCTCGCCGCACGACGTGCTCGGCGTGTGGCAGGGGGCCCTGGAGACGGTGCTCGCCGACGCGAGCGTGCCCGACATCGAGGGCCTGGAGGAGGCCCTGGACGAGGGCGGCGATATCGACTTCGACCGGCTGCGGTGGGACCCGGAGGCGGAGGCCGAGTTCCTCGACGGCGTCCTCGGCAACCTGTACCTGCTCTCCGTCACCGAGGAGGGACCCGGCGACTCCCCGGTCCCGCTGCCCGCGCTCGCCGCGTCCATGATCGTGCCCTCCGACATGGGCGAGCCCACCAACGACGTCCTGGAGCAGGTCTCCGACGCGATGATGAAGCTCGACGACCAGTTCCGGCTGCTGGAGCCGGTCGGACTCGTCGAGTACCAGCCGGTCGACGAGGCGCTGATGGCGGACACCGACGAGGAGCCCGCCGCGCCGGTCGACGACACGGACGTCTCCCGCTACGGCATGGTGCGGCTGACCCCACTCGGCCGGTACGGCCTGCGCGCGCGGCTGCTGGAGGCCGGGTTCACCGCGCCGGCCGTCGGTGACCTCGCCGACAAGGGTGCGGACGCGCTGCTCGACGGGACGGCGACGTTCCCCCCGCAGGCCGCGCGGACCGAGACCGAGCAGTGGCTGGCACGGCGGCAACCGCTGGAAGGCGCCCGGGAGTTGCTCGCCGCGAGCCGCGGCTCGGACGCGGGCGCGCCGCTGCGCCGGCTGCTCTGCCAGCAGGCGCTGGCCCTGGTGGGGGCCGAGGCCGAGCCGGCGCTGCGGGAGGTGCTGGACGACCCCGAACTCGGCGGGCTGGCCCGGGTCTGGCTGAGCGAGCACGGGGCGCCGGACGTGCCCGCGCCCTCGGAAGCGATGATCTTCTGGCTCACCATCGACACCGTCGCCGCACAGCTCGCCGCCGAGGGGAACTCCGAGGAACTGCGCTCGCTGGTCCAGGGGTTGGCGGCCCAGCACGGCGGCTTCTTCGCCGCGGCCTGGCGCGTCGACCATCCGGCGACGGCCGACGTCCTGGAGGCGATGGGCCGCCTGCACCCGGACAATCGGATCGCGAAGGAAGCCAGGAAGGCGGCGTTCAAGGCGCGTTCGCAACAGGGGGGTTGAGGCGGGCGGGGCCACTTCGTGCCGGGTGCCCCACGCTCGTACGGGCCGCGGTCGCCCGGGCGTGCGGCGTGCGGCGGCGGCTCCCCTTCGATCCGGACGTCGCCACGGCCGCGGGTGCGGACGCTTCTTCGCGGCGAGGCGCTGTCGCGGCGGGCGTGGGGCGTGGGCATCGTGGCGGTCGCGGGCCTTCGCTTGGGGGGTGCCCTTGTGGCAGGCGTGGGGCGTTGGCGTGGTGACGGGTGCGGGCTCCTCGCTTGAGGGTGGTGCCGTTGCGGCGGGCGCGGGGTTTGGCGTCTTGGCGGGCGAGGGCATTCGCTTCGGGTGTCGTTGTGGGTGCTGCGCGGAATGCCGTGCGGTTCCGGGTGTCGTCGCGGGTGCCGCGGGTCTGCCCTTCGGTTCGGGATGCCGTCGCGGGTGGTGAAGAGTCCTTCGATTCCGGGTGACGTCGTGTTCGGCGTGGAAGCCCTTCTCTTCACGAGCCGTCGTGTGTTCGGCGTGGGAGCCCTTCCCCTTCCCCTTGCGCGTGTCGCGGCTGGCGCGGAAGCCCTTGTCCCCGCGTGCCGTTGCGGCGGATGCGAGCCGCGGGGCCCTGGGTGCCGTCGTCGTAGGGGCTTTAGCGGGAGCCGAAGGTCTTTGGCTTTTCATGGGGTGCGGTGTACGGATTCATGGAAGTGGGTCCGGAGTGGTCGCCCTGTGTTCAACTCACGTTCAGGCACGGGCGAAACCGTGTCGCCGACCCGAGGTCCGCCACCCTCCACGGCACGCCCACCGTCACAGGAGACACCATGTCGCTCACCCGCAGGGACTTCGCCAGGAAATCCGCGATCACCGGTGCCGGGGTCGCGCTGGCGGGCAGCGTCAGCGCCCTCGCCACCGCCCCGAACGCCCTCGCGTCCACGGAGACCGACGAGACCGACGGCGCCGAGGAGTTGGCGCACGGACACCACGGCGTCGGCTACGGACCGCTCGTCCCCGACCCGGACGGCATCCTCGCCCTCCCCGCCGGCTTCAAGTACCGGATCATCACCTACAGCGGCAGGACCAAGCTGGAGTCCGGCGAGTTCACCCCGTCCAACCACGACGGCACGTCCACCTTCGACGGCCCCCGCGGCGCGACCCTGCTGGTCAACAACCACGAGCTCAAGGGCCCGCGTTCGAACTGGAAGTACCCCGTCCCGCTCACCGAGGGCCTGGTCTACGACCCCGCCGCGTCCGGCGGCTGCACGGTCGTCGAGGTACGCCGCGACCATGTCGCCGAGTGGGTCGGCATCGCCGGCACCTCCACCAACTGCGCGGGCGGCAACACTCCTTGGGGCACCTGGCTGACCTGTGAGGAGACCGAGGACAAGGCCGGCCAGAACGGCATGACCAAGGACCACGGCTACGTCTTCGAGGTCGACCCCGAGGACCGGCGGGCCAACCGGAACCCCAAGCCCATCAAGGCACTGGGCCGTTACGCCCACGAGGCCGTCGTCGTCGACCCCAGGCGCGGCCACCTCTACCTCACCGAGGACGCGTCCGGCCCCAACGGCCTGCTGTACCGCTGGACCCCGCCGGCCGGCTTCCACCACGGCCGGGGCAGGCTGCGCACGCTCGCCGACGACGCCGGCGTCCTGCAGGCCTTCAAGTGCTTCGATTCCGGCGGCAAGTTCGTCGACGACCTCTCCCGTGCCACGAAGATCGGCACCGTCTATGGCGTCGACTGGGTGGACGTCCCTGACCGGGACGCGAAGACGGTCTCGACGCGCAAGCAGTTCACCGACGGCCAGATCACCCGCGCCCGCAAGCTCGAGGGCATGTGGTGGGGTGACGGCGGCGCCTACATCGTCTCCTCGTACGCCCGTGCCGAGAGCCCGGTCCAGCACGACGGCGCCGTGTGGTTCTACGACCCCAAGCGCCGCACCCTGACCCTGAAGGTCCTGATCGGCGTCAACCCCGACCCGTCCGTCGAGGGCAACTTCGACGGCCCCGACAACATCACCGTCTCGCCGTACGGCGGCCTCGTCATCGCCGAGGACGGCGAGGGCCTGCAGCATCTGTTCGGCGCGACCGACAGCGGCCGTACCTACCCGATCGCCCGCAACGAACTGAACCTCGGCACCGAGGAGGACCCCGAGTACAGCGAGTTCACCGGTGTCACCTTCTCCCCGGACGGCCGGACCCTGTACGCAAACATCCAGGAGCCGGGGATCATGCTGGCGATCACGGGGCCGTGGAAGCGCCAGAAGCGATAAAGCCCGCGGAGCGCAGCCGCTACTGCAGTAATCGGCGCAGTCCATACCTGCGCCAATCTGACCCGTCGGCAGAAAGCAGAGGCACGGCGTGGACACCCCGTGCCGTGTCTCCGCTGCCCGAACTGCCATAAGTGAAGCCCACCCCTGAGCGCTCGCGCTTAATTCGCTCGCTAGCTCCACCGGTTGCCTTCTACAGTGATGAACGTCCAGGTGCGAAGGCAGGACCTACTTCCACTGATAATGGGGCGGTCGCGGGTTCGAGTCCCGCCACCGGTACAACGCGCCGGTGTAGCTCAGGGGTTAGTACTCCAGCTGTAGATCGTGATCTTGCTGGGCGAGGCCGGTGCGGAGACGGGTGCGGCCACCGTTGATCATCGTGACTTGTGTGGAGTAACGATG
>NZ_JBEXXQ010000003.1:0-42439 GCF_040630525.1 Streptomyces sp. NPDC005799
GCGCGGGCCGTGCCGGCCGCCGCCCCGGCGGCCGCACCCATCGCGGGCGCGGCCCCGCGTACCAGCAACCGGGGCCCGGCCGCCGCCCATCCCACCAGAGCGACGGCCGGACGTGACAGCACTCCCAGAACCATCGCGCGCCCTCAGTCGGTCGTGCGGTCGGGCTGTTCCTGCGCGTCGCTCCGCCCCGTGAGGGACTCGGCCGGACCGGGAGCACCGGGGTCCGGTGCCGTCGGTCCGGGAACATCGGCGCCCGGGGCCGGCGCGGCGGGGGCCGCCTCGGCGCCCGGGTGCGGGGAGATGGGCCCGGCGGCATCGGGGACCGGGGCGGTTCCCGTGGGTGCCGACTCAGCGCCCGGAGGGGTGGGTGTCCCTCCCAGCGGTGCCGTCACCTCGGTGACGGGCGGCGGTACGGCCCCGCCGGCCGTCGGTTCCGTGCCGACGGGCGTGCTCATCGCCTCCTCCACCGCGGGTGCGCCGTCCTCGGCGCTCACCGCGTCCCCGCTGCTTGGCTGTTTCGGCCGTGGCTGCGTCAGCCAGGCTACTGCCGCACCGGTGACGGCGACGGGCCACTCCACGACGCCCGCGACGCCCAGTACGCCCGCGCCCGCGTACACCGCCATCCGCCGTCCGCGCGGCGACACCGCTCCGACCTTGTCCAGTGCCCCCTCGGTCGCCCTGCTCACCATTCCCGCGCCGGGCACCTTCCGCAACACGGACGCCGCGTTACGCAGCGGCTCCGGGAGGGTGGCCGACGACGACTGTCGCTCCTGCCGAGCCATGACTGTCCTCGATCCGTATGACGTCGCTTGCCGAAACACGTCGGGTTCCCACTCACAGCCTGGTCACCCGGTCGAAGTAAGCGCAATTCGGGCATGGCGCCCGAAGTCGGGCACTTCGCCCGCTGCGTCGCGGGCGGGCGTCAACCCGTCGTACGGGCCGTCCCGTTGAGCGTGAAGCGGGACTTCAGCAGCACGCGCGCGTGCGTGCGCGTCGCCACGCGCCTCCGGGCGTCCTGGCCGCCCACGGACTCACGTCAGTCATGATCACGACAGACAGAGCGGGTCCGGCGAGCGCTGCCACCCGGCCCACCGCCAACGCAGCCAGGCCGTCACCGCCCCCATCTCGGTCTCCGGCACCAAGGACTACGGGATGAAGCGCCTGGTACGGCGCGGCGGCACCAGCGACGTCCGCGCGGCGCTTCGTACGGTCGCCGTGTCATCGGGTGACGGCTCCGGTGACCTCCCGCTGGTACCGCGCGTAGGCGGTGCGCAGGGGCGCGCCCGGCCAGTCGGCGGGGAGCAGTTCGGGAGGCAGTACGGGATCGGCGAGCAGATGGCGTACGACCGCCGCGAAGGCCGTGAAGCGGTCGGCCGGGAGGTCCGCCTCGGCGAGGTGGGCGAGCAGGGCGCGGGCCGTGGCGGCCCAGGCGTCCAAGGGCCACAGGGCGGCGGCCAGTTCGCGCGCGGGGCGGTCGGGCCGAGCGGTGTAGGACTGGGCCACCGGTGCCAGCTCCTCCTCCGGCACGCGGCGGATCAGGTTGGCGGGGCGCAGCCAGACGCCCTCGCGGAGTTCGGCCAGCCGCAGGGCGGTGAGGCGGGCACGCAGGTCGGCGCGTTCGGCGGGGCCGCGGCCCGTCGCCGTGATCACCACCATCTCCCAGTCGCCGTCCCACGCGCGCGTGCGGGCGTCCACCGCCTCGTCCTGGCGGCGCTGGCGGGCCAGGAGCCGGTCGCTGAGCCGGTAGACGGAATTCGTGCGCCGCAGGTCACCGGCGTTCACCATGCGGCTGAGCGCGGCACGCAGCGTGGAGCCGCCGACGCCGAACGGCTCCACCACGCGGACCAGGTCCCTCACCGGAAGCTCCGGCGGATGCGTGCCCAGCAGCAGGCTCAGCACGACCGACCGCGCGGACAGCGGCCGCAGGTCGACCTCGCCGGACGGCTCTGACACGTTCATCCGCATGGGCACGTACTGTACGTGCGCCTCCTTGTTGCAACATTGCTACGGTCGAAGAAAAGGCGCAACATGGCGGCATGGCCTCGACACCCACGCCCGCGCACGCGACCCATGACGTCACCAACCAGCCGCCCCCGCTGACGCCCTACGACGCCGCCCAGGACACCGCCCTGCTCGAGGGACTGCGCCGGGAGGGCGCCGGGTGGGCCGAGGAGAAGATCCGCCGGCTCGGTCTGCGGGCCGGCAGCGCCGAGGCGCAGGAGTGGGCCGAACTGGCCAACGTGCACGAACCGGTGCTGCGCACGCACGACCGGTACGGCAACCGGATCGACGAGGTCGAGTTCCACCCGAGCTGGCACCACCTGATGCGGGCCGCCGTAGCGGAGGGGCTGGCGGGCGCGCCCTGGGCGGACGACCGCCCCGGCGCCCACGTCGTGCGCACGGCGGGCGGACTGGTGTGGGGGCACACCGAGGCCGGGCACGGCTGTCCGACGTCGATGACGTACGCGGCCGTCCCCGCCCTGCGTGCCCAACCGGAACTGGCCAAGATCTACGAACCCCTTCTGACCGGCAGGGAGTACGACCCGGAGCTGCGGGTCCCGACGGAGAAGCCCGGTCTGCTCGCCGGCATGGGAATGACCGAGAAGCAGGGCGGCTCGGACGTGCGGACGAACACCACCGTGGCGACCCCGACCGCCGAGCCCGGCGTGTACACCCTGCGCGGGCACAAGTGGTTCACCTCGGCCCCGATGTGCGACGTGTTCCTGGTGCTGGCGCAGGCTCCGGAGGGGCTCTCCTGCTTCCTGGTGCCGCGGATCCTGCCGGACGGCAGCCGCAACACCTTCCGCATCCAGCGCCTGAAGGACAAGCTGGGCAACCGCTCCAACGCCTCCTCCGAGCCGGAGTTCGACGGAACCGTGGCCTGGCTGGTCGGACCCGAGGGCCGGGGCGTGAAGACGATCATCGAGATGGTCAACTGCACCCGCCTGGACTGCGTGATGATGTCGGCCACGCTGATGCGCAGGACGCTGGTCGAGGCGGGCCACCATGTGCGCCACCGCAGCGCGTTCGGGGCGCGGCTGATCGACCAGCCGCTGATGCGCAACGTGCTGGCCGACCTGGCGCTGGAGTCCGAGGCCGCCACGACGCTCACCCTGCGGCTGGCGGGGGCCGCCGACCGGGCGGTCCGCGGCGACGCGGGCGAGGCGGCCTTCCGGCGGATCGCGACGGCCGTCGGCAAGTACTGGGTCACCAAGCGGGGCCCGGCCTTCACCGCGGAGGCCCTGGAATGTCTGGGCGGCAACGGCTACGTCGAGGAGTCCGGCATGCCCCGCCACTACCGCGAGGCACCCCTGCTGTCGATCTGGGAGGGCTCGGGGAACGTCAACGCCCTGGACGTGCTGCGGGCGCTCAGGCGCGAACCCGCCACCGCACACGCCCTGTTCGACGAACTCGCCCTGGCGCGCGGCGCGGACGCCCGGCTGGACGCGGCCGTGGTCCGGCTGGAGGGCCTGCTGGCCGCCGGGTCCGAGGCCGGTGCGCGCCGGCTGGTGGAGCTGATGGCCCTGGCCCTGCAGGCCTCCCTGCTGGTCCGGCACGCCCCGCCCGCCGTCGCCGACGCCTTCTGCGCGACCCGGCTGGGCGGCGACTGGGGCCACTCCTTCGGCACCCTGCCCGACGGCGCCGGCGTGGACACGATCCTGGAGCGCGCACTGCCCGCCGACGGCTGACACCGAGCCCCGGGCAGCGTCACCCCCCGATTCCAGTGCGTTGTCAGTGGCGTGGTGCACACTCGCGATCAGTTGGCACCGCGCCTGGGGAGGACGACGTGTTCACGGGGATCGACGAGGTCGACTGGGCCTCGCTGCGGCATGCGTACGGCAGCGCGGAGGACGTGCCCCAACTGCTGAGGGGGCTGGCCTCGGCGGACCCGGCCGAGCGGGAGATCGCGCTCGACGGGATGTACGGCGCGGTGCACCACCAGGGGGACGTCTACGACTCGACCCTGGCCTGCATCCCCTTCCTGTTCACCCTGGTCGGGAGCAGGGCGGTGGAGGAGCGGGGCGGCGTCGTGGAACTCCTGGTCAGCATCGGGCAGGACGGCGAGGACCGGGAGGGCGCCTCCGACACCTACGCGATGGCGTGCACCGCGGTCCGTGCCGGAGCCGAGGTCTTCTCCCGGCTGACGGGGGATCCGGACCCCGAGGTGCGGCGGGCGGCGGCCGGCGCGCTGGTGCGGTTTCTCGACGAACCGGCGCGCGTGCTCGGCCTGTTGCGGCAGCGGATCACGGTCGAGCGGGACGACCGGGTCCTGCTCGCCCTCACCGAGAGCCTCGGCGTCCTCGCCCGCCGCCACCCGGGGTACGCCGCCGAGGCGGTGGATCTGCTGACGGCCCGGAGCGCGCCGCCGTTCGGCCCGGCACTGCGGCTCGCCGCGCTCGGCCAGCTCGCGGGCTGCGCGCCCGAGCGGCTGCCGGCCGACCTGGTGACCACGGTCGTACGGCTGTTGCGGGACCGGTCGGAGCGGCCGCCGGGCCGGCCACAGGAGCCCGACCGGCCCGAGACCGACACGCTCGTCGGCCATCTGCGGCGACTGCGGCCCTCGGACGAGGAGGGCTCCCAACTGCTGCGGACCCTGCACTCCGCGCTCGACGACCGGGTGAGCGACCGGATCGCCCTGCTGGTGGGGCAGTTGGACAGTCCGGCGTCGACGGACCGGGTCAACGCCGTGTGGATGTCGCCGGGGCTGATGCGGGAGTGGCGTGCGGACTACCGGGAACCGGTGGCGCTGATCGGCGCCCAACTGGCGGCACCGCAGGACCGGTTGCGGGAGCCCGCACTGGCCCTCCTGGAAGGCCTCTTCGAACTCGCCGCTCCCGCCGCCGATCACCTGGCCGCGCTGGTGGACTCCCGTCCGGACCTGTGGGTACGCCAGTGGGAGCGCGGGGCGCCGACACTGGGCGACCCGGTCAAGGCCCTGGCCAGAAGCGGCGACGCGCGCGCCGTTCCGGTGCTGGGAGAGGTGTTGGAGGGGCGGGTGGTACCGAACGACCTGGGCCATGTCATCACCCATCTCGGACCGGCCGCGACCCCGCTCGCCCCGGCCCTGCGACGCAGGCTCGGCGAGATCCCGCTGGACTCCCCGGAGACGTACGACCGGGCGGCACCCCTGCTTTCCGCGCTCGCGGCCCTCGCCGACGCGGAGTCCGTGCCCGAGGTGCTGCGGCTGTTGCTGGGGGTCCCTGACGGGCTGCGGCTGCGGGAGTCGGTGGTGGAGTCGGCGGTACGGGCCCTGGAGTCCTTCGGCGCGGGCTCGTGCGCGGCGGCACCGGCGCTGCGGGGCTTGCTGGACACCGGGTCCGCGGTCGCCGCGGTCGCCGCGGCCGGCGCGCTGTGGTCGGTGGAGGGGGACGCGGCTGCTGTACTGCCGGTCCTGGTGCGGGAGCTGACGAGCGGTGGGGGGCAGGGCAGACGGGCGGCGGAACCACTGGGGCGCCTGGGAGCGGCGGCCCGTACCGCGCTGCCCGAGCTGATCCGTATGACCGGATCCCACGAACTGTGGGAGCGGATGGCGGCCGCGTGCGCGGTGTGGCGCATCAGCCGGGACCCGGAGCCTGCGGTCCCCGTCCTGCGGGCCGCCTGGGCCCAGAACCCGCACACGCGCGTCCCGATAGCCACGTGCGTCGCCGAGCTGGGCCCCGAGGGCGCCCTCCTCCACGACCTGCTGTGCACGGAACTGACCGCGAGGCGACGGCACCAGGCCGCATTGGGCGGGTACGGCAGCCATGACATCCACGCCGACGAACAGCTGCTGCGGGTTTGTCGCGAGGCGGTGGGTGGGGTGTAGGGGGCGCAGGGCAGGGCGGCGAGCGTCCACCGCGGCGAGAGCGATCCGCCGGCCGCCCTGCCCTGCGCCGCTCCATCATTCATGGCACTCGCCCACTACGGGCACTCGCCGCGGAGCTCCGGCTTCAGCGTGCCTCTCGTCGCCCCGTCACCGTGTCTTGCGCCCCCACAGCGGGCCGAAGCGGGACCACTCGGTGTCCCACTGGGCCATGCGGCGGCGTTCCAGGCGGCCGCACAGGACTCGGCCCCCCACGAAGGGGGCCGCTGCCGCGCTGATGCCGACCAGGACGCCGATCAGGGATGCCCGCAGATGGGCCTGGGAGGCGGTGGCCGGCTTGGTGACCAGGTGGCCTTGGCGGTCCGACCAGATCGGGACCGTGGAGCCGGCCGGGCTGCCGGGATGGACCCGGACCTGCCCGGTGTGGCCGGAGCCGTCCGGCGCGGTCCAGCGGACCGTGCCCCAGACCTGGTCGCCGCTGGCCGTCCCGGTGCCGGTGGCCGCCTTCCCGGGTGCCTTCTGGGTGAGCCGCGCCTCGATCTGGCGCCACTCCACCCGCTCACGGGCCAGCCCGTGCTCGACGGACTGGGTCGCCGCCAGACCGGCCAGTACCCCGGCGACCACGGTCACCAGCCAGGCACCCAGCACGACCCAGGCCTCCACCGTGTCGGCGCGACGCTTGAGCGGGTTGCGCCGCCAGCGCCACAGCCACACCTTCGGACCACGGAACGCCATCGAAGGCATCCTCCTCATGAGCACAACGATCCCCGACCTCCCTCCCATACGGGCGAAGGTCCCCTGATGCTCAGGGCGACTCCCCCTGTCTCGACGGTCGCACGAGTACCCCGCTCACGCAGGCCTGTTCGTGAAAGCGGCCACAAGATCCCGCAGCCCGTCCCGCCGTCGCCGTCTGACCTGCGACGACACGGTTTGGGAGGTGACTGTCAGTGGTGGGGTGCAGACTGGCCGGTGTCTGGGACAGAGACGTCGCGGAGGTGATCGGCATGACCGAGGTACTGCTCGCCGTGGGCACACGAAAAGGCCTGTTCATCGGGCGCAGGCGCGGGGACGAGTGGGAGTTCGACGAGAGTCCGTACTTCAACGCGCAAGCTGTCTACTCGGTGGCCATCGACACCCGGGGAGACCGCCCGCGCCTGCTGGCCGGGGGCGACAGCTCGCACTGGGGGCCCTCGGTCTTCCACTCCGACGACCTGGGCCGCACCTGGACCGAACCGTCGCAGCCGGCCGTGAAGTTCCCCAAGGACACGGGCGCCTCGCTGGAGCGGGTGTGGCAGCTGCATCCGGCCGCCGCGGAGGACGACGTGGTGTACGCGGGTACCGAGCCGGCCGCGCTGTACCGCTCGGAGGACCGCGGGGAGACCTTCGAGCTGATCCGTCCGCTGTGGGAGCACCCCACCCGGTCGAAGTGGGTGCCCGGCGGCGGCGGTGAGGGCCTGCACACCGTCCTCACCGACCGGCGCGACCCGCGGTCGGTGACGGTCGCGGTCTCCACCGCCGGGGTGTTCAGGACCACGGACGGCGGCGCGAGCTGGACGCCCGCCAACTCCGGGGTCTCCGCGGTGTTCCTGCCGGATCCGAACCCGGAGTTCGGACAGTGCGTGCACAAGGTCGCCCGCGACGCGGCCAACCCGGACCGGCTGTATCTGCAGAACCACTGGGGCGTGTACCGAAGCGACGACGCGGGCGGCCAGTGGACCGACATCGGCGAGGGACTGCCGTCCACCTTCGGCTTCGCGGCGGCCACCCATCCGCGGCGCGGTGACACGGCGTACCTGTTCCCGATCAACGCCGACGCGGACCGGGTGCCGGCCGGTCGCCGGTGCCGGGTCTTCCGCACGCAGGACGCGGGCAAGTCCTGGGAGCCGCTGTCGGCGGGGCTGCCTCAGGAGGACCACTACGGCACGGTGCTGCGGGACGCGATGTGCACGGACGACGCCGACCCGGCGGGCGTGTACTTCGGCAACCGCAACGGCGAGGTGTTCGCCTCGGCCGACGACGGCGACAGCTGGCGGCAGTTGGCCTCGCACCTGCCGGACGTCCTGTGTGTGCGGGCCGCGGTGGTCGGATGAGCCGTCAGGGGGGACCGGTGGGCCTTGGCCACCGGTTGATCTCCGCTGCCCGTACGGCAGTAGGGTGACGCGCGTGGCACCACGACCGTTGCATGAAATCGTCGAAGCGGGCTGGGCGCAGGCCCTGGAACCCGTCGCCGGGCGGATCGCCGACATGGGGGACTTCCTCAGGGCGGAGATCGCCGCGGGACGCACCTATCTCCCGGCCGGCCCGAATGTCCTCAGGGCCTTTCAACAGCCCTTCGACGACGTACGGGTCCTGATCGTCGGTCAGGACCCGTATCCGACACCCGGGCACGCGGTGGGGCTGTCGTTCTCGGTGGCTCCCGATGTGCGTCCACTGCCGGGCAGCCTCATCAACATCTTCCGGGAGCTGAACACCGACCTGGGCCTGTCCCAGCCCTCCACCGGTGATCTGACGCCGTGGACGCAGCAGGGGGTGCTGCTGCTCAACAGGGCGTTGACGACGGCGCCGCGCAAGCCGGGTGCGCATCGCGGCAAGGGCTGGGAGGAGGTCACCGAGCAGGCGATACGCGCCCTCGCCGGGCGCGGCAAGCCGCTGGTGTCGATCCTGTGGGGGCGCGACGCGCGCAACCTGCGCCCGCTGCTCGGCAACCTGCCGTCGGTGGAGTCCGCCCACCCTTCCCCCATGTCCGCCGACCGCGGCTTCTTCGGCTCCCGTCCCTTCAGCCGCGCCAACGACCTGCTGGTCGGCATGGGCGGCCAACCGGTGGACTGGCGTCTGCCGTGACCGGCAGGCGCGCCGACGAAGAGGGTTCGGCCGGTGTGCTCGCGGTCGACTCGGGGGGCTCCGGACTGCGAGCAGTCGTGGGGACGACGCAGGGGTCCGTTCTCGGGCAGCGTGAGTCGGCGGGGCCGGTGCGGACCGGGGCGCGGGGGATCGACGCCGGGCACTTCATGGAGCGACTGGTGCCTCTCGTGCGGGCGTTGCTCGCCGACAGTGGGGTCTCCGAGGTGCGGGCGGCCGCTGTCGGGGCCGCCGGGCTCGCCACCCTCGGTGACGATCTGCGTGCCGGGCTTCCGGCGGCGCTGCGCGCGGAGTTCGGTGTTCCGGCCGTCGCTCTCGCCGCCGACGCGGTCACCGCGTACACCGGTGCGCTCGGGACGCGGCCCGGTGCCGTGATCGCCGGCGGCACGGGACTCATCGCCGTCGGCACGGATCTCCGGCGCTGGCGGCGCGCGGACGGCTGGGGGCATCTGCTGGGCGACTGCGGCAGCGGCGCCTGGATCGGCCGGGCCGGGCTGGAGGCCGCCCTGCGCGCCCACGACGGACGGCCCGGCGGATCGGCGGAACTGCTGGCCCGTGCCGAGGAGTTGTTCGGCCCGGCGTCCGGAATCCCCGGGCACCTTTACCCCCGTACGGACCGGCCCGCCGCCCTCGCCTCCTTCGCACCCCAGGTCGGCGCCTGCGCCGGGAGCGACGCCGTGGCCGCGGACATCCTGCGCGCGGCGGCCCGGCACATGGCCGAGTCCGCGGCGGCCGTGTGCCCGGCCGAGGGCGAGCCGCACGTCGCCGTCACCGGGGGCCTGTTCAACCTGGGCACCCCCCTCCTCGTACCGCTGGAGGAGGAGTTGACGCGGGCGCTGCCGAACGCCCGGCGGGTGGCGGCGGCCGGCGACCCGTTGAGCGGCGCCCTGCGCATCGCCGCCGACCTGGCCGCGGACACGCTCACCCTGCCGGGTGACGCGGCGATGTTGTCCGTGGTGACCGCAAAGGGGGACTGATCCCAAGGCTCCGCAATGCGCCCGGTTCGCACGGCGATCACCGGCGATTCCGGCGTAACTCATCAGACAAAACAGGACGGATACCGCTCACCTGCACCCTCCCCGAACGGGAGAGCCCAAGAAGCCAGTAACATGCGTCGCCATGAGCTCCCCCACTGGACCCGCGTCCGGCCTGCCAGTACGAATGCCGCGACCTCGCCAGCCCGGGCGGCACCGCCGACCCGAGCCGCTGGCGGCTCCCGAGGGCGCGCCCGCGCTCGTCCTCGCGGTGCCGGGTACTCCCGGCACCGCGACGCGCGGCCTCGCCGAGGAGGTCGTGAGCATCGCCCGCTCCGAGCTCCCCGGTCTGGACGCGCGCATCGCGTACCTGGACGGGGACGACACGGGGTTCCCGACGCTTCAGGGTGCGCTGGCGCACGCCGCCGAGGAGCGCACGGCCCGCTATGAGCAGGCCAAGGCCGCCGGCCTGGACATCAAGGAGCCCGACGGCCCGGTGGCGGTCGTGGTGCCGCTGCTGGCCGGTCCCGACGGCGCGCTGCTGCGCCGGATCCGCCAGGCCGTGATGGAGAGCCGTGTCGCGGCCGACCTGACGGATGTGCTGGGTCCGCACCCGCTGCTGGCCGAGGCGCTGCACGTGCGACTGTCGGAGGCGGGCCTGGCCCGCGCCGACCGCGCCCGGCTGTTCACCGTGGCGACCGCGGCGGACGGCATCATCCTGGCTTCCGTGGGCGGTGACGAGGCCGTGCAGGCGGCCGGGATCACCGGCATGCTGCTCGCCGCGCGCCTCGCCGTGCCGGTGATGGCGGCGGCCCTTGACCAGGACGGTTCGATCGCCTCCGTGGCCGAGCAGCTGCGTTCCTCGGGCTCGCAGCAGCTGGCGCTGGCGCCGTACCTGATAGGGCCGGAGATCGACCCCGGTCTGATCGAGGAGGCGGCCAAGGAGGCGGGCTGCGCCGCCGCCGAGGCGCTGGGCCCCTACCCGGCCATCGGCAAGCTGGCGCTGGCCAAGTACACGACCGCCCTGGGCATCGCCCCCCAGCAGCCGCAGGGGGCGCCGGTCCGCTGACCCGTACGGCACGAGGCGACACTTCCGAAGGGCCCGCTCCGCAGTCCGGAGCCGGGCCCTTCGGCGTTGGTGTCCGCGTGGCTCAGTCGAGGACGACGCAGGACGCGGCCGGCACCTCGATCGAGCCCTCGTAGCGGGGCAGACCGGTGTCCGGGTCGACGGCGAACCAGGTCACGTCGCCGGAGCGCTCGTTCGCCGCGTAGAGGAAGCCCTCCGACTCGGTGAGGGCGCGGGGCCATTGACCGCCGCAGGGGACCGTGCCGATCAGCCGCAGCTCCTCGCCCTCGACGGCGAAGGTGGACAGGACGTCCTCGCCGCGGGTGGCGATCCACACGAAGCGGCCGTCGGGCGATGCGACGATCCCCGAGGGGTAGGCGTCGCCGGCCGGGGCGGCGGGCAGTACCTGGGTCTCGGTCAGCGGTTTGAGGGTGCCGTCCTCGGCGTCCCAGTGGCAGGCGGTGACGGTGGGGGTGAGCTCGTTGACGACGTACGCGCGTGTGCCGTCCGGGTGGAAGGCCAGGTGGCGGGGCCCGGAGCCGGGGCGCAGGGCGATCTCGCGGTGCACGGTGAGCTCGCCGTCCGTCAGGGCGCACACGCGCACCGAGTCGGTGCCGAGGTCGACGCTGACGGCCCAGCGGCCGCTGGGGTCGGGCTGCACCTGGTGGGCGTGCGGGCCCTGCTGGCGGCGGGTGTGGGGACCGGATCCGGTGTGCTGGAGCACCGCGGACGGTGCGTAGGCGAGGGTGCCGTCGGGACGCAGCGGTACGGCGGTGACGCTGCCGGAGCCGTAATTGGCGGTCAGGACGTGCCCGGCGTGGAGGCTGAGGTGAGTGGGGCCCTGCCCGTCGACCGGCACCGGCGCCCCGGCCCGCTCGAGCCGGTCCTCGGCCACCCGGTAGGCGGCCACCGCGCCCTCGCTGGTCTCGCTCACCGCGTACAGGAGCTCCCCGCCGGGCGCCAGAGTCAGATACGACGGGTCGGGTACGCCGTCCACGCTGCTCAGGGCGGTCAGCGCGCCGCCGCTCGCGGCCACGGCCGCCGTCACGATCCCCGGCCCTCCCGCCGCCGTGAACGACCCGATGAAGGCCCTCCGCCGCCGCACGCCGCCATCCGTCACCGCTGTCCCCTCTCGGTTCTGTGCCGCTGGGGGTGACGGTAGCAGTCGATCACCTGCGGTCTAGACCAGAGGGGGGACTGTTGCTGTCGTGCGGGTGAATGGTCAGGCACCGGCCAGAGGGGAACGGGACGGGGTGCGCAGGGGCGCTGCGAGCTCGGCGAGGGCGCGTTCCACACCGTGCAGGTGGGCCAGGGCGCCCGCGGCGGGCGGCTCGGGCGCGAGGGCGACCTGGCGGGTTCCGTCACCGGTGAGGGCCTCGACCGCGGCCTCGACGCGCCAGCAAGCCGCGGCGAGGCGGGCGTCGTGCGAGGCCTCCGGGTCGGCGGCGACCGAGACCAGGCCGCGGATCTCGCGGGCGCAGTCGTCGAGGAGGGCCAGTACCCGGCGGGCGCGTCGCTTGCGGCCGAGCATCGGGTTGAGCGGGTGCACGAGGGGGGCGACGGACAGTCGTACACGACTCAGCAGTTGCTCCAGCTCGGCGACCCTGGAAGCAGGGTCGGCGTCCGGGGCGCCCGCGAGGCGGGACGCGGCCTCCGCCGTACAGGCGTGCACACAACGCAGGGCTCGCTGGATCCAGGCGTCGGTGGTGAGGTGCGTGGTGACCGGGAGGACGAACAGAACGGCGAGGGCGGCGCCCAGCGCGCCGACGCCGGTCTCCGTCAGGCGCAGGGCCAGCAGGCTCGGGGTGAGCACGCCCAGGAGGCCGTAGAGGAGCTCGGCGAGGAGGGTCACGCAGAGCATCATCCAGGTGTACGAGACGGCCGCCGAGTAGAAGATCCCGAAGACGCAGCCGGCGAGAAGGACGGCCGTGGGCAGGCCGGCCCCGTGCACCGGTACGGCGATCAGGACGCCGAGGCCGATGCCGAACACCGTGCCGAGGACCCGGCGGAAGCCTCGGACCAGTGTCTCCCCGCGCGAGGCGGTGTTGACGAAGATCCACCAGGTGGCGCCGACGGCCCAGTACCAGCGCTGCCCGGACACCAGCTGGCCCACGACCAGGGCGAAGCCCGCGCCGGCGGTCGCCTGGACGGCCTGGCGCGTGGTGACGCGGGCGAGGCCGGTGCCGGCCGGTGGGGCGGGCGCGTGCGCCTGGGGCATCCGGTCCTCGTAGCACCACAGGCCGAACCGCACCGCCGCCGCGCTCAGCAGGGACAGGACGACGGCGGCGGACAGCTCGGGCAGCCGCGCGGCGGTGGCGTGCAGGAACTGGGCCACGAAGAAGGTCATGAACGCGAAGACGCCGAGGCTGTGTCCGCGCGGGCCCCAGCGGCGCGCGTACACGCCGGCGCCGACGACCGCGAGGAAGGTGAGGTCGCGGGCCACCGGGTGGTCGTGCAGCTCCGCCGCGGCGGCGAGCACCGGCAGGCCGACGGCGGGCAGCAGCGCGGTGGTGACGGCCTGTCCGCGGACCGTGGCGTCGGCGACGGTGAACAGGGCGAGCAGCGCGGCCAGCCCGCCGGTGACGGCGCCGACGAGGGGCAGCCCGGCCAGCGCGCACACGACGACGGCGAGAGTGATACCGACGACGGCCCGGCCGGCGAACCGCAGCCGGACGCGCCCCGGATCCGGAGCCACGAACACCCGCTTCAGCACTGCTTACCCGCCCCTTTTGAACCACGGCGAACCACGGCATGGAAAAGGCGCCGCGGGGTCCGCAGCGCCATCGACGCGCTCATTGCAGCATCCATGCCGCTCCTGGCTCAAGCGGAGCCGACTATGCTGAGCCATTGGTACAGCCAGAGCGGTTCGGGGGCGGCCACGGGCGAGCCAACGGACCAGGCACGAGGAGAGTCCGCCCCATGGCCGTCGACGAACTGGACACCCGCATCCTGCGACTGCTGCTGGAGCAGCCCCGCACGAGCGTGCGCGAGTACGCCCGCATCCTGGGCGTCGCCCGCGGCACACTGCAGGCCCGCCTCGACCGGCTGGAACGGGACGGCGTGATCACCGGGACCGGCCCGGTGCTCTCCCCCGCGGCCCTCGGCCACCCCGTCCTCGCGTTCGTCCACATCGAGGTCACCCAGGGGCACCTGGACGACGTGGGGGACGCGCTGGCCGCCGTCCCGGAGATCGTCGAGGCCTTCTCCATCACCGGTGGCGGCGATCTGCTGACCCGGGTGGTGGCGCGGGACAACGCCCATCTCGAGGACGTGATCCAGAAGCTGATCAGCCTGCCCGGTGTCGTGCGCACCCGCACCGAGGTCGCCCTGCGCGAGCGCGTTCCGCAGCGGCTGCTGCCGCTGGTCGAGTCGATCGGCCGGTCGGCCCGGACATGACCTTTGCCCTCCCGCACATGACCTTTGCCATGCTGGGCACATGAGCAAGCTCGGCACTCTCTCGGTCATCTTCGATCTCGACGGAACGCTCGTGGACAGCGAGCCGAACTACTACGAAGCGAGCCGCCGGACCCTCGCCGAGCACGGCGTCCCCGGCTTCACCTGGGCCGAGCACGAGCGGTACGTCGGTGTGAGCACGCAGGAGACGGCACAGCTGTGGACGCGGGAGTACGGCCTGACGGCCCGCGCCGACGAACTGCTCGCCGCGACGAACCGCCGCTATCTGCAGCTGGCCCGCACCGCCACGCGCGTGTACCCGGAGATGCGCGAGTTCGTGGAGCTGCTCGCGGCCGAGGCCGTGCCGATGGCCGTGGCCTCGGGTTCGTCACCGGAGGCCATCGAGGCGATCCTCGCGGGCACAGGTTTGGACGCGTATCTGCGTACGGTCGTCTCGGCCGACGAGGTGCCCCACGGAAAGCCCGCGCCGGACGTCTTCCTGGAGGCAGCCCGGCGCCTCGGGGCCTCCCCGGCGGACTGCGTGGTGGTGGAGGACGCGGCACCCGGCGCGGCCGCCGCGCACGCGGCCGGCATGCGTTGCATCGCCGTCCCCTACCTCACCGCGCAGGCAGCCGCCCCACAGTTCGCCACCGCGGACCTGCTCCTGCGCGGCGGCCAGCCGGACTTCACGGCGCGGGCCGCGTACGACTGGCTGGTGCGATCGGCGCGTTGACGGCGGCAACGGCGTCGATGAGCATGATCGGGCCGGTCGATGACGTCCGCTGCCTGGAGGGTTCCATGGGTTCTGCCGCCGTGCTCGTCGCCAACCGCGGGGAGGTCGCCGTCCGCGTGCTGAGGGCAGCGGCGGAGGCCGGGCTGCGTACGGTCGCCGTGTACGAGGAGGGCGACGACGCCCACGCCCGGCTCGCCGGCGAATCCGTACCGGTGAGCGGTTACCTGGACGGCGACGCCCTGCTCGCCGCCGCCCGGAGCACCGGCTGCGACTATCTCCACCCCGGTTACGGCTTCCTGAGCGAGGACGCGGAGTTCGCGCGCCGCTGCGCGGAGGCGGGGATCGTGTTCGTGGGCCCCTCGCCGGAGGTGCTGGCGCTGTTCGGGGAGAAGACGCGGGCCCGGGAGCTGGCCGTCGAGGTGGGGATTCCGGTACTGGCCGGGGCCGACGGGCCGGACGGGGCACGGGAGTTGCTGGCGGACGGGCCCGTGATGGTGAAGGCCGCGGGCGGGGGCGGCGGTCGCGGAATGCGGGTCGTGCGGCGGGCAGAGGAGCTGGACGAGGCATGGGAGCGGTGCCGTTCGGAGGCGCAACAGGGCTTCGGGCGGGATGCGTTGTACGCCGAGCGGCTGCTGGAGGGGGCGCGGCACATCGAGGTGCAGGTCGTCGGGGACGCCACGGGCGCGGTCACACACCTCTGGGACCGGGACTGCAGCGCTCAGCGCCGCCACCAGAAGCTGATCGAGATCGCGCCCGCCCCCGGACTCCCGGACGCCGTGAGGGAGAACATCCTCGACCGCGCGCTGCGGCTGGCCCGTGCCGCCCGCTGTTCCAGCCTGGTCACCTTCGAGTTCCTGCTGCGGGGCGTGGAGTTCTGGTTCATCGAGGCCAATCCTCGGCTGCAGGTGGAGCACACGGTCACCGAGGAGGTCACCGGAGTCGACCTGGTGGAGGTGCAGTTGCGGGTGGCGGCCGGAGCCACGCTCGGGGAGCTGGGGCTCGCCCAGCCGCCCGCTCGTCCGCGCGGGTTCGCCGTGCAGGCACGGGTCTACGGCGAAGGGGCGGGGCGGATCACCCGCTTCGACGTGCCGACCGGGCCGGGCGTCCGCGTCGACACCGCGATCCGTGCCGGTGCCGAAGTGGGCCTGCGTTACGACCCGTTGCTCGCGAAGGTGATCGCCCACGTCCCGCACGGCGGTGTCGAGGCGGCGGGTGCGCGGGCGCGGCGGGCGTTGGGCGAGTTCGGCGTGGAGGGGGTGCGGACGGGGATTCCGTTGCTGCGGGAGCTGCTGGTACGGCCACGCTTCTGGGCGCACACGGGCGTGGTCGGCGAGGTGGCGGGGACGGTCGTCCGCCCCGAAGTCCCCTCCGGGGAGGGTGCGATCGTCGCACCGCTGAGCGGGACCGTCGTCTCCGTGGACGTCTCCCCCGGTGAACCGGTGCGTCCTGGACAGCAGTTGCTGGTGCTTGAGGCGATGAAGATGGAGCAGGTGGTGCGCGCGCCCGGCTCCGGCGTGGTGCGGGCGCTGCACGCGCGCGTGGGGGAAACCGTCGGCGAGGGCTCCCCGCTGGTCAGGCTGGACGAGGTGAGCGGCGCGGACGCGGGCGCAGCCGCCGAGGAACGGGCCGATCCCGACGCCGTGCGTCCCGATCTCGCCGAGATGATCGAGCGGCACGCCGTCGGGCTGGACGAGAACCGGCCGGAGGCGGTCGCCGGGCGGCATGCGCTCGGCCGACGGACCGCCCGGGAGAACATCGAGGACCTCTGCGACCCGGGCACCTTCACCGAGTTCGGCGCCCTCGCGATCGCCGCCCAGCGCCGCCGCCGTTCCCTGGAGGACCTGATCCGCTCGACGCCGGCCGACGGCATGGTCACCGGCACCGGGCGCGTGGACGGCCGGCCGTGCGTGGTGATGTCGTACGACTACACCGTGCTGGCCGGCACCCAGGGGCTGCAGAACCACCGCAAGACCGACCGGATGCTCGAGCTCGCCGAGGAACGAGGGCTGCCCGTCGTGCTGTTCGCGGAGGGCGGTGGGGGCCGACCCGGGGACACGGACACCACGTCGGTGGCGGGGCTCGACGTGACCACCTTCCAGCGGATGGGGCGCCTGAGCGGCACAGTGCCCCTGGTCGGCATCGTCTCGGGGCGGTGCTTCGCGGGCAACGCGGCGCTGCTGGGCTGCTGTGACGTGGTGATCGCCACGCCGGACGCGACGATCGGGATGGGCGGGCCCGCGATGATCGAGGGCGGTGGGCTCGGGGTGTTCCGGCCGGAGGAGGTGGGGCCGCTGTCGGTGCAGGTGCCGAACGGGGTCGTGGACGTGGTGGCGGCGGACGAGCCGGAGGCCGTGCGAGTGGCGCGCCGGTATCTGTCGTACTTCCAGGACCGGCAAGGCAGTTGGGAGGAGCCGGACCAGCGACTGCTGCGGCATGTCGTACCGGAGAACCGGCGCCGGGCCTACGACATACGGGCGGCGGTCACGGGGCTCGCGGACACCGGCTCGGTGCTGGAGCTGCGGCCGGGGTTCGGAGTCGGGGTGCTGACCTGCCTGGTGCGGATCGAGGGGCGGCCGTTGGGGTTGCTGGCCAGCAACCCGGCGCATCTGGGCGGGGCGATCGACCGGGACGCGGCGGACAAGGCGGCGCGGTTCCTGCAGTTGTGCGACGCGTTCGGGCTGCCGGTGGTCTCACTCTGCGACACCCCCGGTTTCATGGTCGGCCCGGACGCCGAACGGACCGCGACCGTACGGCACTTCGCGCGGCTGTTCGTGACGGGGGCCAATCTGCGGGTGCCGTTGGTGAGCCTGGTGCTGCGCAAGGCGTACGGGCTGGGGGCGATGGCCATGATGGGCGGCTCCACGCGGGCGCCGCTGGCCACCGCCGCCTGGCCGAGCGGGGAGTTCGGCGGGATGGGTCTGGAGGGAGCCGTCCGGCTCGGTTACCGCAAGGAGCTGGCGGCGATCGAGGACCCGGCCGAGCGTGTCCGCGCCTTCGAGGAGCGGGTCGCCGAGCTGTACGAACGCGGGAAGGCGGTCAACGCGGCGGCCGCGCTGGAGATCGACGCGGTCATCGACCCGGCCGGGTCGCGTGGATGGATCCTGGCGGCGCTGGAGCGGTGCCCCGTCCCCCGCCCGGGGCACCGTCCGTTCATCGACACCTGGTGAACACGGTCACCAGGATGGTGCGGACATCGTCAGCTGAGCCGGATGTTCTGATTGAGGCGGAAGACGTTGTCCGGGTCGACGGCGGCCTTGACCCGGGCCAGCCGGTCGTAGTTGCCGCGGTAACTGGCGCGGACACGCTCCTGGCCCTCGTCCATCATCATGTTCACGTAGGCGCCGCCCGCCGAGTACGGGTGCAGGGCGTCGGAGTAGTCGACCGCCCAGCGCTTGATCAGCTCGGCGTTGGCGGGGTCGGGGTCGACGCCCGCGTAGACGGTGGACCAGCGGGCGTTCCGGTAGCCCCAGGGCGTCTCGTCGGGGCCGACGTCGTGGGCGGCGCCGTCGATCGGGTAGAGATGCATCGTCGACTGGACCGTCGGCACCTCGGCACCGAACTTGGCGTGGAGTTCGACGGCCTCGTCCGGGATCTCCTCGACGAAGTCGGCACGCCAGTACCACTGGTGGCCGGGCGGGTAGAGCCCGTCGAACATGGACTGCAGATCGGGGTGCGGCATCGGTCCGACGGCGTGCAGCAGCGGCTCCGGCAGCGCGTCGAGCAGCGGGGCCATCGCACGGGCGGCGGCCTCGGGGTCCCCGCTGGTGTGGCACCACACGACACCGGCGGTCTTGCGCAGCTGGATCTCCTCGGGGAACGGCGGGGCCGGCGGGACGGTGCCGTACAGGAAGAAGGCGTTCACCTCGCGGGGCGCGTTCGGGAGGAAGTCCCGGTAGGCGGTGAGGACGTCGGCGCTGATCTCGACCGGCCAGAAGGTCGGCCCCGCCACGACCGTGCTGATCTCGTGCAGCCGGAAGAGGAAGGACGTGACGACACCGAAGTTGCCGCCGCCTCCGCGGATCGCCCAGAACAGGTCGGTGTTCTCCTCGGCGCTCGCGCGCACCTGGCGCCCGTCGGCCAGGACGACGTCGGCCGAGAGGAGGTTGTCGATGGTCAGCCCGCACTTGCGGGTGAGGTGGCCGAGCCCCCCGCCGGTGGCGATGCCGCCGACGCCGGTGGTGGAGACGATGCCGCTCGGGGTGGCCAGGCCGTAGGCGTTGGTCGCGCGGTCCACCTCGCCCCAGACGCAGCCGCCGCCGACGCGGACGGTGCGGGCCTCGGGGTCGACGTGGATCTCCTTCAGGGGCGAGAGGTCGGCGACCACTCCCCCGTCGACGGTGCCCATCCCGGCACCGTGGTGGCCGCCGCCGCGGACGGCGAGCGGCAGGTCGTGGGCGCGGGCGAAGCCGATCACGCGGGCCACGGCGTCGGCGTCGGCGCAGCGGGCGACGAGCGCGGGGCGGCGGTCGATCATCGCGTTGTAGACGGTACGGGCCTCTTCGTAGCCGGCGTCGTCGGGGCCGATCAGCTCGCCGGTGAAGTCGGTCAGTTCCCGTCGTGCCGCCTGCGCGGTTGTGCTGGACATACGGTTTCCCCCGTTTGTCGTGAGTCGGGCCGTTGTGCACGTTCTACTCGGGTAGCGCGGGCGGGGGCATCCGTGGCCATCACCTAGCTCGGGCGTTCGGATACCTAGGTTTCGCGCACCTGCGTTTCGCGTACCTACGTGTCCCGCTCGGGGAGGAGCCCGAGCTCCGCGGCGCGTACGGCGGCGTGGCGCCGGGTGGGCGCGTCCAGCTTCTCCAGGACGGCGCGTACGTGGTTGTCGACGGTACGGACGGACACGACGAGCCGGTCGGCGATCTCGGCGTTCGTCAGGCCCTCGGCAAGCAGGCGCATGACCTGGAGCTGCCGTTCGGTCAGGCCGGCGGGGTTGCCGCGGGTCGCGGCGAGGGGGCCGCGCGGGATGCGCCGTACGCCGAGTCGGCGGAGTTCGGAGCGGACGCGGCGGGCCAGCGGTTCGGCGCCCAGGGCGTCGAGTTCGGCAAGGGCGACGAGCTTGTCCGCGGGGTGCGGGCTCTCGGCGACCGCGGCGGCGTGCTCGTAGGGGCAGCCCGCCTCCTGCCAGCGTGCGGCGGCCTCGCGCCAGTGGCCGCGGGCCTGGAGGGCGTACGGGTGGTCGCAGTCCGCCAGGTCGACCGGCTGCCCAACCCTGCTGAGCCAGTAGCCGAGTTCGGCCCGGTAGGGGATGCCGGCCAGGTCGCGGGCCTGCGCGTACACCGGGGCCACGGCCTCGATCAGGGCCGCGTCGTCGCCGCGCAGCCAGGCCGCCTCGGCCAGCGCGGCGGCGACCGGTCCGGTGCGCTGCAGTTCCCGGGTCCGTACGGCGATCTCCTGGGCCTCGGCGAGGAGTTCGGCGGCGCCCGGGTGGCCGCGACGGGTGCGGACGCGGGCCAGGACGGTCAGCGCGGGGCAACGGGCGGGCAGGAAGTCGTGGATGCCGAACTCGGCGTGCCGTTCGGCGTCCTCCCAGTCGGCGGCGGCCAGTCGCCGGATCGCCAGCTCGACGTGGAGGTAGGTGAGGAAGCCGAGGTGTTCGGCCCGGTCGGCGAGGTCCATGGCCGGGGGCAGATAGCGGTCCGCCTCGCTGTACTGGAGGCTGTCGAGCAGGGTCCAGATGATGTTGGCGTAGGAGCGGCAGGCGTGCTCGACCTCGCCGGCGGCCAGGGCGACCTCCAGGCTCTCCTCCAGCTGCTTGCGTCCGTCGGGGTCGCCGCCCCGCCAGCGGGCCGTCCCCAGGTTGTTCAGGGCGTGCGCGAGAATCGCCTGGTCCTCCGTCTTGCGGGCCAGGACGATGGCCCGCTCGGCGTGGTCGACGGCCTCCGGGTAGCGGTCGGACAGCATGCGCAGCTGGGCGATGTTGCTGACGGCGAGGGCCAGCAGCCGGTCGTCGCCCGCGTGCTCCAGGACGGTGACGGCCTCGCGGGCGGCGTCCTGCGCCTCGTCGGCGTCCCCGGCCCACCAGTGGATACGGGACAGCCAGCGCAGGTCGGCGCCGAGGGCGAGGATGTCGCCGAGCGAGCGGCGCAGCGCCACCGCCTCCCGTTGGGCGGTGACGGCGGCGGCCGAGTCGGCGATGGTGTAGCTCTCGATCGCGTAGCGTTCCAGCAGGTCGGCGAGGTCGGCCGGGCCGTGGCGCCGGCGCCGGCGCAGGACCAGCCGCAGCTGGGCGGCGGCCTCGCGGTGGGCGCCGGCGGAGGCCGCGTCGCGTGCCGCGTCGGGGCCGTAGCGGGCGATGGCGTCCTCGTCGCCGGCCTGGGCGGCGTGGTGCACGATCCGGGCGGCGTCGGATCCGGGGCGGGCGACCAGGGCCGCGAGGACGGTGCGGTTGAGGTCGATACGGCGGGCGGTGGGCACGGAGTCGGCGACCGCGCGGCGGATCAGCTCGTGGCGGAACGCCACCCGTTCCGGTGTCACCGCGAGCAGCCCGCGCTGCTCGGCCTCGGCGAGTACGGTCACCCCGTCGGCCAACAGGGCGTCCACCAGGGGCCGTTCGACCGCCGAGGGGACCACGGCGAGCTGCTCCAGCGCGTCCACGGTGGCGGCGTCCAGGCCCCGCATCCGGGCGAGCACGGCGTCCACGACCGTCGGCGGCACGCCTCCGGTGCCGCCCGCCGCGACGACCTCGGCGACGAAGAAGGGGTTTCCGGAGGTCACCTCGTACACCTGGGCCGCGTCCAGCTCGGCGGTCGCGCTGAGCGTGCGGACCGCGTCGAGGGACAGCCGGGCCAGGGGCAGCCGGTGCACCCGGGGCGCGCGGGAGACCTGCCCGAGGAGATGGCGCAGGGGGTGGCCGCGGCCCAGCTCGTCGTCGCGGTAGGTGAGGACGAGCAGCGCGGGGAGCCGTTCCATGCGCCGGACCAGGAAGCGCAGGGCGTCCAGGGACGCCTCGTCGGCCCAGTGCACGTCCTCGACGACCAGTACGGCGGGATGCGGAGTCACGGCAAGCTCGGCGCGCAGGGCCTCGTAGACGCGGGGACGATCGCCGCCCTCGGTGACGGCGCGGGCCAGCTCGGCACCGACGCTGCCGACGAGGTCACGGAACGGGCCAAGGGGTCGGCGGGTGGCGAGGTCGTCGCACTGGCCGACCAGGACCCGCGCCTCCTCGGGCAACCGTTCCGGAAGTGCTCTGACCAGGCTGGACTTGCCGATGCCGGCCTCGCCGAAGACGAGCGCCACCGAGCCGGCACCGTCCGCCGCCTGACATGCGGCCTCGGCCAGCCGCGTCAGCTCGGCCTCACGCTCGAGGATCCCCCGGTCCACCCGGTCGATTCTGCCACCGACCGCCGATGACGGTACGACTCTCGGGCGGGGGCGGGCCGACAGGCGGGGCGGGCCGACAGGCGGGGCGGGTCCATGGACGGGGGCGGCCCGATGGGCGGGGCGGGCCGATAGGCGGGGCGGCCCGACGGACGGGGACGGGCCCACGCACGGCGGCGGCCCGACGGACGGGGACGGGCCCACGCACGGCGGCGGCCCGACGGCCGGGGACGGGCCCACGCACGGCGGCGGCCCGACGGACGGGGCGGCCCGATGGGCGGGCCGGGGCCGTGGTGGCAAGGTGTCAGCATGTCCTGCGGGCGGCAGGGGGCCGTATCCCCGACGCGGACGCGGCGGCGGTCATTCCACCGCGCCCTCGTCGCCACCGGCTTGTGGCTACGACACGGCGGCCGTCGCGCCACCGTTTCGGCGTCGCCGTGCGGTCCATGCGGACGCGACGCGAGGAGAAGCCCCCGGTCCGACCGGCGGGCCGCCACCGCCCGACCCGGACAGGCGTGCGGGGCCATCCTGGAGTCCTGGGAGTCGGCACACGGAGCGAGGCGTGGCATGGCGTACGACGAAGCGTTGGCCGAGCGGATTCGGCGGTATCTAGGAGCCGATCCGGACATCACTGAGAAGCGGATGTTCGGGGGGCTCGCGTTTCTGCTGCGGGGGAACATGGCGGTGAGCGCGAGTGGCGCCGGGGGGCTGATGGTCCGTGTCGGGCCGGAGGCCACGGACGCGGCGCTGACCCGACCGGGAGCGCGGCTGCTCGACATGACGGGGCGGCCGATGCGCGGCTGGATCGTCGTCGACCCGTCCGCGCTGACGGACGACCGGGTCCTGGGCGCATGGATCGACGAGGGGTACGCCTTCGCCGCGGGGTTGCCGCCCAAGTGAGCCGTTCCTACGAGCGGCGGCCGGGCCTGCCCCGCCTGCCGGGCTTGGAGCCGCCCGCGCGGGGAGCGCGGCCCGGCTGCTTGGCGGGGGCCGGTTTGCGGCGGCCGGAGGACTTCTGCTGCTCCTCCCGCCTCGGCTGCTCCTCCCGCCTGGGCTTCTCCTCCCGGCTCGACTGTTTCTCCTCCGGCTGCTGTTTGCGGCCGCGGGAGCTGTTGACCGTGCGGCCGCGCACGATCCCGATGAAGTCCTCGACCAGGTCGCTGGTCGCTTCCTCGGGCCAGGACAGGGCGACACCGGACTGGGGGGCGTCGACGACCGGGCGGTAGGTGAGGTCCCTACGGTGGTGCAGACGGGCGAGGGACTGGGGGACGACGAGCAGGCCGACGCCCGCCGCGACCAGCTCCACGGCGTCCTCGGTGGTGGCGGGACGCTCGAAGGCGGGTTCACCGGGAGGAGCGTCCCAGTCGAAGACGTCGTCGAGGGGGTGGAAGAGCACCTCGTCGGCCAGATCGGCGAGCGTCACCTCGTCGGCCGCCGTGATCACATGGTCCTTGGGGACCACGACCACCGTCGTCTCGGTGTAGAGCGGGATCGCGCTGAAGAACCCACGGTCGACCGGCAGCCGTACCAGGCCCGCGTCCGCCTGGCCCGCGCGCAGCACCTCGGGCGCCTCGGCGGCCGGTACGGCGATGAGGTGCAAGGGGATCCCGGGCAGCCGCTCGTTCCAGATCCGCACCCACTTGGCGGGCGTCGTCCCCGGGACGTACGCGAGCCGGAACGTGGGGGATGTCTCCGAGCCTGTCACCTGGCCAGGTTACCGGCCGTGGTCGAGGGCCCCGTACCCGGTCGATACCCTGGACCCCATGAAGTCGCACCAGACCGCCCAGACGATGAAGCCCGCGACCGCGGCGAAGAAGCTGGGTGTGTACCTCGAGGCCACCCCCGCCGAGTTCCGTGAGGGTGTCGTCTCGCGCGCCCAGCTCGACCAGCTCCAGGCCGAGCCGCCCGAGTGGCTGCGCGAGCTGCGGGCCAAGGGGCCGCATCCCCGTCCGGTGGTCGCGGCGAAGCTGGGTGTCTCCATCGCGGGGCTGGCGCGCGGCGGGGTGACCGAGCCGCTGACCACCGAGCAGATCGAGGCGCTGAAGCAGGAGCAGCCGGAGTGGCTGGTGAAGGAGCGGGCCACGCAGGCGGAGGTCCGCAAGGAGACGGCGCGGATCAAGAAGCGCGACGCCGAGCGGGCGGTCCGGGAAGACGGTCCGCGGTCCTGAGGCGCCCGCCGTCGCGACGGTCGGTCACGCTCCCGATCCGCTGTGTGCACGGAACCGGCATCTGACGGCTCGTCACGACGAAGGTCACAAAAGCGTATCGGACATTCTGCCCTTCAACCTTCACACCAGCCGCACAAGTTGGCTAGCGTGGGTCCAGGCCACTCGAGTTCCTCCGGCGAACCCCGTCGGGACGCGTGGCCTCCGCCGAGTCCGGTGTCGAACCGGAGCCGGGGACCCAACCGAATCATGGGGTGAATCGGCCCAACCGCCCGCACGGGCAAGGGTCGTAGGGCATGCCTTCCGGATACGACCGCCCGAACCCGACAGCTAACTCGGTAGGCGGAGTACGGAAGGAGTACGGCTCCCATGGCGCCGGATCGACCATCGCGCACGGGCGGCTCCGGCCTCCCCGGGATGCGCAGCTCCACCCTCGCCGCGGCGGCCCTCACCTCGGTGGCCATGCTCTCGCAGAGCGCCGACGCCGTGCCCCTCGCCGGGGAGGACGCCCCCAGTCGGGAGGCCGTCCGGGACCGGGTGAGCAGCCTCTACGACCGGGCCGAGTCCGACACCGGCCAGTGGAACTTCACCCGGCCGACGGTGACCGGCTCGCGAGGACGCGGCGCACCGGCGGGCGGCGGCAGGCGCTCGGACCCCGATCTGGACAACGTGACCCGGCAGTGGTTCGACGCGGCGCGCGCTTCGCTGGGGCCGACGATCCCGGCGATCCTGCCGGCCGACCGCATGCCCGCCCAGCGCACCTCCTCCCCCCGCCCGGCCCCGTCGCTGCCCGCGCGCTCCCCGGAGGCACGGACCGGCTTCGAGCTGGAGGCACCCGGCCGGCCCGTGGCCGAGCTGCCGGCGGGCGGACCGCTCCGTCCGGTCGCCGAGCTGACCGCGGGTGGCGGCACGGCCGCGCTGCCCGCCGTACCGGCGCAGCGGCAGGAGTCCGCCATGGCGGCGGGCGCGACGGGCGGCGAGCCGCGGCAGGCGTCGCTGCGCACGTCCAAGGAGCAGAGCCAGCGCAAGATCGCCGCGGCGAGTGAGCTGCTGTACCGGTACACGGCCCGGCAGACGTCCCTACCCCAGGCGGCGGTCATGTCGCCGACGCCCATGCCGGAGCAGACGGCCGTGATGCCCTCGCCGGCCATGACACCGCAGTCGACCGTCATGTCGCCGACGGCCACGGGGCCACAGGCGACCCTCATGTCCCCGGCGGCCACGACATCCCAGACGGGCGTCATGCCCTCGATGACCATGGCACCGCAGGCCGCCATGCCCTCGATGACCATGGCCGCACCGCAGTCGGCGCTCGCGACTCCTGCGCCGCAGGCGGCTCCGGCGCCCTGGTCGGATCAGGCGAGCCGTGCGACGGAGGAGGCCTGGCGGCTGCAGCAGCCGTCCGTGCTCGACACGGGCGTGCCGGCCAGCGAACCGTGGAGCCTGCAGCAGCCGGCCGTCCCCGACGTGGGTCCGTCCATCACCGACACGGGGGCGCAGCAGCAGCTGACCGCCCTGGACACCGGCACGCAGTGGAGCTTCCAGCAGCCCACCGTCGAGGCGGTCCCGCAGCAGCCGTCCGTCATGGACACCGGTGCGTGGAGCCTGCCCGCCGCGGTCGACTCGAGCCTGCCCGTGTCGGACCAGTGGCGTCGGCTCCAGGAGCCGTCGGTCCTCGACACCGGGGTGCCCGAGGCGCCCGCCGAGCCGCCGGTCGGCACCAAGGCGGACCGGGCCGTGTCCTTCGCCCGGGCGCAGATCGGCAGGCCGTGTCTGTGGGGCGCGGTCGGACCGGAGTCGTACGACAACGCCGGGCTAGCCCAGGCCGCCTGGCGTGCCGCCGGGGTCGCGCTGCCGCGGTCCACGCACGAGCAGGCGAGCACCGGCACGGTGGTCCCGCTCGCCGAGAGCCGTCCCGGTGACCTGATCTTCTTCAACGACAACTTCAGCCATGTCGGCCTCTACACCGGCAACGGTCTGATGATCCACGCCCCCGGACCGGGCGCGGTGATCCGCGAGGAGTCGGTCCACTACGCCGGCGAGGCCGCGATCCGCATAGCGGTGCGCCCCGCGTAGCAGCACACGCTCCACCGAAGAGGCCGTCCACGAACCGTGGGCGGCCTCTTCGGCGTTCGGCGGTCACCGTGTCGCGCACGAGATGGACAGGGTCGGTGAATTCGGCCTTCCCCGGGCAGCCGCTGCGGCTGGACCCCAACACGGCCCGGACCGTGGAGACCTCGGTCCATGTCGCCCTCAACTGGTCGGTGTGCTGAAGTACTTGGAGGACTCGACCCCGACCATTCCCGGGATGACCCATGTCGCGGCCGCCATCCCCGACGCGCAACCGCGACGACACCGGTTACATGCGGGCGTGTGCAGCCGGAGTACGAGCTGAAGCTGCCTCGCTGGTGAAGGATGGCGGCATGAGTGATCAGTACGAGGGGCGGCTGGCCGGGAAGACCGTCGTCGTCACCGGGGCCGCGGGCGGCCAGGGCGAAGCCGAGGTGGAGGCGCTGACCCGGGCCGGTGCCCGGGTGGTGGCCACGGACGTGCGGCCGCAGGGTGACGTGCGGCGGCTGGACGTCAGCAGGGAGAGCGACTGGGCCGCGCTGGCCGCGGAGTTGAAGGAGTCGTACGGCGAGATCCACGGCCTGGTGAACAACGCGGGTGTCATCCGGCGCGAACGGCTCGGTGAGGTGCGGCCGGAGGACTTCGCGCAGGTCCAGGCCGTCAACACCACCGGACCGCTGCTCGGGATCCAGCACCTCGCGCCGCTGATGCCACCGGGCTCCTCGATCGTCAACGTCGGTTCGTCCGCCGCGCTCACCGGCTACTACCCGGTGGCGTACACCGCCAGCAAGTGGGCGTTGCGGGGGCTGTCGAAGATCGCGGCGACCGAGCTGGGGCCGAAGGGCATCCGCGTCAACACCGTGCATCCCGGGTACATCGAGACGCCGATGACCGCCGCCGCCACCCCGGCGTTCCGTGCGGCGACCATCGGGGAGACACCGCTGGGCCGCAGTGGCACGGTGGACGACATCGCGCCGCTGGTGGTGTTCCTGCTCTCCGACGAATCGTCCTTCATCACCGGGGCCGAGATCCCGGTGGACGGGGGGCTGACCGCGCACGGCGGCGTCAAGTCCATCTCGGACGCGATGCGGGCGGCGAATCCGCCGGGAGGCGCGGGAGGAGCCTGAACTCCTCGGGCCCGTGCGGGCCGCCGGTCCCCCGCTCCGGCGGCCCGCACGGGCTCCGGGCCTCGGAGAGCACCGGCTGTCCCCCACCGAACCGCCGGGTCTCCCCGCCGCGGCCGCTGGTGCGCCGTTGTGCTGGAGTACATCCGTGAACGTCCTTGTTGCTCCGTTGCAGTCTGAGGCAGGCTGGACGTCGCCGGTATGGGTACAACTGCGTACGCGGCGCACGAGCGGAGTGGGAACGTGGCACAGGTGTTGGTCGGGGCGCAGGAACGCATGCTGTCGGTGGCGGTCGCGGCACTGCACGAACGGGAGCCCGAGCGGCTGTGGCCGATGCTCGCGGACGCCCTGCCCGGCCTGTGCGGCGGTGAGAGTCTGATCTACAAGCTGGACGACTGGAACGAGTCCGGGGGCACGGTCGGCATGCCGTCCGCCGTCGCCGCCGAGTTCGCGGTGCTCGGGGACGAGGCCGTGGGCCTGCTGCGGGAGGGCTACCCCTTCGCGTCCCTGTACTCCTCCGGCCCGGACCGCACCCCGCTGACCGCGCGCCGGGCGGCGGGGCGGGCCTGGTCGTCGAGCCCCACCGCGGAGCTGATCGGCGACCTCATGGCCGCCGACCACGTCCTGGCGATCCCGCTGCCCGGAACGACGACCCCGGTCACCGGGTGCATGGTCTACCGCTCCGGTACGGACTTCACCGACGACCATCTCCGGCTGGCGGCCCAGCTCCAGCCCCTGCTGGCCGCCGTGGAACAGCAGCGGCAACTCCTGGAACGCCACCGGCGTTCGACCGACCCCTCAGCGGCCCCGGACTGCGGGCTGACGCCCCGTGAGACGGCGGTCCTGGTGCTGCTGGCGGACGCGCTGACCGCGGCCGCGATCGGCCGGCGGCTCGGCATATCGGATCGCACGGTGCACAAGCACGTCGAGAAGATCTACCGCAAACTGGGCACACGCGACCGCATCAGTACGGTGCTGCGGGCCCAGCGCCTGGGCTTGGTGCCCACGCCCTCCGCGCCACGGGACACGAACGCCTGGAGCCAGTCATGAGGCCGAACCGCTCCATCCCCTCCGCGACGGTCATCCCCGTCCTGATCTACCCCGACGTGCGGGCCGCCGTCGCCTGGCTCGGCGAGGCCTTCGGGTTCACCGAGCGGGTACGCATCGGCGAGGACCACCGCTCCCAACTCGCCTTCGGCGACGGGGCGGTGATCATCGGGGACGTCCGGCACGACCGCCGTCCACCGCGTCCCGGCGAGGTCACGCACTCGGTGACGGTCCGGGTGGAGGACGCCCGGGCGCACTGCGAGCGGGCCCGTGCGCACGGCGCCCGGATCCTCATGGAGCCGACCGACTTCGAGTACGGCGAGCGCCAGTACTCGGCCGAGGACCCGGCCGGCCACCACTGGACGTTCTCCCAGACGCTGGCGGACGTGGCCCCGGAGGAGTGGGGCGGCACGTCGGTGTCCTGAGCGGGGCGCTCAGCCCGTGGGGTCGGGCTGGCGGCGGCGTGTCCGCATCGCCTCGTCCTTGAGCGCCCACGTGTCCGCCACGGGGCCCAGGTGTCCGAGCTTGTCCGGGTTGACGACCCCACGGATCGTCTGGATCCGTCCGCCGAGGATGTCCAGCGCCAAGGTGCTCACGACCCTGCCGTCCCGGTCGCGGAAGAGCGCGCCCGGCTGGCCGTTCACCAGGTGTGGCTCGGCCACGACCCCTGTGGCGACGCACATCGAGACGAACGAGGCGATCAAGCGGGCCACGTTCTCCGGGCCGCGGACGGCGTTGGCCAGCGCGGGCGCCTTGCCGCCGCCGTCACCGACCAGCTGGACGTCGGCGGCGAGCAGGTCCCGCAGTCCGTCGACGTCGCCCTCCCGGAAGGCGCCGAAGAACCGCTCGGCGAGTTCCTCGCGCTCCTTGCGGTCGGCCTCGAAGCGCGGCCGGCCCGCGTCCATGTGCCGTCGCGCCCGCACCGCGAGCTGCCGGCACGCCGCCTCGGACCGGTCGACGGCCGAGGCGATCTCCGGGAAACCGAAGCCGAACACCTCGCGCAGCACGAACACGGCGCGCTCCAGCGGGGAGAGCCGTTCGAGCAGCAGCAGCGCCGCCATCGACAGTGAGTCGGACAGCTCCGCCGAGCGCTCGGGGTCCTCGTAGGGGTCGGTGAGCAGCGGCTCGGGGAACCAGGGGCCGACGTACTCCTCGCGCCGGACCCGGGCCGAGCGCAGGACGTCGACGGAGATCCGGGTGACCACGGCCGAGAGATACGCCTTGGTCGATCTCGGCAGGGTCGAGGTGCGCTCCCAGCGCAGCCAGGTCTCCTGCACGGCGTCCTCCGCCTCGCTGACGCTGCCGAGGATGCGGTAGGCGATCGCGAACAGCAGCGGCCGCAGCTCCTCGAAGTCCTCCGTGCGGCTCACGCCAGCTCCTCCTTGAATCCCTGGCGCCACGACGGGTGGCGCGGCTCCCAGCCCAGTTCACGTTTGGCCTTGGCGTTGGAGAAGCCGCGGCCCTCCAGCATCATGATCACCGGCAGGTCCCCCGCCAACAGGCGCGCCAGCCACTTCGGCACCCGCATCGGCGGCCTGGCGCCCGCGACGGCCGCGAGGTGGGGCAGCCATTCCGCGGCCGGGGCCGGTTCGTCGTCGACGATGCAGTACACGCCCTTCGCGTGCTGTTCGACGGCCAGGACGGTGGCGTACGCCGCGTCGTCGAGGTGGATCCACGAGCTGTGTCCGGTGCCGCGTCCCACGAGCGGGAACTTCCGCCTGCGGACCAGCTCGACCTGGTCGTCGATGGCGTCCGGCCCGTAGAACGCGCCGTAGCGCAGGACCGCGCCGCCGGCCCGCACGACCACGTCCTCGAGGTGGTTGACCGCCTCGATCATCGGGCGCAGCACCGTGCCCGTCATCGGGTCGAGCGGATCGTCCTCGGTCTTGATCCAGCCGCCCTCGCGGATGCCGTTGAAACTGCCGAAGCTCTGGGCGACGAAGGTGGACACGCCGGTCGCCTCGGCGGCGGCCAGCAGATGGTCCGTGCCCTCGGTGCGCAGCCGGTTGGTGGTGGCGAAGAACCGGTCGAAGTGCTTCATGTCGGCTTGGCCGGTGCCGAGCCCGGTCATCTGGTGCACGATCGCGTCCGGCCGTGCCGTGGCCACCGCCTCGCCGACGGAGGCCGCGTCCAGGCCGTCCATCACGACCCCGTCCGCGCCGAGGTCCGCCAGCAGCCGCAGTTTGGCCGCGCTGGTCGTCGTAGCCGTCACCTGGTGGCCCCTGGCGACGAGCTGCGGAATCAGCCGCCGTCCCAGGACCCCCGTCCCGCCTGCCACGAACACCCGCACAACGATCACCTTCCCGTTCCCGGAATCGTCTCTGCCCTGTGGACGAGACAGCCCCCCGTGTCTGTGACATGGGGGCGGGAAAATCCTGTCGCGGGTGGGGTCTCAGACGGAGCCGGGTCCCATGCCGCCCTGGAGGCGCTCCAGGTCGGAGGGGCGGACCTGGATGACGACGACCGCGATCAGGGCCGCGACCACGGCGAAGATCGCCGCGACGACGAACGCGGCGGAGATCCCGTGCGTGAGAACCTGGTCGGACCAGGGGCTCGGGAGCTGTCCGGTGCGCCGGAAGCGCAGCCGCTCGGCCGGGGTCGCCTGGGCGAGGAAGAGCGGGATCTGCTGGTGGGCCTCGTTGGTGCTGGCCGTGCCGAACATGGTGACCAGGATGGACAGTCCGAGCGAACCGCCCACCTGCTGGGTGGCGTTGAGGAGTCCGGAGGCGGCGCCGGTCTCCTGGACGGAGACGTTGGACAGCGCCATCAGCGTCAGCGACACGAACTCCATGCCCATGCCCAGGCTGAAGACGAGGATCGGGCCGAGGATGCTGCCGGCGTAGGTGGAGTGCACGTCGGTCAGGGTCAGCCAGGCCAGACCGCCCGCCGCGAGGAGGGCGCCCACCACGAGGAACGGTTTGGGGCCGAACCGGGGCAGGAACCGCGAGGCGAGCCCCGCGCCGACCGCGATGACGGCGCTGACCGGCAGGAAGGCGAGTCCGGCCCGCAGTGGACTGAAGTTCAGCACGTCCTGCACGAAGAGGGTCAGGAAGAAGAACATGCCGAAGATCGCGGCGGCGAGGCTGAGCATCATGCCGTACGTGCCCGCTCTGTTACGGTCGGCGAACATGTGCAGGGGTGTGATCGGCTGGACGGAACCCCTTTCGATCAGGATGAACGCGGCCAGGACGACGACGGCCCCGGCGAACGAGGCCAGCGTCAGCGCGTCCCGCCAGCCCTCCTGCGCGGCCCGGATGAAGCCGTACACCAGCAGCACCATGCCCAGGGTCGAGGTCAGCGCGCCGAGGATGTCGAAGTGACCGGGGTGGCGTTCGGACTCCTTGATCCAGCGGGGCGCGGCGAGGGCGATGAGGACGCCGATGGGGACGTTGACGAAGAGCACCCAGCGCCAGTTCAGCCACTCGACGATCATGCCGCCGGCCAGCAGTCCGATGGCGCCGCCGCCGGCGGAGACGGCGGCGAAGACACCGAAGGCCCGGTTGCGTTCGGGGCCCTCCGGGAAGGTGGTGCTGACCAGGGAGAGCGCGGTCGGTGAGGCGATCGCGCCGCCGACGCCCTGCAGAGCGCGGGCGGCGAGCAGTTCGCCGGAGTTCTGGGCGAGCCCGCCCAGCAGGGAGGCGACGGCGAACAGCAGCACCCCGACGATGAACATGCGCCGTCTGCCGAGGATGTCGCCGGTGCGGCCGCCGAGCAGCAGCAGGCCGCCGAAGGTCAGCGTGTAGGCGTTGACCACCCAGGACAGGCTGGTCGTGGAGAAGTCCAACGCGCTCTGGATGTGCGGCAGCGCAATGTTCACGATGGTGATGTCGAGGACCACCATCAGCTGGCAGGACGCGATGACCAGCAGCGCCATGCCGTTCCCGCCACCGCCCGGTGCCCGGGAGGTGGTCTGTGCTGCGGAGGTCGGCTGCGGGCTGCTGCTCATGGTGAAGTGCTCTCAGTGAACGATGCCGTCCACTGTCCGACCGTACGCCCGTGCCGCGACCGTCACCACTCGATTGGTGACACGGCGGTCACCGGGTCTTGTGGGTCATCGCGAACTCGTCGGCCTCCGGGAGGTCGAAGGCGCCGTGGTCGCTGCCGAGGCCCTGCGCCACCAGGGCCGCCGCCGCGTTGCCGAGTACGGCGGCCTCCTTCGGGGTGCGGTCGAGGCTGACGCCGCGCAGGAAGCCGGCCGAGAAGGCGTCGCCGCAGCCGGTGGTGTCGACGACCTCGACGTCGAAGGCGGGGACCGTCTCGGTGCCCTCGGCCGTGACCAGCAGCGCACCGTCGCCGCCGCGGGTGACGGCGACAAGACCGGTACCGCCCGCGACGAACCTCCCGGCGCCCGTGACCAGATCCTGCTCCTCGCTGAAGCCGAGGACCTGGTCCTCGTTGGGGAGCAGGTAGTCGATGTACGGGAGGACCGGCTCGATCTGGTCGAAGGTGCCCAGTTCGCCCGGCGCGAGAAGGTCGACGGAGGTGACGACGTCGTGCTCCTTGGCGTGCGCGAGGATCCGCGCGGCGACCTCGGCGCCGATCAACTCCGGTCCCCCCAGGTGCAGATGCGTCGCCTCGGCCAGCGCGTCCCAAGGGACGTCGTCGAGGCCGTAGGTGATGTTGGCGCCGAGCAGGTGGAGGGTGGGGCGGTCGCCGTTCGGGCGGATGGGCAGGACGGTGGCCGAGGTGGAGGTGTCGATCCGGCGGACGACCAGCCCGGTGTCGATTCCCGCCCGCTCCAGCAGTTGCAGGAGCAGGTCGCCGGTCGGGTCGGTGCCGATCGCACCGGCGGTGCGGACGTCGGCGCCCAGCTTGGCGAGGGTCAGGGCGGTGCCGGCCGCCGTCCCGGCGGCGGTCATCCTGATGTCCTCGACGAGGGTGGCACCCTGGCCCTCGGGTATCGCCTCAACCGGCCGTACCAGCACGTCCAGTACGTGCACGCCCATCGTGACGACCTTCATCGCTTCTCCTCCTGCGCGGGTGGTACGGGGTGGGTGGTGCCGTAGTCACGGGCGATCGCGGCCTCGATCACCGCGAGTTGCCGCTGTTCATCGAGGACGCGGGGGGTGCCGAGCGCGGCGGC
This sequence comes from Streptomyces sp. NPDC005799, assembly GCF_040630525.1. NCBI lineage: Bacteria > Bacillati > Actinomycetota > Actinomycetes > Kitasatosporales > Streptomycetaceae > Streptomyces > Streptomyces sp. NPDC005799. The sequence continues at coordinate 33,635 of NZ_JBEXXQ010000003.1, forward strand.
GTGCTGGTAGACGCCGCAGGCCCACTCCAGCAGCAGCGCGTGCTCGACGGCCTTGTCGAGCGTCGTCGCGTGGGTGACCGCGCCGTGGTTGGCCATCAGGGCGGCGCTGCGGCCCTCCAGTGCGGCGATCACCGACTCGGCGAGTTCGGGGGTGCCGAAGGTGGCGTACGGCGCGACCCGGACGGTACCGCCCAGGGCGAGCAACTGGTAGTGAACGCAGGGGAGTTCGTCGAGGACGAGGGAGAGCGCGGTGGCCATCGGGGCGTGGGTGTGGACGACCGCTCCGGTGCCGTAGCGGCGGTAGACACCGAGATGCAGGTCCAGTTCCGAGGTCGGCGCCAGCGTCCCGGCCACGAGCTTGCCGTCCAGGTCGACCACGCTCACCTGGTCCGGGGTCAGTTCGGCGAGCACCGCGCCGGTGGCGGTGATCGCGACCCGGTCCTCGACGCGCATGCTGACGTTCCCGGCCGTACCGATGAGCAGGCCCTCGGCCCCCAGACGCCGGCAGGCCTCGGCCACGGCGGCCCGCTGCGGCCCCAGCGCCGAGCTTGAGTCGGTCATGGGCGCGACCGTAGTCTAAACGTGAAACAATGTCACGTTCATGTTCGGAGGTTCCTTCGTGGGAGAGCCCACCGCGGATCCCGGCGGGGCCCTCCCCCTGCGCCGGACCCCGCAACAGGCGCGCAGCAAGGCCCGCTTGGCACGGGTGCTGGAGACGGCCGAGCACATCCTGATCCGCGACGGGGTCGAGGCGCTGACCACGACCCGGGTGGCCGCGGCGGCACGGGTGTCGGTCGGCTCGCTGTACCAGTACCTGCCCGACCGGGACGCGATCATCGACGCCCTGGCGGCCGGGTACTTCACCAAGCTGGAGGCCGCCATGGACGGTTTCGCCGAGGCGGCGGCGACCGAGCGATGGGCGGACCCGGTCGGCATGCTCGTGGACGCCTACGCCGCGATCTACCGCAGTGAACACGGCTTCCGCGCCCTGTGGTTCGGCAGTGGCCTGACCGAGCGGACCCGGGCCGCCGACCGCGAGCACAAGCGTCGGATGGCCGACGGGATCCGCCGCGTCCTGCTCGCCCTCGACCTCGCCGGGGACGACGAGGCCCTCGCCCGCGCCTGCCACGCCTCGGTCCTGGCCGCGGACGCGCTGGCCCAGGAGGCCTTCCGGCGCGACGCACGGGGTGACGAGCGGCTGCTGGAGGAGGCGAAGGTGATGCTGCGGGGGTACCTCACGGCCGTGACCGCGCGCTACCGGCCGTAGGTGTGCCGCCCCGGATGCCAGGCGCGCCCTCCGGGCCGACGACGCTCGGCCCCGCCCTGGCCGCCCCTTCCTGCCGTGACCCTGGGTAACTCGGAACATCACGTAGGGTCGAATGGGGGCTGAAGATCAACAGGGGGGTGGGGCCGGTGGAGTTCTCGGTCCTGGGGCCGGTTCGGGTACGGCGGGCGGGGGCGGAGCTCGCTCTGGGCGGTCCGCGTGAACGGGCCCTGCTGGCGCTTCTGTTGGTACGGGCCGGGGAGGCCGTCCCGGCGGGCGAGATCGTGACCGTGCTGTGGGGCGCGAACCCTCCGCACAGCGCGCTCAACGTGGTGCGCCGGCATGTCGGGGCGCTGCGCCGCCTGATGGAACCCGGCCTGCCCGCCCGGGCCGCCGGACGCCTACTGCTGCGGAACGCGGGCGGATACCGCTGGGCGGCCGACGCCGAATCGCTCGATCTGCTGCGCTTCCGTGCGCTGCGGGAGGAGGCCCGGTGGGCCGCGCCCGGGCATGCGGTGGAACTCCTCACAGAGGCGCTGGAGTTGTGGCAGGGGCCGGTGGCCGCCGGGACCCCGCCCGAGGTGCGCGAGCGGGCCGGGTTCGGCGCGGTCGACGGGGAGCATGTGGCCGCCGTGCGGGAGGCGGCCGACGCCGCGTTGCGCGCCGGGGTGCCGGAGACGGTGCTGCCCCGGTTGAGGGAGGCGGCGGCCGGCCATCCGCTGGACGAGCCCCTGCTGGCCCGGCTGATCCTGGTGCTGGCGGCCACGGGACGCCGGCCGGAGGCACTGGACACCTACCGCACCGCGGCCGCCCGCCTCGCCGACGAGCTGGGTATCGATCCCGGCGCCGAACTGCACGACGCCCACAGCGCGTTGCGGCAGGACGGCCCCTCGACCGCCGCCCTGCCGAAGCCCGCCCAGCTCCCGCACGACCTGGCGACGTTCACCGGCAGGGAGGCCGAACTCGACGACGTACTGGCCCTGTCCGACGCGACCGGGGCGGTGGTCATCTCCGCGATCGGCGGCATGGCGGGCATCGGCAAGACCACCCTCGCCGTGCACTGGGCCCACCGGGTCGCCGAGCGCTTCCCCGACGGGCAGCTGTACGTCAACCTCCGGGGCTTCGACCCGTCCGGTTCGGTGATGAGCGCGGGCGAGGCGGTCCGGGGCTTCCTCGCCGCGCTGGGTGTGCCGCCGGAACAGGTGCCGTACGGGATGGAGGCCCAAGCCGCCCTGTACCGCGGCCTGTTGGCGGGCGGGCGGTTCCTGGTGCTGCTGGACAACGCGCGCGACACCGAGCAGGTACGACCGCTACTGCCGGGCACCCCCGGCAGTCTGGCGATCGTCACCAGCCGCAGCCGGCTGTCCGGGCTGGTCGCCGCGCACGGGGCGCACACGCTGACCCTGCAGCCGCTCGACGCCGAGCAGGCCAGGGCGTTCCTGGAGCGCCGGCTGGGCGCGGCACGGCTGGCGGGCGAGTCGGAGGCGGTCGCCGAGATCACCGCCCTGTGCGGCGGGCTGCCGCTCGCGCTGGCCTGTGTGGTGGCGCGCGCCGCCGCCCACCCGCACTTCCCGCTGTCTGCCGTGGCGGCGGAGCTGCGGGCGGCGCAGGGCAGCCTCGACGGGTTCGGCCGGAGCGACCCGGCCGCGAACGTCGAGGCGGTGTTCTCCTGGTCGCTGGCGGCTGTCTCACCCGGCGCCGCCCGCCTCTTCCGGCTGCTGGGCCTGCATCCCGGCCCGGACATCTCGGCGCCCGCCGCCGCGGCATTGGCGGGAGTTCCGGTGCGGGAGGCACGGCGCCTGCTGTCCGAGCTCGCGGACGTCCATCTGGCGAGCGAGCACGTTCCCGGCCGGTACGCCCTGCACGACCTGCTGCGTGCCCACGCCGCCGAACTGGTCGCGTCCGAGGAGGACCGCGACACGGCCGTCGACCGCCTGTACGCGTATTACGTTCACTCCGCCCACGCGGCCGACCGGATCCTCGCCCCGCACGCCGATCCCCTGCCGCCGGGACCACCCCCGGCCGGCGTCAGCGTGGAGGACCTGTCCGACGACCGGCAGGCCTCGGCCTGGCTGACCGCCGAGTACCCGGTCCTGCCGGCCGTGATCGACGCGGCCGCACACTCCGGCCGGGACCGTCTCGCCGCCCTCCTCGCCTGGTCCCTGGAACCGTTCTTCGACCGGCGGGGCCACTGGCACGACGGACTGGCCGCCCAGCGCACCGCGCTCACCAGCGCGCTGCGGCTGTCCGAGCCGGTCTGGGAGGCGCACGGCCTGCGCGGCCTGGGCCGGGCCGAGGGCCGGCTGGGCCTGCACGACCGCTCCCGACCCCGGCTGCGCCGCGCCCTGGAACTCTTCACGGAGCTGGGCGACCCGATCGGCCGGGCCCAGACCCATCGCAGCCTCGGCTGGGAGGCCGACCAGCAGGGCGACCTCCCCGGCGCCCTGCACCACAACCAGCAGGCGCTGCAGCTGTTCCGCGCGAGCGGCGACCGGGCCGCGCAGGCCAGCGTCCTGAACTCGGTCGGCTGGTACCACGCGCTGCTCGGCCAGTACCGGGAAGCCCTCAGCCACTGTTTCGAAGCCCTCGCCATGCTCCAGGACCTGGGCGACCGCTACGGCCAGGCGTCCACCTGGGACAGCATCGCCTACGCCCAGCACGGACTGGGCCGCCACCCGCACGCCCTGCTGGGCTACCACAACGCCCTGACCCTGTACCGGGAGTTGGGTGTGCCCTACCTGGAGGCTTCCACGTTGGTCCACATCGGGGACACCCATCTCGCCATGGGCGCCCCCGACGAGGCCGACGCCGCCTGGCGCGAGGCGCTCACCCTCTTCGTGTCCCTGGGCCACCCGGACGCGGAAGAGGTCCGGGACCGGTTGTTCGCCCAGGAAGGCGCACGCGACCTCGCCTGAGGAAGCGGACAGAGCGTGGCGGACGACGAGTTGACGCGGTTCGAGGTGCTGGGGCCCCTGCGGGTGACGCGCGGGGAGACCGAACTGGACCTCGGCTTCCCCCAGCAACGCGCCCTGCTGGCCCTGCTGTTGGTACGCGCGGGCCGGCCTCTGCCCGCAGGTGAGATCGTCGACGTCCTGTGGCCGGACGGCCCGCCCGCCAGCGCGCCGAACGTGGTCCGCCGTTACGTCGGCTCGCTGCGCCGCCTGCTGGAACCAGGACTGCCGGCCCGGGCCCCCGGCCGCCGCCTTTTGCGCGGGGCCGACGGCTACCGGCTGGAGGCGGCCCAGGACGAGATCGACCTGCTGAGGTTCCGCGAGCTCACCAGGCAGGCGAAGCGGGAGGCGGCCACCGGGCGACCCGAACCGGCGCTGCGGCACTTCGCCGCGGCACTGGACGAGTGGCGAGGCCTCGTCGCGGCGGGCATCCCCGCACCGGTGCGCCACCACGCCGTGTTCACCGAGGTCGAGCGCGAACTCGTCGCCACGACCGTGATGGCCGCCGACGCGGCCCTGCTGTGCGGCGCACCGGACCACGTACTGCCCCACCTCGCTCGCGCGGTCCGGCTCGATCCCCTCAACGAGTCGCTGCACGCCAGGCAGGTCATGGCACTCGCCGCCGCCGGCCGCCAGGCCGACGCACTCGCCGCGTACGACTCGGTACGGCTCCTGCTGGAACGGGAGTTGGGCGTCAAGCCCGGCGCGGAGCTGGCGGCGGCCCACACGCGGGTGCTCCGCCAGGAACTGCGGTCCAGGCCGCGTGAATCCTTCGCACCGCCCGCGCAACTCCCGCCGGACCCGAACGTGTTCGTGGGCCGAGAGACCGAACTGAGCATGCTGCACGCGTCAGTGGACTCCTCACCGGTCCTCGTGACAGGCATGCCGGGCATCGGCAAGACCACAGTGGCGGTGCACTGGGCGCACCAGGCCGCCGCGCGCTATCCGGACGGCCAACTCCATCTGGATCTACGGGGTTTCGATCCCCTCGACGACCCGCTCACCTCCGAGGCGGCCCTGCGCTCCCTGCTCACCGCGCTCGGCGTGCCCGAGCACCGTCTACCGAGCGGTCCGGACGCCCTGGCCGGTCTGTACCGGAGCACGCTGTCCGGTCGCCGGGTGCTGGTACTGCTCGACGACGCCCTCGACACCGAGCAGGTTCGGCCGCTGCTGCCCGCCTCGCCCGGCTGTCTGACGCTGATCACCAGCCGGCGCGGACTGTCCGGGCTGGTCGCCGCCGGAGCCCGTCCGCTGCGGCTGGGTCTGCCCTCCCCCGCGGACGCGCTCGGGATCCTGCTGCGCCACACCGGCCGGGAACTGACTCCTGCCGAAGCGGAGGCGGCCGAGGAGATCGTGGTGCGCTGCGGGCGACTGCCGCTCGCCCTGGCCCACTTGGCAGCCACCGGCCCACTCGCGTCCGTCGCCGCCGAACTGCGCCGCTCCGCAGGTCTCGACGCCTTCGCCGACCTACGCACCGCGTTCGCCGGCTCCTACCGCCGTCTGCCTGCCGACACGGCCCGACTGTTCCGGCTGTCGGCCGGCTCCGGACCGGAACTCACTGCGCAAACGGCCGCCGCGCTCGCCGACGTCCCGGTGCGCACGGCCCGCCGGCTGCTCGACGAACTCGCCGACGCCCACCTCGTCACCGAGTCGGCACCGGGACGCTACACCGGGCATCCCCTGCTGCGGCTCTTCGCCGACGAGCTGAACCGTCGTCCATAACCCCAGGTCACAGCCGTGTCGCCATTGCTTCGTCACTCTTTTTTCACACCTTCCCCTCTACGCTCCGCGGTGATGAAAGTTTTTGTTCGGTCCTGTTCGGAGGTGTGCAGGATGCCCATGGGTCTCGACATCGTCGTCACCGACGCGGTGCCGGTGCGACTGCCCGGCGAGCGGTTGCCCCGCCCCGGCGCGCACCGGCTCTCCGCCGGGGTCGGCGGCGAGTTCCTCCTCGTCGGCGTCCGGGGCGGCGCACCCGCTGCGGAGACTCCCGCGGACATCGCCCTCTCCCCTGGCGACATCTGTTTCTACGACGCCGACCACCCTCCGTCACTGGATCTGCCCGACGGCGCCCGGCTGAAGGTGTTCCTGGTGTCGCGCGAGGCGCTGGGACTGCCGGAACAGGCCATGCGGCGGGTTCTGACGGCGCCGGTCAGCCGGTCCTCCCGGCTGGGTGGGCTGCTGTCCCCGTTCCTGTCGGAGCTCGCCGACACGGTCTCCGTCTCCCCGCCCGAGATCGGCGAGATGCTCTCCTGGAACGCCGTGAACCTGCTGGCCACCCTGGCCAGCGAGCGCTCGGGCGAGGCATCGGCACAAGCGCCGGGCGCACAGTCGCCGCTGCTGTCCAGGATCCTCAGGTACGTGGACCGGCATCTGGCGGATCCGGACCTCTCTCCCGAAGTGATCGCCGCGGCGCATCACATCTCGGTGCGCTATCTGCACAAGCTGTTCCAGGACGAGGACATGACGGTCGGCCGCTGGATCCAGCGCCGACGTCTGGAGGAGTGCCGGCGCGATCTGCTGCACCGCATCCGGGGCACGCACACCATCGCCGCCGTCGCCGCCCGGTGGGGCTTCCTCAGCGCCCCGCACTTCAGCCGGGTGTTCCGGGCCGCCTACGGCATGTCCCCGAGCGAGTGGCGCGAGACGGCGGGCGGTCGCTCCAGTGCGCTCCGGGACCAGCAGTCGTGCGCCGGCAGTCAACTCGCCCCGGCCCTGCGCTCCTAGCGTGCTCGTCGACGCGCTCGCGCATCACCAGTCACACACTTGGGGAGAACTTGATGTCCCAGACCGCCGAACCGGTCAAGCCGGTCCTCGAACCGGCCGCCCAGGCCTTCGTCGAGGCCACCGCCAACCCGCCGTACCTCTTCGACCTGCCGCCCGCCGAGGGCCGTAAGGCCGTCGACGAGGTGCAGTCCGGCGAGATCGCCAAGCCCGCGGTGGACGAGGAGTGGATCACCGTCTCCGGCGGCCCCACCGGCAGTGTCCGGGCACGCGTCGTCCGGCCCGCCGGGGCCACCGGCACCCTGCCGGTCATCCTCTACATCCACGGCGCGGGCTGGGTCTTCGGCAACGCCCACACCCATGACCGACTGGTGCGCGAACTCGCCGTCGGCGCGGGTGCGGCCGTGGTCTTCCCCGAGTACGACCTCTCGCCCGAGGTGCGCTACCCGGTCGCCATCGAGCAGAACTACACGGTCGCGAAGTGGGTCGTCGAGCAGGGTTCCACCAAGGACCTGGACGGCTCCCGGCTGGCGGTGGCCGGTGATTCGGTGGGCGGCAACATGACGGCGGCGCTGACCCTGCAGGCGAAGGAGCGCGGCGATGTCCCGCTGGTACAGCAGGTGTTGTTCTACCCGGTGACCGACGCGAGCTTCGACACGCCGTCCTACCACCGGTTCGCCGAGGGCTACTTCCTGCGCCGGGACGGCATGCAGTGGTTCTGGGACCAGTACACGACCGACGAGGCCGAGCGGGCGCAGATCACCGCGTCCCCGCTCAGGGCGTCCACCGAGCAGCTGGCCGGGCTGCCGCCGGCCCTGGTCATCACCGGTGAGGCGGACGTCCTGCGGGACGAGGGCGAGGCCTACGCCAACAAACTCCGCGAGGCAGGAGTCGCCGTGACCGCCGTGCGCTACCAGGGCATCATCCACGACTTCGTGATGCTCAACGCCCTGCGCGAGACCCACGCCGCCGAGGCCGCCATCAACCAGGCCGTCGCCACCCTGCGCGCGGCCCTCCACACCAACTGAGCCGGGAGACAGCCGACATGACCACCACACCCACCGCCCTTCTCGTGCACGGCGCCTTCGCCGACGCCGGCAGCTGGGCCGGTGTCGTCGCGGAGCTGCAGAACCAGGGCATCCCCGTGATCGCGCCCCCGAACCCGCTGCGCGGGCTGGCCGCCGACGCCGCATACATCGCCTCCGTGGCCGAGCAGATCGACGGCCCGGTCGTCCTCGTGGGGCACTCCTACGGCGGCGCGGTCATCACCGTGGCCGGTGCCGTGGAGAACGTCGTCGGCCTGGTCTACGTCGCGGCCTACGTCCCCGAGGAGGGCGAGAGCCTGGGCGAGCTGCAGGGGCGCTTCCCGCTCTCGCCGCTGAGCAGCAACCTCAAGGAGTGGACGTACCCGGTCGAGGGCGGGGAGCCGGCGGTCGAGGTCACCATCCAGGCCGAGGCGTTCCCCGGCGTCTTCGCCGCCGACGTCCCGGCCCCGGTCACCAAGACGCTGGCGGTGTCGCAGCGCCCGCTCGCCGCCTCGTCGTTCACCGAGCCGGCCTCGGCCGCCGCGTGGAAGACCAAGCCCTCCTGGGCCCTGGTGGCGGGCGCGGACGAGGCGATCAACCCGGAGGTGGAGCGCTTCGGCGCCAAGCGCGCCGGGGCGACGACCGTCGAGCTGGAGGGCGCCTCGCACGCGGTCGCCGTCTCCCGGCCCGAGGAGGTCGCCGCGCTGATCCGCGACGCGGTTCGGGCCACGAGCTGACAGGACCGGAAAGGCGGCGCGGGGGGGGGGGCGCGGCGGCCGCCCGCCGCGGGGCGCGGCGCCGCGGCCGGCCGCGCGGGGGCGTGGGGCGGGCGGCGCGCGGC